>NC_001318.1:0-303574 GCF_000008685.2 Borreliella burgdorferi B31 | reverse complement strand
ATAAAAATGATTTAAACTTAATTAAATCTAGTGATAAGCACCTGTCTGGGTTTAAAAATCTAAAGTATTCAGATGTCAAGCCT
The DNA here is from genome assembly GCF_000008685.2 of Borreliella burgdorferi B31. NCBI lineage: Bacteria > Pseudomonadati > Spirochaetota > Spirochaetia > Spirochaetales > Borreliaceae > Borreliella > Borreliella burgdorferi. Next base: position 303,491 of record NC_001318.1, on the reverse strand, counting down.
CACAGAGTTCTTGACCATTTTTCAACTATGAATAATAATGGCAATAATGTTGATATTGATTCTGAGGTTAAGGCACTTGTGCAAAACCAAATGATGTATCATCTTATGACTAATGTTCAGGCGCATTATTTTAAAAGTATAAATATTGTATTAAAATAAATTAATATCTTAAGGAATGTAAAATGGGATTGTTTTCAAGCATTAATGTAGCTTCAACGGGATTAACAGCACAAAGGTTAAGGATTGATGTTATTTCTAATAACATTGCAAATGTTTCTACTTCTAGAACTCCTGATGGTGGACCTTATAGAAGGCAAAGGATTATTTTTGCACCAAGGGTTAATAATCCTTATTGGAAAGGGCCTTTTATTCCGGATTATCTTGATAATGGCATTGGTCAAGGAGTTAGGGTTGCTAGCATTGAAAAAGATAAATCTCCATTAAAGTTAAAATATGATCCAGCTCACCCCGATTCAATAAGTTCTGGAGATAAAAAGGGTTATGTAGAGCTTCCCAATGTTAATTTAGTTGAAGAAATGGTAGATATGATTTCAGCTTCTCGTGCTTATGAGGCAAATTCTACTGTCATCAATAGTAGTAAGTCTATGTTTAGAAGTGCGTTAGCTATACTTCAAGGCTAAAGGAGAGATCATTGGTGAGAACAGATGCTTTTTTTACAGAAAATAATATTAATTTGGTTAAAAAAAATCCTTTGCATTTTGATGTGAATCTTTTTAGTTCTAAAAGTAATGCCAAAGACAATGATATTAAAACTTTTAAGGATGTTTTAATAAATTCGATTACTGATGTCAACAAAAGCCAATTAAATGTTTCCAAGGTTACAGAACAAGCTATTCTTAAGCCTAGTAGCATTGATGTTCATGATGTTGTAATAGCGATGTCTAAGGCGAATATGAATTTAAGCATTTTAAAGGCTGTTGTTGAGAGAGGTGTGAAGGCTTATCAAGATATAATCAATATTCGTTAAGGAGCCATAAGATTTTGAGCAAATTTTTTACTAATTTTTTTGTTTCAGCAAAAGGAATCTTCAAAAAAGCTAGTACGGTTCAGAAAATAGCCTTAGGATTGATTATTTTTTTTGTGATTCTTGCGCTTGTTTTTTTAATAGGGTTTTCTACTAAAAGTCAAAGCATTGCTCTTTTTGGGGTTGAAATTAAAGATCAATATCTCTTAGATAGGATATCGCAAAGACTTGATAGGGAAAATGTTAAGTATTTTTTGAGTTCTGATGGAAGAATTTATTTAGATGATGAAAAGCTTGCAAAAAAAATGAGAGCAATTCTTGTCAGAGAAGAGCTTGTGCCCGTTCATATGGATCCATGGGCTTTGTTTGATATTGATAGGTGGACTATTACTGATTTTGAAAGAAGCATTAATCTTAGAAGATCTATTACAAGAGCGGTTGAACAGCATATTGTAGCTTTAGATGATGTTGATGCTGTTAGTGTGAATCTTGTTATGCCCGAGAAAGCTCTTTTTAAAGAGTCTCAAGAGCCTGTTAAGGCATCTGTTAGAATTACCCCAAGACCCGGTTCTGATATTATTACCAATAGAAAAAAAGTTGAAGGACTTGTTAAACTTATTCAGTATGCCATTGAAGGTCTTGAATCTGACAATATTGCTATTGTTGATAATAGTGGAACTATTTTAAATGATTTTTCTAATTTGGATGGGATAGATAGAATAGACTTAGCAGAAAAAGAGCGTAAGTTAAAGCTTAAGTATGAAGCTATGCTTAGGGGTGAAATCGATTCTGCATTAAGTAAGGTTTTGTCTGTTGATAGATTTATGATAGCAAGAGTAAATGTAAAGCTTGATACTTCAAAAGAAACTACAGAGTCTAAAGAGTATGCCCCTATTGAGCTTCAATCTCAAGATCCAAAAGCTTCTTATAACACTAGGAAAGTAAGCGATTCAACTATTATATCTTCTCAGACTCAAAAAAAAGAATATCAGGGTCAAGGATATAGTCCCTGGGGACCTCCTGGGCAGGAAGGCAATACCCCTCCTGAATATCAGGATTTAAGTGATATTACTGGTAAATATAATGAGTCTCAAGAGATCAAAAATGTTGCTTTGAATGAAAAAAAATCTACAAGCGAAAAAGAGCCCGCTAGGATTGTAGGTGTTTCTCTTGGTATTTTCGTAGATGGTATTTGGAATTTTGTGTACGATGAGAAGGGAGATTTCGTAATAGAAAATGGAATGAGAAAAAGAGAATATAAGCCTATGGCATTAGAAGAAATAAAAAATATTGAAGATGTTTTGCAAAGTTCTTTTGAATATAAGCCAGAAAGAGGCGATTCAATAACGGTTAGAAATATATCTTTTGATCGTATGAATGAATTTAGAGAAATAGATGAAAATTATTTTGCAAGTGAAAGGTTTAAATATTTCTTATTTATTGCAAGTATAGTATTTTCATTATTAATTTTAGTATTTACGATATTTTTTGCTATTTCTAGAGAACTTGAGAGACGAAGACGTCTTAGAGAAGAGGAATTAGCAAAGCAAGCACACTTAAGGCGCCAACAAGCCTTAATGGATGGTGGTGACGATATTGGCGTTGACGATGTTGTTGGTGGGATTAGAGAAGGCGATGAGCTTCAAAGCAATGCTGAGCTTTTAGCCAGAGAAAAGCCAGAAGATGTTGCTAAGCTTATAAGAACATGGCTTTTGAAAAACGCGTAAAAGGTAGTAATTGATATGGAAGAAAAAAAAGAAAAGGAGATTCTGGATGTTTCTGCTTTAACAGGCAAGCAAAAGGCCGCTATTTTGTTGGTTTCAATAGGTTCTGAAATCTCTTCTAAAGTGTTTAAGTATCTTTCTCAAGAAGAGATAGAGTCTTTGACATTTGAGATAGCAAAGCTTGAGACAATTACTTCTGAGCTTAAAGATAATGTTCTTTTAGAGTTTAAAGAATTAATGATGGCTCAAGAATTTATTCAAAAGGGTGGAATTGATTATGCAAGAGAGCTTCTTGAAAAATCTCTTGGGACTCAAAAAGCAGTTGATATTATTAATAATTTGGGTTCTGCTTTACAGTCTAGACCCTTTGAATTTGTAAGAAGAGCAGATCCTGCGAATATTTTAAACTTTATTCAGCAAGAACATCCCCAAACAATTGCTTTAATTCTTTCATATCTTGATCCTCAAAAGGCTTCTTTTATTCTCTCTAGTTTGCCCACAGAAGTACAAACCAATGTTGCAAGAAGAATTGCGTTAATGGATAGAACTTCTCCTGAGGTTGTAAGAGAGGTTGAGAGGGTTCTTGAGAAAAAACTAGCTTCTCTTTCTTCAGAAGATTATACATCAGCAGGAGGAGTTGACAATGTTGTTGAGATAATTAATATGGCTGATAGAAAAACGGAGAAGTTTATTATTGAATCTCTTGAAGAAGAAGATCCAGAGCTTGCAGAAGAGATTAAGAAGAAAATGTTTGTGTTTGAGGATATAGTTTTACTTGATGACAGATCTATACAAAGGGTTTTAAGAGAAATAGATGGTCAAGAGTTGGCAAAAGCTTTAAAATCTGTAGATATTCCTGTCCAAGAAAAAATTTTCAAAAACATGTCAAAAAGAGCGGCTTCAATGCTTAAGGAAGACATGGAATTTTTGGGACCTACTAGGCGAAAAGATGTTGAGGAATCTCAGCAAAAAATTGTTTCTCTTATTAGAAAATTAGAAGAACAGGGAGAAATAGTTATTTCAAGGGGTGGTGAAGAAGATGTGCTTGTCTGATAAAGGAGTTTTGTTTGCCTAAGGTTTTATATAAATCATCAGAAGTTGATAATTTAGTAAAGTTTGAGTTTGTTGAGATAGCAAAGCCTGTTTTTGAATCTTTGGAAATCAAGGAGAAGGAAGGCAAGGTTTACGACATAGAAAGTCAAATCTCCAATCTTAAAGAAGAGTTGCAACTTTTAAGAGATGAAAAATTACAACTTGAGGAAGAGCTTGCTAAAAGGCAAGAACTTGCCAAAGAGGAAGTTCAAATTGAATCTAAGCGGCTTATTGAAGAAGCTAAGGCAAAGGCTAATGAAGTATTAGAAGCAGCCAAACAAGAAGCAGATCTTTTACAAAAAGAAGCTATTTATAAGAAAGAATCTATTGAGACTGAATCTAATGCCGAGATTGAAAGATTAGCAAGAGAGTATGAAGAAAAATTAAAAACAGATCTTGAGATAGCAATAGCTAAAGGTAGGGAAGAGGGATATAGCAAAGGTTATGAAAGTGGTTTTGAAGATTTTGACAAAGTTATGAGAAAATTACATGTTATAATAGCATCTCTGATTGCTGAAAGGAAAGGTATTCTTGAATCTTCGAGTGGCCAGATAGTGAGTCTTGTTATGCAAATTGCAATTAAAGTTATTAAGAGGATTACAGATTCTCAAAAAGATATTGTTTTGGAAAATGTTAATGAGGTTTTGAAAAGGGTAAAAGATAAAACACAGATTACCATTCGTGTAAATCTTGATGATTTAGATATTGTTAGACATAAAAAGAGTGATTTTATTTCTAGATTTGATATTATAGAAAATTTAGAGATCATAGAAGATCCCAACATAGGCAAAGGCGGTTGTATAATTGAAACTAATTTTGGAGAGATTGATGCGCGCATTTCTTCTCAACTTGATAAAATAGAGGAAAAGTTTAAAAATTTTTCTTTATTAAGTTAAGTATCTAAAGGAATTTTAGTGAGCAATTTTTTTGAAAATTATTTAAGACAAGTAGATGATATTGAAACTGTTTCTTTTGTTGGCAGGGTGCAAAAAATAAAAGGTCTTTTAGTTGAGAGTTTAGGGCCTCAGTGCGCTATTGGAGATTTGTGTTTAATTGATCAAAGAAATGGCAAAAAGGTATGCGCAGAGGTTTTAGGATTTAATGGTCCTTATGTTAGCCTTATGGCCTATGAAGGATTTAGCGGGATTGAAGTTGGAAATAAAGTTTATTCTTTAAACAAAGGGCTAGAAATAAATCTTAGTGATGAGCTTTTGGGAAGAGTTATTGATTCTCTTGGCAGACCTATTGATAATAAAGGGTCATTTTTGAACAATAGTTATAAAGAGTTAATTTTTGAAAAAATTAATCCAATTAATAGAAGTATTTTTGAAGATCAAATATTAACGGGAGTTAAAGTTCTTGATGGGTTTTTGCCAGTTGCAAAAGGACAAAGAGTTGGTATTTTTTCTGGTTCTGGTGTTGGTAAATCTACTTTGCTTGGCATGATTGCAAAAAATTCAAATGCAGATGTAAATGTTATTGCTTTTATTGGGGAAAGGGGTCGAGAGCTTAATGAGTTTATTGAACATGAGCTTGGTGAAGAGCGTTTAAAAAAAAGTGTTTTAGTTGTTTCAACTTCTGATGAATCTCCCATTTCAAGGTATAAGGGAGCTTATGTTGCTACCATGATAGCAGAATACTTTAGGGAGCAAGGTAAAGATGTGGCTTTGCTTTTTGATTCTATTACTAGGTTTGCAAATGCTAAAAGAGAGATGTCTCTTTCTTTAGGAGAGCCTCCGGTAGCTAAAGGTTATCCGCCTTCTGTTTTTGTTGAAATTCCAATTTTGCTTGAGAGATCGGGCTTTAATGGTAATGGGGGAAGTGTTACTGGGTTTTATACTGTTCTTGTTGAGGGGGATGATTTCACAGAGCCTGTAGCCGATAATATTAAAGCTGTTTTGGATGGTCATATTATTTTAGACAGAGATTTGTTTGACAGGGGAATATATCCTTCAATAAATGTTTTAAGTTCAACTTCAAGATCTATTCATAGAATAATGAGCCTAGAAAAACAAAAATTAATAATGAAAGCTAGAAATTTATTGTCTATTTATAAAGATTATGAAGATCTTATTAGAACAGGAATTTATCTCAAAGGATCCAATAAGGATGTTGATTTTGCAATTTCTAAGTATCCTAAGATTATTAATTTTATTTCTCAAGGAATAAACGAAACATTTGATTTTGAAAATTTAGAAGATGAAATAAAGGAAATATTATCTTGAATGATTTAAACTTTAGAAAACAAAAGCTTAATAGAATATTGACGATTAGAACCTACTTTCGAAAGCTAAGCGAGAGAGATTTAATGAATATAAATAAGAAAATTTCAAAAATAAATCAGTTTTCAGATGGAATTCCTAATATTTTAAAAAACTTGAATGGTTTTGATGATCTTTACATAAGAGGTTATATAGACTGTTTAAATTATAAAAAAACCCAAAATTTTAAAATTCTTGAAGAGCTTAGAAAGCATTATAACAAATGTTATGATGTTTATGTAGATAAATATAGGCAAGAAAAAAAGATTAAGATATTAATAAAAAATTTAAATAATTCTATAATTAAAAATAGAGAAAAAAAGGAAAGCTTGCTACTAGATGAGCATGTAAATTATAAAGTTTGTCAAAATCTAAGGAATGAAAGTGAATAATTTTTTATCGTTCTTTTTTAGGGCATTTTTTTTGTTATTTTTAATTGTTATTTTATTTTTCTTTGTATTATTCTTTATTGATTTTATTGGAATGTATAATACTAAAAGATATTTCCCCGAATTTGTAAGAACCAAGTTGTTAGGAGAAACTTCTCTGGTCTTTGATCATAATTCTAATATAATTCTTGATGAAGCTAGACTTGTGAAGGAAAGAGAAGCTATTGATATTAAGAATCAGCAGATTGAAAAGCTTAAAGAAGATCTAAAGTTAAAAGAAGACAGTTTAAATAAGCTTGAATTTGAGCTTAAGCAAAAGCAGAAAGATTTAGATTTAAAACAAAAAATAATAGATGACATTATAAATAAATATAATGATGAGGAAGCAAATATTTTGCAAACAGCTGTATATTTAATGAATATGCCACCAGAAGATGCTGTTAAGCGGCTTGAAGATTTAAATCCCGAGCTTGCAATATCTTATATGCGGAAAATTGAAGAGCTTTCCAAAAAAGAAGGTCGTTTATCAATTGTTCCTTATTGGTTATCTCTTATGGATTCTAAAAAAGCTGCTATATTGATTAGAAAAATGTCTGTTAGTTCATTGGAGTAGTGTGTATATGAGTAATTTATTAAATTTAAGTAAAGCTTATGGAAATAAATTAAATCTCTTGAATACAATTAAGGGGTTAAATTTAAATGTTTCTAAAATGGAATCTAAAGGAAATGCGAGCTCTTTTTTAAATGTTATGTCTTCTGAATCTAAAAAATTAGCTAAAGCAAAATTTATGATATTTGATTTTTTAAATTTTTTTAAAGACAATGGACTTATTGCTAAAAATTTAAAAAAATCACCTTTAAATAAATCCTTTTTTTTTAAAAAACTTGAAAATGAAGATTTTGTTTCCGATTTGAAATCCTTGATTGCTAGAATGAATGTATTTTTAGATTTTGAAGGTTTAAATAGCATTAAAGAAGATTTATCATCCAATTTTGATTTTCTAGGTAAAGAAAAATTTTTTGAAAAAATCGAAAAACTTTGTTTGGCTTTTAATGATTTAAGTTCTTTTTTGGGTTTTGATTTTTTAACTGCTTTGATTGATGATTATTATAATCAGATAAGCTTGAATGATAAAAAGGAAGAAAAGAATGTTATTAACATTGATGTAAAAAACTTTAAAAAGAATAATAGTGATCATAATGATTTTGTTTTTTCAAAGTTTAGCTTAAATGCAATTGATGGTCAAAATTTTGTTGATAGGTATAAAGTTAAAGAAATATCAAACGATTCTTTAAAAGGCTTTGTTGAAGAATTTGCTAATTATAATATAAAAAGCTCTAAAGATGTTGGAGGCTTTGATTTTGTCAGCAGTTTAAAGCCGGAGTGGAATCTTAAGATTAATAAGAATATTGTGGATAAAGCTAAAGTTGTGTTAAAATCGAATAATACAGGAGAGATTAAGTTGGTTTTAAAGCCCAAAGAGCTTGGTAGTATACGAATTAATTTAAACCTTGATTCAAATAATAATTTATTGGGAAAGATCGTAGTGGATAATCAAAATGTTAAAATGCTTTTTGACCAAAATATGCATTCATTAAATAAAATGCTTGGTGAGAGTGGTTTTAATGCCAGCTTAAATCTTTTTCTTGCAGGTGAGAATTTAAATTCTTTTACTGGAAATTTTAAAGATGACTCTAAGGACCAAAATTTTCATTTTGGTTATAATAAATTTTTTAAAATTGAAGAAGAAGTTGAATTTTCTTACGATGTAGATAAAAATGTTAATTTAATTGTTTAGAGGGTAGAGCTAAATGAATAAAATAAACGGTGTTGAAAATGTTTTTAATTTAAATATTAGCAATAAAGTTAAAAAAAAAACAGATTTTAATGTTGACAATATATCTAATAAGGTTAATCTTGGCAAGGATGATTTTTTAAAGTTACTCATTACTCAACTTAGGTATCAAGACCCTACAAATCCAATGAAGGATAAAGAATTTATTGCGCAAATGGCGCAATTTTCGGCTCTTGAGCAAATGGCTAATATGAGTAGATCGTTTGAAAAACTTTCATCTTCTTTAGAAATAAGAAAAGATTTGGATTTATTAGGTAAAGTAATTAAATTTCAGCATGGTGATGGGGAGATTGTTGAGGGTCGCGTCACAAACATTAAGACAGGCGCAATACCTCAAGTTATGGTTAATGGTAATTATTATGTATATAAAAATATATTATCGGTAGGTTTGGAGGAATAATTATATGATGAGGTCTTTATATTCTGGTGTTTCTGGGCTTCAGAATCATCAAACAAGAATGGATGTTGTTGGTAACAATATCGCCAATGTAAATACAATTGGCTTTAAAAAGGGAAGAGTAAATTTTCAAGATATGATATCGCAATCTATTTCTGGAGCTTCTCGCCCTACTGATGCTCGTGGTGGGACTAATCCCAAGCAAGTTGGATTAGGCATGAATGTTGCCTCAATTGACACTATTCACACTCAAGGAGCTTTTCAAAGCACTCAAAAAGCATCTGATCTTGGAGTTAGTGGCAACGGATTTTTTATTTTAAAAGAAGGTAAAAATTTGTTTTATACAAGAGCCGGTGCTTTTGACGTGGACTCTGATCGACATCTTGTAAATCCTGCAAATGGAATGCGAATTCAAGGTTGGATGGCAAGAGATTTAGAAGGTGAAAAGGTTATAAATACAGCTTCTGATATTGAGGATCTGATTATTCCGATTGGAGATAAAGAGGGAGCAAAGTCTACGAAAAATGTTACTTTTGCTTGTAATCTTGATAAGAGATTGCCCTTAATTCAAGAAGGTGCGAATCCTGCAGATATTGCACGCGGAACTTGGGTTGTCAATAAATCATTGTATGACAGTTTTGGAAATGTTAGTGTTCTTGAGCTTAGAGTTGTAAAAGATTTAAATACGCCTAATTTATGGAATGCAACAGTATTAATAAATGGTGAGCAAAATTCAAATTTTACACTTGGGTTTGACAATGAAGGAGCATTGGCGTCTTTAAATGGTCAACCAGGGCAAAAAGGAGATATTCTTCAAATTCCTATAACATTTAATGTTTTGGGTGCAAATGTAGGTGAAGTTGGTGAGCAGCAAACTGTAAATTTGAAATTGGGAACAGTTGGAAGTTACACTGATTCAATTACTCAGTTTGCTGATTCTAGTAGCACAAAGGCTATTATTCAAGATGGATATGGCATGGGATATATGGAAAATTATGAAATTGATCAAAATGGTGTTATAGTTGGCATTTATTCAAATGGCATAAGACGAGATCTTGGCAAGATTGCTCTTGCTTCTTTTATGAATCCCGGAGGACTTGCAAAATCAGGCGATACTAATTTTGTAGAAACAAGCAATTCAGGTCAAGTTAGAATAGGCGAAACTGGACTTGCTGGACTTGGTGATATTAGATCTGGTGTTTTAGAAATGGCCAATGTTGATCTTGCAGAGCAATTTACAGATATGATAGTGACCCAAAGAGGATTTCAGGCAAATGCCAAAACCATTACCACTTCTGATCAATTATTACAAGAACTTGTAAGATTGAAAAATTAATCTAAGATTGTTTTTTTAGTATATGATTTTTGTAACTAAGCTTAATGGTGATGGATATTATTTAAATCCTTATCATATTGAAAGTATTGAGGCTAATCCTGATACTACAATTCTTCTTATGAATGGTAAGAAGTTAATTGTTAAAGAAAAAGTTGAAGAGGTGGTCAATAGGATTAAGTTGTATAGGAAAGAAGTTGCTTCTTTAGAAAAAATTTTAGGAGAAGGAAATGGGGGCGTTGAATTATGAATTTAGCTAGTATAATTGGGTGGGGAGTTGGATTTGGAGCTATTTTAATTTCTATGGCATTTACTCCTACAGGACTTGGTGTTTTTTGGGATTTAAGCTCTGTTTTTATTACTGTTGTTGGATCTTTTTCTGCTCTTATGGCTTCTTCAGAAGTTGTTGCTGTAAAAAAAATTCCAACGTATTTGGGATTTTTCTTTAGAAGAAATTCATATGCTAAGGTTTCTATTATAAAAATATTAGTAGAGCTTTCTGAAAAGGCTAGAAAAGAAGGTCTTTTATCTCTTGATGATGAGCTTGAACAAATTAATGATCCATTTTTTAAGTCAGGAATGAGGCTTGTTGTTGATGGTGCAGATCCTGAGGTAATTAGAACTATGCTTTATTTAGAGCTTGATCAAATGCAAGAAAGGCATAAGGTTGGTTCAGATCTTTTTAAAACTTGGGCAAAGCTTGCTCCAGCTTTTGGTATGACGGGTACTCTTATTGGACTTGTAGCTCTTCTTGGTAATCTAGAGGATAAATCTGCGCTTGGTTCTTCTATGGCTGTTGCTCTTATTACAACTCTTTATGGAACTATAATGGCAAATTTAATGTTTACTCCTGTTCAACTTAAGTTGGAAAAAATTGATACTGAAGAGGCTGCAGTAAAGACAATGATAATTGAGGGTGTTTTATCAATTCAGTCTGGAGATAATCCTAGAATTTTAGAGCAAAAATTAATGACGTTTTTAACCCCCAAAGATCGAAGTCAGCTTAATAGTAGCATTGGTGGTGAATAATGGCTTTGCGAATTAAGAAACCTTCAAAATGTGATGAAGGATCTCCAGATTATATGTTGACTTATGGAGACATGGTTACTTTGCTGCTTGTGTTTTTTGTTACAATGTTTTCATTAAATGATATTATTTTTCAAGAAAATGTGATAAGAATAATGTCTGCTTCTTTCACGGGTGCTGGATTTTTCAAGGGCGGTAAAACTTTAGATTTTAGTAAATTATCTTATTTGAGTAATAGCTTTATGTCTTTGCCTTCTACTGTGCGCAATAAACAAGCATCTCAGACTGCTAAAAATAAATCCATGATTGAATTTATTGAGAAGATTCAGTCTAAAAATATTGTAGTTAGGCAAGAAGAAAGAGGTATTGTAATATCTCTTGCAGCAGATGCATTTTTTGATTCTGCTAGTGCAGATGTTAAGCTTGAAGAGAATAGAGATTCTATTCAAAAAATAGCATCTTTTATTGGCTTTTTAAGTCCTAGAGGCTATAATTTTAAAATAGAAGGGCATACAGATAATATTGATACTGATGTAAATGGACCTTGGAAAAGCAATTGGGAACTTTCGGCTGCTAGATCTGTTAATATGCTGGAACATATTTTGAACTATTTAGATCAATCTGATGTTAAAAGAATTGAAAATAATTTTGAAGTATCTGGTTTTGGTGGAAGTAGGCCTATTGCAACAGACGATACCCCTGAGGGTAGGGCTTATAATAGAAGAATTGATATATTAATTACTACAGATGCATCTTTAAGTTTCCCTAAGGAAATTAAGCAGTAAGTAATTCTTTTTAACTTTAAAAAAGAAATTAATGGGAGGAATTTTATTATGCCTAATAAAGACGATGACAATTTAGATATGGGGGATTCCAATGTTAGTAGAAAAGGCGGTTTATTGCCTGATATTATAATAAAAATTTTACAAATACTTGCAATAGGAATATTTACTGTTGCAATAATGATAATTGTTTCTTATTTTGTGTCTAAAATGGTGGTAAGCCAAAGTGGAGCTCCTAGTGATTTTCCAGTTTTTTCTAATGAATACTTAGGAAAGCCACCTATGCTTATATGGTATGAAAGTATAGATGAGATTAGAGGTAACACCTTAGATGTTCCTCCAAAAACTTTTGTTGTAAAGCTTGCTTTGGGGTATGCAGAAAATAATGTTAATATTCTCAATGAGCTTGGAAGACAGAAAGTGCGCTTAAAAGACATTATTAGAGAATATTTTAGTCAAAGAACTGGTCAAGAAATAAAGAATGAAAGTCAAATAAAAGCAGAAATTAAGGCAAGAATTAATAGCATTCTTAGAAATGGAGAAATAAAAGAAATAGCATTAACCCAAATTGATATTTTTGATATGTAATAAATTTAAAAGAATTTTAAATTTAAAGGAATTTTAAATGGCAAACAATCCAGGAGCTTTATCTCAAGATGATATAGATAGTCTTTTAGAGTCTATCAACTCGTCTGAAAGTTTATCCTTAGACGAATCCCTTTCTAATGTTATATCTAGCCCTACAGGCAAAAAGCAAAAAGTTAAGGTTTATGACTTTAAAAGGCCAGATAAATTTTCAAAAGAGCAGGTTAGAACAGTTTCAAGTTTTCACGAGGCATTTGCCAGATATACTACAACTTCACTTTCTGCTCTTTTAAGAAAAATGGTTCATGTTCACGTAGCCTCAGTTGATCAATTAACCTATGAAGAGTTTATTAGGTCAATACCCAACCCTACAACTTTAGCAATAATAAATATGGACCCTCTTAAAGGATCTGCTATTTTTGAAGTTGATCCAACAATAGCATTTGCTATTGTAGATAGGCTTTTTGGGGGTGATGGAGATACGATTAAAGATAAAAGTAGAGATTTAACAGAAATTGAGCAGTCTGTTATGGAAAGTGTTATTATTCGTATACTTGCTAATATGAGAGAGGCTTGGTCTCAAGTTGTTGATTTAAGGCCAAGATTTGGTCATATTGAGGTCAATCCACAGTTTGCTCAAATAGTTCCCCCTACAGAAATGATTATTTTAGTAACTCTTGAGGTTAAAATAGGAAAAGTAGAAGGGCTTATGAATTTTTGTTTGCCTTATATTACCATAGAGCCTATTGTTTCAAAATTATCAACAAGATATTGGCATTCTTTGATTGGGGTTGGAACTACTAGCGAGAATCTTGATGCTTTGCGTGAAAAGTTGGAAAATACAGCGATGCCTTTGGTAGCAGAAATAGGGGAAGTTAAACTTAAAGTAAGAGAAATTTTATCGCTTGACAAAGGTGATGTTTTAAATCTTGAATCTTCTCTAATAAATAAAGATTTAACTTTGAAAGTTGGTACCAAAGAAAAGTTTAAATGCAGAATGGGTTTAATGGGAAATAAAGTTTCAGTGCAAATTACAGAAAAAATTGGAGATATAAAAGGTTTTGATTTATTAAAAGAGCTTACAGAAGAGGTTGAATGATAGTTGTTTTATTTATTAAAACTTAAATTATTAAGAGGTTGAATTATGAGTGTAGATGAAAAAAGTGATAATGGAGAAAAGCCGGAAATAAAGGGGGTTAAGCTTCCCGATTTAATTGATACTTTACCAGAGGGGGTTGATCCTAGTAATTTTGGGCTTTTAATGGATGTTTCTATGCAGCTTACTGTAGAGCTTGGAAGAACAGAGCGCAAAATAAAAGACATACTTGGCATGTCTGAAGGGACTATTATTACTCTTGACAAACTTGCCGGTGAGCCTGTGGATATTTTAGTAAACGGTAAAATAGTTGCCAAGGGAGAAGTAGTTGTAATTGATGAAAATTTTGGAGTTAGAATTACTGAGATAATTAAAACTAAAAATGAATAATAAATTTTTATTTTTAGTTTTTTTATCGTTTTTTAATTTTTTTACATATGCTAATTCACAAGAGCAGGTAAATTCAGCATCTACCGATTTAGAAAATGAATCTAGCTTGCCAATCTTTGAAGAGGATAAGGCAAATTTTGTTAACAATGATAGTACTCAGCCAGTTTCTATTTTCAATATTTCGGATTTGCTTAAGATAGTTTTATTTTTACTTATTGCTTTTTTTATCTTTTTCTTATTAAAGAAGTTAATTTTTTATTCAAAAAAAAGCAAATATGAACAAAATTCTAATTTAATTAAGGAGCTTGTTTTTTACGAGATAGATGTTAAAAACTCAATAAGAATCATAAACATATTAGACAATGTTTATATATTTTTAGTTTCTAGTAATTCTTTTACTTTACTCAAAGAGATTAAGTCGGAAGAAGAGCTGGAAGATTTAAAACTTAGGCTTAGCAAAATTAATGATTCTGCCAAGAAAGATTCTTTTCAGTCAATCTTTAAGAAAATGTTGCTCAAAAAAGAAGAGATTCCTTCTTCTGGGAATGATTATGTTAAACTTGAGGAGAAAATTGAGGCCTCACTTAAGGATAAACAAGATAGATTAAAAAAATTTTAGAGGGTTTATTTTGAGAAAGTGTTTTAATTTTTTTTTATTTTTTAGTGTAACAAGTTTATCTTTTGCTCAAACAAAATCTTTGCAGACTACTAATGGTCTTAATTTCCCGTTTTTAAATTTTGACAGTATTGGTGGTTCAGAGATAGCTTTTTCTTTGCAGCTTTTGATTCTATTAACCATTATTACCCTTTCTCCAGCTTTTTTAGTTTTAATGACTTCGTTTTTGCGAATATCTATAGTTTTGGATTTTATTAGGCGTGCTTTATCTCTTCAACAATCTCCTCCTACTCAGATAGTAATGGGATTGGCTTTATTTTTAACCATTTTTACTATGTGGCCAACTTTTAATTCTATATATGAACAAGCTTATTTGCCCCTTAAAGAGTCAAAAATAAATTTTAATGAATTTTATAACAAAGGAATTGCTCCTCTTAGAATTTTTATGTATAAGCAGATGTCTGATGGGCGTCATGAAGAGATTAGATTATTTATGAGTATGAGTAATTATGATCGACCAAAAAATTTTAGCGAAGTGCCAACGCATGTTTTAATTGCAGCCTTTATTTTACATGAGCTTAAAGTGGCTTTCAAGATGGGAATTTTAATATTTTTGCCTTTTATAGTTTTAGATATTATTGTTGCTTCTGTTTTAATGGCTATGGGTATGATAATGTTGCCCCCTGTGATGATATCTTTGCCTTTTAAGCTTATTCTTTTTGTAATGGTAGATGGTTGGACTTTAATTACTAGTGGTCTTATTAAAAGTTTTATGTAAGGTTATATATGACTGCAGGACACATTCTTTATTTAATTAGAATTTCTATTGAAAACATTATTATTTTATCAGCCCCAATGTTGATTATAGCTCTTATAGTTGGTCTTTTGATTTCAATTTTTCAAGCCATTACTTCAATTCAAGATCAAACTTTGAGTTTTATTCCAAAGATTATTGTTATACTTTTAGTTATTGTGATTTTTGGTCCTTGGATTTTGAATAAGCTTATGCAGTTTACCTATATGATTTTTAGTCAATTGCAAAATGTTTAATTTATGACTAATTGTACTATTGGGATGAAATTTTGAATTTAAATTTTTTGGTTTTAAAATCTTTTACAATTTTACCTGTGTTGGTTAGAATTTTTATGTTTTTAAAATTTTCTCCATTTTTTTCAACAATAAAAATTGGATATTTTAATTTTTTCTTTTCTTTGATTCTCTCCGTAATTGTTGTTGAAAAGATTAAAATTATTTATCCTTTAGACAATATGCTTTCTTTTGCGTTAATTTTATTAGGAGAAGCTATTTTAGGTCTTATTCAGGCATTTTTTGTTAATATAATTTTTAATGTTTTTCATTTGGTTGGATTTTTCTTTTCTAATCAAATTGGGCTTGCTTATGCAAATATTTTTGATGTTTTTTCAGAAGAAGATAGCATGATTATTTCACAAATTTTTGCTTATTTGTTTTTGCTTTTGTTCTTATCAAGCGATTTTTTACTTCGTTTTTTTGTGATTGGCATACATGATTCTGTTTTGAACATTAGGGTTGAACATTTGGTCAATATGAGAAATTCAGGATTTGTCAAGCTTTTGCTTATGTCTTTTGGATTTCTTTTTGAAAAAGCTTTATTAATTTCGTTTCCAATATTGTCTTTGCTTTTACTTTTTTATCTAGTATTGGGAATACTTTCAAAGTCATCGCCTCAAATTAATTTATTAATAATTAGCTTTTCAACCTCGCTATTTTTAGGGTTGTTAATTTTATATATTGGATTTCCAAGCTTAGCAATATCTTCAAAAAGAGTGATTGAACTTTCACTAGATTCTCTTGCTAGTTTTTTAAAATTGTTTTCTAGAGTTTTAAAATAATGATAAAAGATGAATTTTTGATTAAAAGTTGGTATATTCCCCTTGATTTTTTTTCCGCAGATGATGAGGGAAGAACCGAATTACCTACTGACCAGAAAAAGCAAAAAGCAAGAGAAGAAGGCCGGGTATTAAAGTCTACTGAAATTAATACTGCCGTTAGTCTTTTGTTGTTATTTGCATTGTTTTTTTTCATGCTTTCTTATTTTGCTTTAGATTTAATAGCTGTTTTTAAAGAGCAGGCCATCAAGCTTCCTGAAGTTATGCGTATGAGTGTTTATACTATGGGTTTTGCATATATTAGATCTATCATGGGGTATGTCGTTTTGTTTTTTTTCGCATCTTTAGCTGTTAATTTTTTTGTTAATATTATTCAAGTAGGCTTTTTTATTACTTTTAAATCTTTGGAGCCAAGGTGGGATAAAATTAGTTTTAATTTTTCCAGATGGGCAAAAAATTCTTTTTTTTCAGCAGGGGCTTTTTTCAATTTGTTTAAAAGTTTGTTAAAAGTTGTTATAATATGCTTGATATATTATTTTATTATAGAAAACAATATAGGCAAAATTTCTAAGCTTTCGGAGTATACACTTCAATCTGGAATTTCTATTGTGTTAGTGATTGCCTATAAGATATGTTTTTTTTCAGTAATGTTTTTGGCAATTGTAGGGGTGTTTGATTATTTGTTTCAAAGATCTCAGTACATTGAGAGTTTGAAAATGACAAAAGAAGAGGTAAAGCAGGAAAGAAAGGAAATGGAAGGTGATCCTTTACTTCGATCTAGAATAAAAGAGAGAATGAGGGTTATTTTAAGTACCAATTTAAGAGTAGCTATTCCTCAAGCAGATGTAGTAATTACAAATCCAGAACATTTTGCAGTTGCTATTAAATGGGATAGCGAAACAATGTTAGCTCCAAAGGTGCTTGCAAAAGGTCAAGATGAAATAGCTCTCACAATTAAAAAAATTGCAAGAGAAAATAATGTTCCTTTAATGGAAAATAAGCTCCTTGCAAGAGCTCTTTATGCTAATGTTAAGGTTAATGAAGAGATTCCAAGAGAATATTGGGAGATTGTTTCAAAAATTCTTGTGAGAGTATATTCTATTACTAAAAAGTTTAATTAGAGGTTCTATTGTTGGATGCTAGAAAAAATTCTATATTAGGGTATTTGGGGCTTAATAATAAGTCTGATTTAATAATTTCGGTCGGTTTGATATTTGTTGTTGCCGGTTTTATTTTGCCTCTTCCTGCAGTTATTTTGGATGTTTTGATTACGGTTAATTTAGTAATAAGTCTTTTAATTATTTTAATTGTTCTTTATTCTAAGAGATCTCTAGATTTCTCTGTTTTTCCCACATTACTGCTTGTGATGACTATTTTTGGACTCGTTCTTAATATTTCTTCTACTAGGTTAATTTTAACCAAAGGTATAAATTTTGATGGGCAAATGATAAGAACATTTGGGACATTTGTTGTGGGTAGTTCTGGAATTCAAGGACTTGTTATTGGATTTATAATATTTATAATAATCATTGCTGTTCAATTTATTGTAATTACCAAGGGAGCAACAAGGGTAGCTGAAGTTGCAGCTCGGTTTGCTCTTGATGCACTTCCTGGCAAGCAAATGGCGATTGATTCTGCCTACAGTTCTGGAAATTTGACAGAAGAAGAGGCTACAAGGCAAAAAAACGATTTACAATCAGAAGTCAATTTTTATGGTGCAATGGACGGAGCTTCTAAATTTGTATCAGGAAACGTTAAGGTTGGATTTTTAATAACTCTTATAAATATTCTTGGTGGTTTGTTAGTGGGAATAACTTTGCAAGGTCTTAACTTTAACGAAGCTCTTAACAATTATGTTTCATTGACAGTTGGTGATGGGCTTGTGTCTCAATTGCCATCTCTTTTAATTTCAACGTCTACAGGCTTGATTGTTACTAGGTCGATTTCAAAAAATAGTTTTGGCGGCGAGATTTTTGATCAATTCACAAATCATTTAGGCATTTATTGGATTGTTTCCGGGTTTTTGCTTTTTTTAGCTTTTCTTCCGGGATTTCCAACCCTAATTCTTATGTTTTTAAGTTTGTCAATTGCATTTTTGGCTTATTCTCTTTCAGGAATAAGACAAAAAGAAGAAATAGATAAAAAAATGAAACTTGAAGAAGAGCAGGCGTCAATTTATTCAGACAAAGATGTTTCTCCTGTTGTTCCGCTTGATCCATTAGCTCTTGAGATTGGATATAATCTTGTTCCAATAGTTGATGATACAAAAACTTCTGAGCTGCTTGATCGTATTGTTAAGATAAGGCGTGAGATTGCATTTGAATTTGGAATAGTTGTGCCCAAGATTAGAATAGTTGATAATATGCGACTTGAGCCCAATGCTTATTCTTTTAAACTAAGAGGAGTTGAAGTTGGGCGAGGCGAGATTAAGCTTGGCAAATTTTTAGTGATAAATGTTGGAATTGATTCTGGAATAGATGGAGATCTTGTTAAAGATCCTTCATTTGGACTTCCTTCTCTTTGGGTAAATGATGATGGGCGAGAAACTGCTGAAAAATTAGGATATACTGTTGTAGATCCTCCTTCAATTATTGCTACTCATATGACAGAACTTATTAAAAGACATTCTTATGAAATTTTGACTCGTCAAGATGTTCAAAATACTCTTGATGTTTTTAAAAAAGATTACGGAGCTATTGTTGAAGAGGTTCTTAAGAATTTTTCGGTTGGCGAGATTCAAAGGGTTTTACAAGGTCTTTTAAAAGAGCAGGTTTCAATTCGCAATTTAGTTACAATTTTTGAAACAATTGCAGATTTCACAAGTATTACTAAGGATATATTTTTCTTGATTGAGAAATGTAGGCAATCGGTTGGAAGGCAAATAACTAGTGGATATTTAGATTTAAATTCTGAGCTTAATGTAATAACTTTAAACCCCAGTTTTGAGCAAATGATAATTGATTCTCGTGTAGAATCCAATCATGATCTTATAAGTTCAATTGATCCTAATTTAAAAACTAAATTTATTTATGAACTTTTCAAAATTGTAAACGAAGTTCAAGCAGAAGGTTTTTATCCAGTTGTTCTCTCAAGCGAATCGTCAAGACCTATAATAAAAGTGATAACAAGTAGAGAGATTCCAGATCTTGTTGTTATGTCTGTTTTAGAGGTTCCCCAAAATATTAAAGTTAATGTTCTTAAAACAGTAGAGGTTGAAGAATAATATATGGTTCAATATTTTACAGAAAAAGGTCCAACTTATAATGAAGTCATAGAAATAATTAAGAAAAAATATGGTAAGAATGCTAGGGTTATGACTTATAAAACCGTTCCCCATGGGGGGATTTTAGGTTTATTTAGCAAAGATTGGGTTGAAGTTTCAGGTTATGTTAGATATGACATTGGTAATCAACAAATTAATGTTGAAGATGAAAAGCGAAAGATTCTTCAAAGTATTAAAAGAGAAGAAAATTCTTCAATTGAAGATGTGCTTAAAGAAGTTAAGTCTCTTAAAACAGAACTTGCTCATAAAAAAGAAAATATTAATCATCCAACAATTACAAAAATTGAAGACATTTTAAGAGAAAATGATTTTTCTGAAAATTATATTAAAGACATTAATGAGTTTATTAAGAGAGAATTTAGTTTGTCAGATCTTGATGATTATGAAAGGGTTAGAGAGGATGTTGTTTTATATATTGCAAAGACAATTAAATGTTCAGGATCTATTATTGATAATCTTAAGAAAAGGGTTTTTATTTTAGTTGGTCCAACAGGTGTTGGAAAAACTACCACAATTGCAAAACTTGCAGCAATTTATGGTATTAATGGAGAATCTAAGAGTTTAAATATTAAAATTATTACTATTGATAATTATCGTATTGGAGCTAAAAAACAAATACAAACTTATGGTGATATTATGGGTATTCCGGTTAGAGCAATTGAGTCTTTTAAAGATTTAAAAGATGAAATTACTGATTCAAAGGATTTCGATCTTATACTTGTTGATACAATTGGTAAAAGTCCCAAAGATTTCATGAAGCTTGCTGAGATGAAGGAGCTTCTTAATGCTTGTGGAAGGGATGCTGAATTTCATTTGGCTGTCAGCTCTACCACAAAAACATCAGATGTCAAAGAAATATTTCACCAATTTTCTCCTTTTAATTATAAAACTGTGATTTTTACCAAAGTGGATGAAACCACTTGTGTTGGAAATTTGATAAGTTTGATTTATGAAATGAAGAAGGTAGTTTCTTATGTTACGGATGGGCAAATTGTTCCTCATAATATCAGCGTTGCAGAACCACTTACTTTTATTAGAAGAATAAATGGCTACAGAATAAGCGATGATGCAGAGTTTATTAAGAAGATAAAAAGTAAATCTTATTATTAAGGAAAGTTATAATGGAAGATCAAGCTCAAAGTTTAAGAGATATGATGAGATTAAATGGTAAATTTAATTTTTCAGTTGATGAGAAAGTTCAAAACAGCAAAACAAGATTTATTGCTGTTAGTAGTGGCAAAGGCGGTGTTGGTAAAAGTAATATTGCAATTGGACTTGCTCTTAAATATTCTGAGCTTGGTAAAAAGGTGTTAATACTTGATGCTGATATTGGAATGGCTAATGTTAATATTTTGCTTGGAGTTATTCCCAAGTATAGTATATATCATATGATTGCTCAAAGTCGTGACATCAGAGAAGTAATAACAAAGACCGAGTACAATATTGATCTTTTGGCCGGTGCTTCTGGTACAATGGAGCTTTTAGATCTCTCTGATGTTGATGTTAATAAATTTATAAAAGAATTATTAAAAATATATGAATATGATATAGTTGTAATAGATACTAGTGCCGGAATTTCAAGACAAGTTATTTCATTTTTGCTTTCTAGTGACGATGTTGTTATTGTTACTACTCCAGAACCCACTTCGATTACTGATGCTTATGGAATAATTAAGGTTTTGTCTTATAAGATGGAGAATTTGAAAAATTTAAGGCTTATTGTTAATAGAGTAGCTAATGTTAGCGAGGCCAAGGGAGTTGCTAAAAAGGTTATAGATATTTCAGGGCAATTTTTAAATTTAAATATTGATTATTTGGGTCATATTTATGAGGATCAAAATATTAGAAGTTCTGTTTTTAAGCAAAAACCTTTTGTTTTGGTAAATCCAAATAGCAAAGCTAGCTATTGTCTTGATTCTATTGTTGCCACCCTTGAGGAGGTTTCTCTAGATAATAGAAAAAGAAGAGGGGTTATAGGTTTTATATTAAGATTTTTTGGTGTGGAATAAGACATTATGTTTATAAGCAGGGAATTGAAGTATATTTTATTAACTAGTGTGTCAGCACTGTTTATTTCAGCAGTTTTAGGATTGTTTTGTGGTTTATCATTTTTTACAATCTTAGTGAGATCTTTATTGCAGTTTGTATTTTTTTTTGTTATTGGACTTTTAATTGAATATATCTTTAAGAAATATTTGTCGAATCTTTTTTCAACGGAATTGTCTGGCAATATGGAAAATAAACCTCAAGATGATAAGAAGAGTGATAAAGATTTTAAAGAGAATCTTGATTTTCAAAATAAAAATTCTCTTTATGAGAATTCTCAAAATATCAGTAGTAGTGGTGATTTTATAGAAGAGGTTAAAAAGTATAAATTTGAGACGGAAGACGTGAGTAGAGGGAGTGACAAAAATAAAAAAATGTCATTTATTGAAGATAATGATCCAAAAGTTGTTGCAGATGCTATTAAAACTTTAATGAGCAAGAAGGAATAAATATGGATGACAGGGCTATAAATTTTTCTGAACTTTGTGATAAGATGCGATCTTACTTAGAAAGAGAAAGTCATGTTGATTTAATGGAAATAGAAGCAGATACTCTTGAAGAGGCCTTAAATGATGCTTCTTTGGAGCTCTCGGTACCTTATAAAGAATTAGACTATGAGATTTTGTTAAAAGGTAGTAATGGTATATTGGGATATGGGAAGAAAAAATGGAAAATAGTTGCCTATAGGAATTCTTCTAGCAAGCCTAAAGTGTCTCTTGATTCAAAAAATGATTCAGGTGAAAAAGAAGTTATTTCATCAGATGGTGAATTTTTTATCAGGAAATCTTCAAAAGGTGTATTTCTAAAGGTTATCTCACCAAAAGGACAAGGAATTCCTATTAAGTATCAAGATGTTATTTTTAAATTAGAATTGCATAGCAATATTGAAAATTTCAATAAAGACATTGTGAAAGGTATAGTTGAGAATGCTAGTGGATATTATGAAAAAATTGCTGATTTTGAATCTGATCCTTCTGAAAATGTTACAATGATGGTTCAAATATCAGAAAATTCAATGTCGGTTACCATTGAATTTACTGCGCCTGGAATTAATGGAGCTGAAATTTTTGCACAAGATATTTTCAATATTCTTAGAAAATATGGAGTAATAGATATTGCAATACTTAAGGATAAAGTAGCAAAATTTGTGGATTATCCTGTTTATGGCGAGCCTGTTGAACTTGCAAGGGGTCTAGAGCCAGTAAAGGGTAAGGATTCTTATATTGATTTTATTGTTGATGAAAATAATAGGTTTGGTGAGTATGAGGTTTCAAGCATAGGATTTAGAAATGTAATTGAAGGCGAGGAGTTGGCCAGAATTATTCCTTTTGGCAAAGGTGTAGATGGTTATACCGTTTTTGGTAAAGTGTTAAAATCAGAGAGTGGGCAGGATATTGATTTTATTTTGGGCGAGAATACTTTTAGAGATGGTTATAAAATTCGGGCAAAATGCAATGGGTATATGTCTGTTTCAGATGGTGTAATATCTGTTCATAATATTTATTTAGTCAAAGGTGATGTTGGACCTGCTACTGGAGATATAGTAAATAATGGAATGGTTCTTGTGCAGGGCAATGTTTTAGATGGATACAATATTATGGCCAAAAGTGGAATAGAAGTGAAAGGATTAGTGGGTCGGTGCAATTTAAAAACGGATGGGTCTATTATTTTTCATAGCGGTGTAAATGGTAAGGGTGATTCTAAAATTTATGCACGGGGTAATGTTAGGGCTAAGTTTTTAGAAAATGTCACCTTAAATTGTGGTGGGGAAGTTGAAGTTTTAAGGGGTATTGTTAATTCTTCAGTTTCTTCTAAAAAGAGAGTTCTTTGTATTGGTAAAAAATCAAAAATAGTTGGTTCTAATGTTTGTGCAAAAGAAGAGGTTAGGGCTTATTCTATAGGCTCTGATAGAAGTTGTGAAACCTGTATTGATGTTGGCTATGATCCTGAAATTAAAGATTTACTAACTAGGTTTACTAGTCATCTTGAAAAGATTGAAAAGCGATTAGAAGTTTTAACTAAAGATATTGTTGCTTTAAAAAAGAATATTGTGCTCATTACAGATAAGGCAGAAAAATCCTTAAAGATTGATAGTTACAATGAATTTGTTAATGAGAGTAAAATTCTTAGAATGGAAATAAAAATGATAGAGGCTAAGCGAATTAATTTGCAAAATGAGCTTGAAAATACTAAGATAGAGGGTAAAGTTTCTGTTGAAAATATAGCTTGTTCAGGCGTTAAGCTTTATATTAAGAATGCTTTCTATGAGCTTTCAAAAGATTATAACAACGTTACTTTTATAGAGGATGATAATTATATTAAAGTTATGACCTATATTCCTTTTAAGTCTAGGTGAATAATTTTTAATATAAGGATTTGTATATGGATACATTTGAAGTTTTTAAAATGTCTGTTGTTGGATCTTTTAAAGCTAGACAATTTTTAAGTGAAAGTGAAAAGCACAAAAGATTAAAAATTAATCAAAATGCTAGATTTAGATTTTTAAGAGATTGTCATACTGATTCTGAGGTTGGCAATGTATGTGTAGTTAATAAAGTAGGGGATAATTATTTGCTTTCGTTTCCAGTTAAAAAAAATAAAAATGAAGAGAAGGTGATGCTTAGTTTATATCCTGATAAATTTGAAGATCCTAAAATTGGTAAAAATGTTAATATTAAGAGATAAAATGTTTTAGGGTTTTTATATGTTTATTGTTTTTTATCTTATTTTAATTATATTTATTTTTATATATTTTCATGTGTATATTAATTTGAAAATAAAATCTAATAGCATACTTAGAAAGTTTAAAAGTGAGGTAGATAAAACAATTATTGAAATTAATCAGGCTACGGATAGAAATATAAATATTATTGAAATAAAAATTGAAAGTTTAAATAGAATCATCAAAGAGGTTGATGAGAGAATTGAAATTCTTGACCAGAGGTTGTTAGGGTTTAATAATAGCTCTATTCCTGGCAATAGCCCTTCTAGTTTTGGATCGAAAAGTGATGGAATTTATAAAAGTAATTTGGATTATTCTATGCCTACTATTGAAAAAAATATAATAAAAGAAAGTTATAATGTTCGCAATCAGATTATTTTACTTCATGAACAAGGTATGTCTTTTGAAGCTATTGCTAAAAAGTTTAAGTTAGATTTAGGTGAGGTTGAGTTGATTATTTCAATACATAGGGGAGGTGTTCATGAAAAAATGGATAGGTATTGATCTTGGAACCACAAATACTGTTGCATCGTATTTTGATGTTAGTTCTAAGATAATATTAAATGAAAGGGGTGAGCGAATAACCCCTTCTATTGTTTCTTTCTCAGATAAGGATGTTCTTGTTGGAAGTGCCGCTAAAAATCAAATATTAGTTAATCCTCAAAAAACATTTTATAATTTTAAGACCAATATAGGCTCTAATAATTTTTATAAAGTAGATGGTGAATTTTATAAAGCAGAATATATTTCAGCACATTTGCTCGCTAGTGTTAAAAGGAACGCTGAAAAATTTTTAGATGAAGAGATTGAAAATGCTGTAATAACAGTCCCTGCCTATTTTTCTGAGATTCAAAGAAGATGTGTTGTTGAGGCTGCAAATTTTGCTGGTTTGAATTGTAAGGCCATACTTAATGAACCAACCGCAGCTGCTATTGCTTATGCCTTTGAAAGACAGATTGATGGAATTTTTCTTATTTATGATCTTGGGGGTGGAACTTTTGATGTAACTCTTATGGAAAAACAAGGCGACACCTATACTGTTCTTTCGGTCAAAGGGCAAAGTCGACTTGGAGGTAATGACTTTAATAAAATCATTGAAAAGTATGTTTTAGATAGTTTTAAAAATAAATATCCTGATTTTAATCTAGAAGATATTTTTCTTCTAGAACAGTTAAGAGAGCGAATTGAAGAGGGTAAAAAAAATTTATCTGTTATGGAAGAGGTCGACATTACTTTGCTTTTTCTTGATGGCAAGCATTTGAATTATAATCTTAAAAGGGATGAATTTAATTCAATGATAAGTGAATATATTGACAAAACTATTCAGTTATCTATGGAATGTATTGCTGATTCTGGGGTTGATATTAGTAGTGTTTCAAAAATCATACTTTCTGGTGGTTCAACAAGGATCCCCTTGATTGAAAAAGTTTTAAAGGAATCCTTTCCTTCTGCTACAATTTTAGATGCTTTAAATCAAGATGAAGTTGTAGCTATTGGCGCAGGTATTCATGCTTTTAGTCTTTCTAGAAATGATTCTGTTATTAAGTTTAAGGATGTAACTCCTTATTCTCTTGGACTTGAGATAAAGGATAATGAATTTTTTACTCTAATAAAGAGAAATACTGCTTTGCCAATTTCTAGAAGCAAACTATTTACGACTACTAATGATTATCAAGATGAAATTGAGATTCACATACTTCAAGGTGAATACAAAAAAGCCTCTTTAAATTATTCTATAGGTAGGTTTTCCTTTGGCAATATTCAAAAAGCTTTAAAAGGAATTCCCAAAATTGAGGTACTTTTTACTTTAAATGAAAGTGGTATTTTGAGTGTTAATGCTAAAGATTTAGAGACCAATTCTTCTAATTTTATTGAAATAAAAATTACAAGTTCATCTGATAATGTAGCAAAAGAAAGTCTTTCAAACACTTTTACAAGTATTATTGATTAAAAACTCAAAGAAACAAAGATATTTTTTAAAAGTAATAAATTATTTTTCCCAATATATTATCAATTTTTATAAATCCGTAATCTCTTGAGTCTAATGAGATCTGTTTGTTTTCTCCTATAACTAAATAGTGGTCTTCAGGAATTTTTTTAGTATTTTTTTTTAAAATATTTTCATCTATTTTAAAGTTTAAATCATGTATGCATATTGTATTTTTTTCTATTTGTTTAAATTTTTCTCCTGGAATTGCAAAAATTTTTTTAATGGCAATTTTGTTTGTTATGGGATCTTTAATAAGCACCATTTCATTTTTTTGGGGGGTTTTCCATAATAAAAGGTATTTTTGGTGCTTTTTAATCCTAAGTCCATATGCAAACTTGTGATTTACAATCCAATTTTTTTCAAATATTGCTGGGGTCATTGATTCGCCTTTTACTATGTAAAATGATAAGAATAACTTTATTAAGGTTATTAAAAATAAGCAAGCGGCTAAAATCGACGCTAGTTCATATTTGTGAGCTTTAAATATTCTCATAACTTTTAAACGATGCTTTCATTCAAATGCAATTTTCTATTGTATAATGAAATAGCATGTTATGATTATACCAAAAAAAAAGCAAAGGGTAGAAAAACGTAAAAAAAATTTTTTATTCAATAGCAAAAAGAGTGTTAATTTTGAATTAAAAGATTTTGCAAATATTTCTAATATTGGTAAAAGAAGAAAAAAAGTTTTTAAGATTAAGAACTTCTTTAAAAAAAAAATCAATTTTTTTAAAAAAGTTTCTTTATTTTTCTATAAGCTTAAAATACAAAATATTAATCATTATGAATATAAATATTATTACAAGAGCTTGAGAGATAAAGTTTTTGATATCTTTAGTGTAAGATTCGATTATAAACTTGTTTTTAAGCTTAATGCAATAATCTTTATTTTTATATTAACATTTTATATTAACATTTTTTCTTATTATGGCTCGTATGTTTTTTTAAATAGGCTTTCTTTGCCCAAAGATTATTTTATTGATACATTTTTATATTATAGTGATCAAGATATAGCTCAAATTAGTAGTTATTTACCTGAATCCAATGTTTCTGCAAATGTTCCTGGATTTAAAAAAAATTTTGTATTAAAGGTATTTGATCATAAAATTAAGCCTGGAGAAACGCTTTCGCATGTTGCAGCTAGATATCAAATAACCAGTGAAACTTTAATTTCTTTTAATGAAATTAAAGATGTAAGAAATATTAAGCCAAATTCAGTTATTAAAGTTCCCAATATGAAAGGAATTGTTTATATTGTTAAAAAAAATGACTCTATCTCATCTATAGCTAGTGCTTATAATGTTCCCAAGGTTGATATTTTAGATTCTAATAATCTTGATAATGAAGTTTTATTTTTAGGGCAAAAGTTGTTTATTCCTGGGGGAAGATTGCCCAAAGATTTTTTAAAAGAGGTATTAGGGGAGACTTTTATTTATCCTGTGCAGGGTGTTATTACTTCGGGGTATGGCTATCGACCAGATCCGTTTACAGGAGTTATTAGTTTTCACAATGGAATAGATATTGCAA
Source organism: Borreliella burgdorferi B31 (assembly GCF_000008685.2). Lineage (NCBI taxonomy): Bacteria > Pseudomonadati > Spirochaetota > Spirochaetia > Spirochaetales > Borreliaceae > Borreliella > Borreliella burgdorferi. The sequence continues at coordinate 275,523 of NC_001318.1, read as the reverse complement.
ATTTAGCTAATACGCCTATTAAAGCCTCAAGAGAAGGTGTTGTTGTAACTGCAGGATTTAATGCGGGAGGGTATGGAAAATATATTGTCATTTCTCACAGCAACGGATTCCAAACTTTATATGCACATTTGAATTCTTTTGCCGTTAAGGTTGGAAAAAAAGTTTCAAGGGGAGCGGTAATAGGTTATATGGGAAGCACTGGCTATAGTACGGGCAATCATTTGCATTTTACCATTTTTAAAAATGGTAAAACTGAAAATCCTATGAAATATTTAAGATAATGTTTTTCATGTGTATTTGGATATGTTAATTTTTTTAAGTATTTGAGCTAGTTTTTTTCCTTCTACTAGATCAATAAGTCTTCCTTCAATCATTTGTTTAGCCTTTAAAGAGAATTTTGATGGAGCAATACAGAGTCCTTTTATTTTATTTTCTTTTATTTTTGAAATGAAATCTTTTAAGAATAATTCACCAAAAGTATCTTGTTCAGTTCTTACAAAACGCACTATTAAATTTTCTTCCCACTGATTGTTAGCTAAGTGAAAGTTTATGTCAATAAATTGTGTTGTTACTTCATTTATTTTAGAATCTCTTATTTGAAATTTATTTAAATATAGTTTTAAAATAATTTCATTTGCTATTTTTTCAAAATTTTCTTTTGAACTGCGCAAATATATTCTTAGGGCTATGTTTTCGTTTAACCTTTTGCTAAATTCCAATTTTTCTTTAATATTTTTGTAATTTGGATCAATCTCTTCAACTTTGGTAAAAGCTTCTGTAGCTTTTTGATAATTTTCAACAGAGATTTGAAGTTCTCCAAGATTATAAAATAATTCAAGGAAAGTTTTTTTAGGCAAGTCGGGTTTTACTTTTATTATTTCTTTAATATTTTGTTCTAATTTTTCTAATTCTTTATTTTTTGAATGAATCTCAGATGTAATCAATAAAGCCTCATAAATCATTCCATCTTTTTGTTTTATTTTGTTGGCAATCTCTAGTGCTAGATGATCTTGATTCATTTTTGATAAAGATTTAGCATATGCCAAAAGAGCTTCAATGTCGCCTTGTATATTTTTTTTTATATTGTTAAATATTATAACAGCTTGTCTGTAGCTTTCTAGATTAAATAAAGTTATTCCCAGGTGTTTTAGGACATCTTTATTATTTTTATTAAAATTGTGGACTTTTTTAAGATAGTATAGAGCTTCTTTATACATTTCGTTTTTTAAGAATGCTACACCAAGATAATAATTTGCATCTTCATCTGTTTTTTTAATCAGAAAAGCTTTTCTTAAATATTCTAAGGCTTCTCTGTTAAAATTTCTTTTAAGATTATAAAATCCATAACTTAAAAAAGCTTTAAATGTGTTTATTTCTTGGTTTATTGGGTTGTCTTCTATTAATTGGCATAATTTTTTTGCATATTTTATGCCATTTTCATGGTCTTTATTTTTATAGTAGTAATTATTTAAAATTTCAAGGGCACCTATTTCGTTTGGATTTGTTTTTAATAGGGAAATTGCTCTTTCGATTAATTTTCGCGTTCTCTCATCATCTTTTTTGATTTTCCCTATATTTTTACCTATTGTAAGTTTTAATGCTATTTTAAAAAATAAAAACACTAAAATAAATACTGTCAATGAAGAGATTACTATAAATAGTGACAACACTCGTATTGCTCCTAAATTAAAAATATCCCATTAATTTGCATCATCATAGTTACTTTTAATAAAAGTTATTTACTTAAAATAAAAGTAATTTGTAAGTTGAATATCACATTATTTATATTATATTATAGTTATAATAATAATGATAACTATAATTAGTGCGTAAGTTTGGTTTCAATAAAATTAACAAAGCAAAGAGGTTATGATTTTTGAAAGGGTTTTTAGCGATAAAATTATCTAATAATGAGTATTATCCGGTTTTAAATTTAGATGATAGTTCTGTTAAGAGAATAATATTGGGCAAGGTTGCAGGTGATACCAGTATTAAGTTGAATTTATATGTTAGTGAATATGAAGATTTTTTAGATCCTTTTTTGGTTGGTTCTTTTTTCTTAGATAATTTAAAAAAGGAAAGCTTGAGTGTCAATGTTTATTTTAAAGTTGTGGATGAAATACTTTATGTTTATGGTGAATCTGATGGGATTCAAGATAAATCGAAGTTTGATTTAAGCCTTGTAGATTTTAATCAAAATTTAAAAGGATCTAATAGGGGTAACCCTTTGAATGATTTTAAAAGTGACATTGGCAGTGATTTGTCTGTTGAAAATTTGGGTTCTGAATTTGATTTAAATTTTGAAGAAAAAGATGATTTTGTTAAAAAAGATGTTTCTGATGTAAGTATGCCTACTATTAATTCTTTAGATCTAAAAACCGAAGAAGACCAAAAAATTGAGACAAATGTTTCAGATTTTGAAGATTTTGATGATAATTATGACGATAGTCTTGTTGATTCTAAAAAGCTTAATTTAGAAAATAAAAAAGTTGAGTATATTGACGAGAAGTCTTTAAATCTTAATAATTTTGAGTTTCAAAAATTAGAAGAATCTTCTTTAGAAGAAGAAGATTTGCATGATTTAAGCGTTGAAGACATTATTGCAGATATTGATAAAGAGTTAATAGATACTTCAGATGAAGATGTTGAACTAGATCTTAGAGAAGATTTTGAGAATGATATGGTAAAAAACAATTTTAAATTAAATTCAAGTGAGGGAATGGTTCATTCTCCTATGTTATATTTGAGTCTTATTTCTCTTTTTCTTTTGATATTTTTTTCTTTGTTTTTAGTTTTTTCAAAAATTTTAAAACCTAGAGATTTTGTTTCATATTACTTTGAATATGATAAAAATAGAATTAAGAGATATGAAAAAGATCAATATGTTTAATAGAAGTTCTTGTGTATTACAAAATTTTCTTTTTCTTTTTTTATTTTTAAGTTTAGTTTCTTGCTTTGCAAAAAAAGAAATCTCAGGCAATAATTTTATTAAGGCGCATTCAAAAGAGTTTGATTTAAATAATTTAAATTGGTTATGGAATTTTGATTATACAAAAAAAAATTTTGATAAGCATTTTAACATAGATCCAAGTTCTTACATATATGTTGCTTATTTATTTAAAAAAATAGGATTTGAAGAGAAATTTGTAGAGTATATGAAAAAGGCCATAGCTAATGGAGATAGCATTGCATCCCAGTTTGCTGGGATTAAGCTTATTGAATATTTTAACTCAGCAAAAGAGTATTTTGCATCTGAATTGATTGGAGAGAAGCTTTATAAAAAATACGAAAATAATAAATTTATTATACTGGGGTACTTTAAAAGTCTTTATTGGCAAAAGAAAAACGATAAGGCACTTAGTCTTTTAAATAAGCTTGATAAGATGAAATTTTCTGATTATCAGGAAAATGAAAATATTTTATTAAAAGCAGTTCTTTACCTTAATCTTTCTAATGTAAGTGAGTCAAAAATTTATTTTAATGAGCTTTTTGAGAACTTACCTGCAAATTATTTACATGTAAGAGCTTATGATTATTTTATTATTGAAAATAAGTCTAGGTATTTTGGTGCAAATTTTTTAAATCTTGTTAGATTTAAGTATGAAGTGGCAAATGGCAATTTTAATGGTGCAATAAATATATTAAATAAAAATGGTTTAAATGATTATTATGACAATAACATTGTATTAAGTGATGTTTATAAGGCTTTTATTAGTTCTGGCAAAGTTTCAAATGCTTTAACATTTTTTAGTAAAATAAAGAGCAAATATAAAAATTATTATTTAGGTATTCTAAACCTTAGAGAGAAAAATAATTTAGGACTTCTTCTTTTAAAAGAATATCTTGAAGGTTTAGATCTTAACAATGAGATTAACAGGCTTGATTTGCTTAATACTGCTTTTAGCAATTTAATTTTTACTAAGAGCGCAAGGGATTATTTTGCCGAAAGTTTACCCAAGTTTTATACCGAGGGCGATAAAAAAAATTCTACTTTTATTAAGATTTTAGAAGAGTATATTTTGGAATCAATTCAGCTTGAAGACTATGGCAATCTTTATAAGCTTTATTCTAATGCTCAAAAAGTTATTTCTAATTCTGTTTTGTCTAAGCTTGCTTTTATTAATGCAAGGCTTATATATCATAAATTAATTAAACCTAACGTAAGCGGAGAATACAAGAGTCTTTTGCATTCTGCTGTTAATTATGATAAATGGTCTTATTCTTCATTTATGAGTAGGTACTTATTAGATCAAAATATTGATGAATTTTTTACAGGTGGGTCTGATATTAAGTATGAGCAATCCGATTATGAGATTTTTTTGGAAGGGTTTTTAAAATTCAATCTTTGTAATTATGTTAGAGGGTTTATTTCTGAGGATTTTAGGAATGGATATAAATTTTCACTTGATTTTTATCGAAAAGTATACGATGAACTTTTAAAGAGTGAAAATTATTACGATGCAACTCTTGTGATTAATTATCTTGTAAATCAAGATGAATCTGCTTTAATGGAGAATGACTATAAAAGACTTTATCCTTATTTGTATGGATCTTTGATAGAATATTGGGCTAAAAGGAGAGGGCTTGAAGCTAGTGTTGTATTTTCTTTAATAAAAGCAGAGAGTAGCTTTGAAAAAAATGCTGTCTCAAAACCGGGTGCTGTTGGCCTTATGCAGGTTATGCCATCAACAGCAAATGATATTTCTAAAGAACTTAAGTATTTTAACTATGATTTAAAGATTCCAAAAGATAATATAATAATTGGAACATATTATTTAAAAAAAAGAATATCTACAACTGGCAGTCTTTATAAGGCTCTTGCGTCTTATAATGGGGGTATTGGTAATGTTAGAAAGTGGGAGAAAAGTTATGGACATTTGTCAAAAGAGCTTTTTATTGAGGCAATTCCCTTTAGTCAAACTAGGAATTATATTAAAAAAATATTAGTTTATTCGGTATTTTATGATGCTTTGTATGAAAAGAAGGGAATAGATTCAGTAATAGTTAAAATTATGGGCGAATTCCCCAAAAATTAATATTGGAGCATTTAATGACAAATATTTTAAGTGCAATTATTTTGGGCATTATTCAAGGCATTACAGAGTTTTTACCAATATCTAGTTCGGGACATTTATTGCTTTTTAGGCATTTTATAAATTTAAAGCTCTCAATAATATTTGATATTTATTTACATCTTGCAACAGTTTTGGTGATTATTATTTACTATCGTAAAAGGATTTTGGAGCTTTTTTTAACTTTTATTAGATTTTCTTTAAGAAAAACTGTTAAATCTGATTTAACAAACTTAAAATTAATATTGCTAATATTGATAATAACCATTGTTACCGGAGTTGTTGGGACTTTTATTTCAAAATACGAGAGTATGTTTACATTGTCTTTCGTTTTAATTAATTTTATTATAACAGGGATTTTAATCTTGATGCTAGAATTTAATTTTTTAAAAGTTGATTTTAAAGGTAATATTTTGTTAGCAGGAATTTTTATGGGGCTGATGCAAGGCTTGGGTGCGCTTCCAGGAATCTCTCGTTCAGGAATTACGATCTTTTCGGCATCGGTTATTGGATTTAATAGAAAAAGTGCATTTGAAATTTCATTTTTATCTTTAATTCCAATAGTTTTTGGAGCGATTTTATTAAAACATAAAGAATTTTATGATATTTTTATGGTTTTAAATTTTTTTGAAATAAACTTAGGAGCATTAGTTGCTTTTGTTGTTGGTATTTTCTCAATAAATTTCTTTTTTAAAATGCTTAATAACAAAAAACTGTATTATTTTTCTATATATTTATTTGCACTTTCAATTATAGTTTGTTATTTTGTTAGAATATGAAAGATTTTTATCAGTATTTTCAATTTTTGTTTTTTTTCATGCTTTCGGTTATTTCTTTTTCTCTTTTTGTAGCATTAACCCCTTTGAGCAATGTATTTGTATTTTTTGTTTTCAATTTACTAGGGCAAATACTTCTTAATGTTTTTTCATTTTTGTCATTTTATTTAATAGTATATCCAATTGTTAATTGGTACGCCTATAAAAAACATATTTTTACTAAACGATTTATATTTAATTGGAATTATACCGTAATATTGTTTTTTACTTTAATATTTTTAATAAAAATTAATTCTAATGTTGAAAAATCTTATTTTATTAAGATATTTCTTATTAATTTTGGTATAGTATTGGGGAATTTTTTTATTTTTACTCTTTTAATTTTAGAATTTGTTGTGTGGATTTACTTAAATTATGTCTTTTTTAAGGATGTTAATTTTATTTTAGATACTTTTAAATTTTTAGAGTTTAAGATTAAAATTTTGTTTGAAAATATATTAAGTTATTTTCCCTTTTCAAATTCATTGGATGTAAAAAAAGATATTAAAGTTTATGGAGATTCTGTAGATGATCTTAAAGATTCTCAAGTTTTTGATGAAAAAAAGAATATTATTAATGATGAAGAATATCAGGCTTTATGGTCATTTAGCGCCTTTTTAAGAAACAATAAAAAGCCTTCCAATATTAATTTAGACAAAACTATTTTTGAAGGCTCAGATCTCAAAGAAGCAAGCTCTTTAAATAAGGATATTTTAAATGAGAATGCTTTAAATTTAGATGAAAATGTAGATGAAATTGATGAGTCTTGTGAGTATAAATATTTAGACAATCTTGAGGATAATAAGTTAGTTATTAGTGGAAAGGTTAAAGCCTGTGAGATAAGAACTAAGGGCATAATTAGTCAGGTCGCTATTTCTCATGTTTATAACGAAAATGTAGCTTTGAATAAAAAAAATGATTCTTACGTTATTGATATTTCAGTTTTTGACCAGAAAGAGATTAAAAATGATGTAGAGGATATTGAATATGATAAAGAAATTCAAAAGCAATCAATGATTCTCCAGGAGACATTAAAAGAGTTTAATATTAATGCTAAATTAATTGATATTATTAAAGGCCCTGTTGTTACAATGTATGCTGTTCGTCCAGATAAGGGAATTAAGCTTTCTAAGATTACTTCTATTTCTGATAATATTGCCTTAAGGCTTGCGGCTATTAGGGTTAGGATTATTGCTCCAATTCCTGGCAGAGAAGCTGTAGGAATTGAAATTCCCAATAAAAGGCGTGAGTTTATTTTAATTTCAGAGATAATAGACAGCAAGGAATTTAGAGGTGATTTTAGAATTCCTTTTGCTCTTGGAAAGGAGATTAGTGGCGAAAATATTGTTTTTGACCTTGTTAATTCTCCACATTTATTAATAGCTGGTGCAACTGGGGCGGGTAAATCTGTTTGTGTGAATTCTTTAATTGCTTCAATTATTTTTTCAAAATCTCCAGATGAAGTGAAATTAATTATGATAGATCCCAAAATAGTTGAGCTTAAACTTTTTAATGATATTCCTCATTTATTAACTCCAGTTATTACAGATGTAAAGAGAGCCTTAGAGGCTCTTAGATGGTGTCTTGATGAAATGGAAAGAAGGTATGTGCTTCTTGATAATTTATTGGTAAGAGATATTTCTTCTTATAATAAAAAAATAAAAGATGAGAATTTGAATTTAATGATTTTGCCATATCTTGTAATAATTATTGATGAATTTGCAGATCTTATTCTTTCTGCAAGAAAAGATTTGGAAAATTTAATTTCTAGACTTGCTGCAATGGCTAGAGCTGTGGGGATTCATTTGGTTCTTGCGACCCAAAGACCTTCTGTTGATGTTATTACGGGCGTAATAAAAGCCAATTTTCCTTCAAGGATTTCTTTCATGGTGGCCAGCTCTATGGATTCGAGAATAATTCTTGGATCTTCTGGTGCTGAAAAACTTTTAGGAAAGGGGGATATGCTTTATATTAGCTCTTTAAATCCTTTTCCTCMAAGAATTCAGGGTGGATTTTTAAAGGAAAGAGAAGTTTACAGGCTTGTTGAAGAGGTTAAAAAATTTGGTTCTCCAAATTATATTGATGATGAAATATTTATTGATAGTGTAAAAGAGCCAGATTTGGTTGCTCTTGGACCTTCTGATGAGCCAATGTTTGATGAAGCTCTTGAGATTGTTAAAACCACAAGAAAAGCCTCAGCATCTTATCTGCAAAGAAGACTGAAGATAGGTTACAACAGAGCAGCTAGAATTATTGAAATTATGGAAGATATGGGATATGTAGGACCTGTTAATGGATCAAAGCCAAGAGAGGTGTTAATTTAAAATAAAGAGATATCCATTTGAACATCTCTTGTGCGATCTATCTATTAGTTTTTTGTTTTAATTTTCTTACTTTTTTTGCCTGTTTTCTTTTAAAAGCTTTTTCCTTTTTTACACGTATTGTGGATGGTTTTTCATAGTATTCTCTTCTTTTCCATTCGCGAATAATTGCTTCTTTTTCAATCATTCTTTTAAAACGTTTCAATGCTTTTTCAAGATTTTCATTTTTGTCCACAGTGACTGTTACCAAAAAATCACCTCCTTTTATTCTATTCTTTTAATATTATTTATTATTTTATTTTTGTCAATAAGCATGCCATTTAAAAGGAAATCTGGGTTTATTGCTATGCCATTAATTCTTACTTCAAAGTGTAAATGAGGGCCTGTTGAAAGGCCTGTATTTCCAGTATGTCCAATATATTCCCCAGCACTAACTATTTTATTTTCACTTATTCCCAATTTTGAGAGGTGAAGATAAATTGTAAATACTCCCGGTAAATGTTGTATTATAAGGGTATTGCCTGTTAGCTCTCTATTTTGTGCAAACACAACTTTTCCTTTGCCAGCAGCAAAAATCGGAGTATTTTCTCTTTTAAATGGGGCATAATCAATTCCATTGTGCATTGTATAATTTGAAATTTTTTTGTCACCTTGCATGTAAAGTCTTAAATCTCCGTATAGGCTTGTTACAATGTATTGATCTTTTATTGGTTTGACTAAAGCATCGTAGTGGTATATTGTTGTGTCTCCAGTATTGCCAATAATATTCCACAAAACCAAAGCCTGTTCTTTTTGTTTTGTTGATTTTTTTTGGGTGATAAGCTTGGCTTTTTCTTTATTAAAACTAATTTTTGTTTTTTTGAAGTGAAATTTTTTTATTTCTATTTCTTTGATGTAGCTTTTATTTTCAAATTCTATTTGAATTTTTCTTTTACCTTCTTTTATCATTGGTGTAATTCCCATAAGTGCTATGTAGTAAATTTTACTTCCTACTGTAAATTTAAACGGAGAAGAGCTTATGATTGGATTTTTATTTGTGCTTAAAAGTGATAAACTTTTAAAGTTTTGATTACTTGCAAAGTATATGTAATCTCCTTGAAATGCCTCTTTTTTATATTGGACTTTAGGAATAGTATTTATTATTTCTGAATTTATATTTTCTATTCCTAGAATACACAGTATAAGTAGGGCTTTTTGTATTCTATACATTGATTTGAGCATTCTTTTTTATGTCTATGATTTTCAAAATTTTTTCTCTAGGATAATAAAAATCTTCATTAACTGTAAAAATGATGTCTAAATATTGATCTTCTTTTATATCCAATTCTTCTATTTTTTTTGTTCCGTTAAAAAAAATAGCTTTATAATAATCGTTTTGTGATTTAATTCGCATATTTATATGTTTTGAGCTATGATTTTTGTCAATTATTTTGAGTTCTTGAAGGTAAGCATTTTTCATTAATAATATTGGCTCTCTAAATTCATAGCCATAAGGTTCAAATATTTCTATTGTTTTGAAAAGAGAATCTTTTGTTAAATTTTTTGGAAGAATAGCATCTATTGGTATTGATTCGTTTTCATTAGTAGTTTCATATTCAACTTTTGTAGTTGCATATTCTAATTCTTTAATAAAGTCTTCGAGTAAATTTTCATGCAGCGTAAATCCAGCTGCAGCTTTATGGCCCCCCGAATTTATTACTAAATGGGAAGGTATTATTGATATTAGTGTTTTTGAATTGATTTTATTGTTTGATCTAATTGATCCTTTAATAATGTTATCTTGCTTTGTTAAAAAAATAGCAACTTTTTGATAGTAAGAAGAAAGTCTAGTTGCAATTCTAGAACTTATTCCTTTTGGAGTATTGTTATCATAGCAAACTATGAATTTATCATTTTTAAAAATAGTATTTTTATTATGCGAATTCCAAGCTTTTTCTTCTTTGTATTTTCTCAGTTCGTTGATTTCTTTTATTTCTTTAAATTTGTTTTCTATTTGATTAATGTCATTAGTTAGTAAAAAATTTATTGCAATATCTGCTTTTTCAAGCCTTCCCGTTGAGTTTAGTATTGGTGCAATTTTATATGCAATATCTGTTGAAGTTATATTTGGTTTTGTTAATATGTTTCCATCTTTTAATAGATAATTAATAGACATTCTCTCTCTTAGTGCGATTTCTTTAAGTCCTACTTTTAGGATTATTCTGTTTTCATTAATAATGGGCATATTGTCTGCTATTGTTCCTATTGCAACAAAACTAAGTCTTTTTAGGCATTTTTGGAGCAAATTTTTGTTAGTTTCAAAAATTACGTTGTAAAATATGTAGTAAAGCTTGTCTTTAATCTCAACTTCTTTGTATTTGAAATATTTGGTTGCTTGGATTAAGTCTGTTAATGTTTTTTTTCTAAAGTTTGGGTATTTTTTTATAAAATTTTCACTAATATCAATTGTGTTTATGTTTATGCTTTTTGCAAAGTGTTTATTTAATAATTCATTTTGATCTTCTTTGTTAAAGATTATTATACATTTGTTTTGTACAAATTTTTCTAGTTTGTTTGAGTTAATTAGGGGATCATTTTTATTATTTAATCTTAGATATTGTTTTAGAATGTAGTTGTTTATTTCTATTGCGTGAAGAATAATTTCATTTTTTGTTTTTTCTAAAAATAAAAATACAAGGTTTTTAGAATAAAGGTCTGTAAAGGACATACTAAGAGCAAGGCAAGCTTTAAAGCTTACACAACATCCTGCTATTTCTTTGAATGGATATTTGTCATCTTTTAGGTGAGGATTTATAACTATGTTTTCAGTTTTAAAATTTTCGCCTGGAAGATGATGGTCTGTTATTATTATTTCTATTCCTTTTGAATTTGCATAATTTATTTCTTCAATGCTAGAAATACCATTATCAACAGTTATTATTAAAGAGATTTTTTTTTCTAAAGCTGTGTTGATTAATTCGTTTGAAAGTCCATAAAACTCTCCATTTGAAGGTATTTTATAACTCACATTAAGTCCAAAATCTTTAAGAGTTTCGTACATTATTATTGTTGCTGTGATTCCATCAGCATCTTTATCTCCAAAGATTAATATGTTTTCATTATTTTTGATTGCTTTATTAATTCTGTTTATAAATTTATCTATATTTTTTAATAAAAATGGGTTGTGTAATAAATTTACGCTGTCTTCAAGGAAAAACATAAAATCTTCTTCTTTGATTTCTCGATTTATAAGTAAAGTTGCCTCAAAGGCATTGATATTATATTGCTTAGCAATGCGAGTTAATTCTTGGGCCTGTATATTAGTTTCTTTTTGTTTCCAAATTTTCATTTACTTCTCTAGAATTCATTTTTAATCGATTTTTCAAGGATTATTCTTTACTAACTTCACCATAGATTAATTAATTTTAAGTAGTAGTTATTATGCTTATTATCGAATGGTATAGTTTTAGCGGATTGTAATTTTTACTATAATCCAAATTAATGGTCATAATTTTAACTGTTAAAATTCTCATTTTATTATTTTATAATAAAAAAAATTATTATTAAATGAATTTCCATAAAATATTTGTTTTGTTATAATTAGCTTAGGAGATTTCAAGTTTTATGGATGAATCTAAAAAAGCTAGGTCAGGAGATAAAAAAAAAGAAAAAGCCGTAGCTGGGATTTTACCCCATTCTAATAAGCCCGCAAGAGTGCCTTTAATAGCGGTTCCTTCTCATCCAGTTTTTCCAGGGATGTTTATTCCGATTGTTTTAATCTCTGATTCTGATATGAAAGCAATCGATTATGCTATGAAAGGCAATGGGATCATTGCCTTATTTGTTTTGAATGATAAATTTTTAGAAAAAAATAACAATAATGCTCAACAGAAATTAATTATTGATTATAGTAAAGATATTTATTCTGTTGGAGTTACTGGAAAGATAATAAAAAAAATTAATCTTCCAGATGGTGGTTACAATATATTTGTTTCAACTTTTGATAGGATTAAATTTGTTAAAGTTGTTCTTAATGATAAGTTTCCCATAATTGAGATTGACTATTTAAAGCAAATTCCAGTTAGAAAAGATGATATTCAATCAAAGGCAGTTTACGGTAGTATTTTGCTTAGAACTAAAGAAATATTTGCACATAGGAAAATGCCGGAAGTTCAATTAAATATGGTTAATATTGAAGATAAGGGAAAACTATGTGATATTGTGGCTAGCACTATTTCGTCTTCAAAAAATGATCATCAAATAGTTCTTGAAACTTTGAATGTAAAAGATAGGCTTAAAAAAGTTTTAGAACTGATTTATGAAGAGCTTAATTTAATTGAAATTCAAAATAAAATTGCCAAGGGCATTCAAGAGAGATTAGAGAAACAGCAAAAAGAGTTTTTTTTAAAAGAACAGCTTAAGGCTATTAAAGCTGAACTTGGCATAGGAGATAAAAAAAGCAGCGATTTAGAAAAGCTTAAAACCAAGCTAAAGGCTTTAGAGTTGAAGGGAGAGCCTTTAGAGGTAGTTGAAAAAGAGTTAGAAAAATTTTCACTTCTTGAAACAAGTTCGGCTGAATACATTGTTGTTAGAAATTATCTTGAGCTTATTACTGAGCTTCCTTGGCGAGATTTTAAAATTAATTTTGATAAATTAGATTTGCAAAAATCTAAAAAAATTTTAGATAAAACTCATTACGGAATGAACGAAGTTAAGGATAGAATTATTGAATATATTTCTGTTCTTAAGTTAAGAAAGACTCAAAAGGGGGCTATTATTCTTTTGGTGGGACCTCCTGGCGTGGGAAAAACTTCTATTGGGGCAGCTATTGCAAAGGTTTTGCGTACCAAGTTTTTTAGGTTTTCTGTTGGTGGAATGCGCGATGAGTCGGAGATTAAGGGACACAGAAGAACTTATGTTGGTGCTTTGCCTGGAAAAATTATTCAGGGCTTAAGAATTACCAAGACAAATTCTCCTGTTTTTTTAATTGATGAGGTGGATAAGATTTCTGCTTCAAGCTATGGGGATCCTTTTTCGGTTCTTCTTGAGGTTTTAGATCCTGAACAGAATGTTAGGTTTAGAGATCATTATCTTGATCTTCCTTTTGATATTTCGAATGTATTTTTTATTTTAACTGCTAATTCTGTTGAAACAATACCAAGACCTTTGTTAAATAGAATGGAGATTATTGAAATTTCTGGATATATTGATAACGAAAAAATAGAGATTGCAAGAAAGTATTTAATTCCCAAAGTTTTAAGTGAAAACGGAGTTGATAAAGATTCTTTAAAATTTCAAAGTTCATCTCTTGTTCAAATTGCTCAAGAGTATGCAAGAGATAATGGAGTGAGAAATTTTGAAAAATATTTAAACAAAATTGTAAGAAAGGTTGCTAGAAAGCTTATTGAGAATACTGAGGTTAAATCTTATCAAATTTCCAATGACAATTTAGAAGAATATGTTGGTGTGCCTGTTTTTAGAAAAGAAAGCATGCCTAATGCTATGTATTCAGGGATGGTAATGGGCCTTGCTTGGACAAATTATGGAGGTTCAACTTTGATGATTGAGACTGTAAAGACGGAATCCAAGGTGGGTGGAATTAAATTAACAGGTAGACTTGGGGATGTTATGAAAGAATCTGCTAATATTGCCTATACTTATGTTAATAGCATTAAAGGAGATTTAAGTATTAGTAAATCTTTTTTTGAAAAAAATATTATTCATTTACATATTCCAGAAGGAGCTACCCCAAAAGATGGGCCTTCTGCAGGAATTACAATAGCTAGTGCTTTTATCTCTCTTGCTCTTAATAAGGTTGTTAGACCCCATTTGGCTATGACAGGAGAACTTTCTCTTACTGGGAATGTAATGATGATAGGGGGCCTTAAAGAAAAAATAATTGCAGCAAAGCGCAGTGGCGTGGAGCATATTATTGTTCCTAAGGCAAATAGAGTGGATTTAGAAGAGATTCCTACTAACATTAAGAGCGGAATTAATTTTTATCTTGTAGATAATATGCGCGAGGTCATTAAATTATTGTTTTAATTTTTTAAAATTGTTGTTTGAGGCTAGCTTTACTCTAGGTTTAAATAAATAAATTAATAATGGAAGAAGAGTTAGTGATGCAAGAGATGTCGTTAGCATTGTAAAAGCAATTATTGCTCCAAGAGTTGATATTATTTTATAAGACGAAAATGTTAGAGTTAAAAATCCTATTCCAACAGAAATAGAATTTGCAAATATTCCATTAAATACATTGGGTATTGATTCAAGAAGTGCAGTTTTGTAGATTTGATTTTTTTGGTATTGTAAAATAAATGTATTGAAAAAATGAATTGAATAATCTACTCCTACTCCCATGCTTACAGATGCAATTGTTGCCGTTGCGGGGTTTAAGGTTATCCCAAATAATCTCATTACAGCAAAGTTTAAAAACACTGACCATGCTACTGGGATTGCAATAATTATTCCGGTTTTTATAGATTTAAAGAAAAACATAAGTAGTAGTGTTATTGATCCAAGAGTTGTTATAATGTTTATAACCTGTTCTTTTACCATTGTTTTAGCTATTAATACCTTATCATAAACACCTGAGAAATGATATTTATTATTTTTCATATATTCATTAATTGTGTTAATAGCATATTTTTCAAATTTTTTTATTCCTTCGGTTGAGTTGTCTTCAATTCTTACTATGATAGATATTAATGACCAGTCATCGTTAATGTACATTCTTTTATTGTCCTTAGTCCAATCGCTTTTATCTATCAAATTTATTAGTTTGTTTAGTATAATTTTATTTTCAGGCAGTTTATACTCTAGTGGGGATTCTTTTTTAATTTTAAAATTTGTAAATTTTAAAATGCCATTAATAGAACTAGATTGAGTTTTTGCAGAAAATGCATCAAGCTTATCTGTAATTAAGTCTAATATTTGCATTGCTTTAGCATTTTTAAATTCACCGGGCCTGCCTTCAATTTCTATTTTGAAAATCGATATTCCCCCCATTTCTTTTTGCATTAGGTTTAATGTTTTTTTTACACTTGTGCTTTCTTTAAAGTAATCTTTTTCATCAAAATTGATTTCGATTTTTAAAAGACCTACAAAAGAAATTCCCAGTATGATGAGGACCATTATAGAGGATGTATATTTTCTTTTTAATATAGATTTTGTTATTTGCGTATTTAGTTTGGCAAGTCTTTCAAGGAAGGATATTTTATTTAGTTTATTTTCTTTTTCTTTTTCAAAAGACTTTTTTTTTGCAAATGGGATTAATGTTATTATTCCAGGTAAAACGGTTAATGAGATTATCATTGARATAATTACTCCAATTGACATGAAAATACCCATTGTTTTGTAGGCATTAATTGAAGAGGTTGTAAGAGATAAAAATCCAAATGCAGTTGTAAAAGATGTTAGCAGGATGGGTGTTTTAAGTTTTTTAATTGTTGCTTTTATGGATTCTTTTGAGAGCTGTTCTTTTTTTATTAATTTAAATATTTCATTTATTATATGTACAGCATTGGCGCATCCGATTGAAATAAGTAAAACAATCATTGAAGTTTCTGGCACTGTAATAGGGGATTGTACAAGCCCTTTAATTCCAAAAGTCCAAATCAATGATAATAATGCAATAAAAATAGGAATTAATGCGCCAATTAGATTTTTTATAATAAGATAGAGTGAAATTATTACTACAAAAGTAGCAAGAGGCCCTAAGATTTTGAAGTCTTCAACCATGTAGTTTAAGATTTTTTCTCTTACTATTAAATCCCCCGTAAGATACAACTTTAAATCGTCAGTTTCATATTTTTTAATTGTTTTTTCCATCTCATCAAGTTCAGTTTTTAAATTTCTACTGAAGTTGATTTGGTCACTCTCTGATGGGATTATTATGAAGTATATTAAATTTTCTGAGTTGCCTAAGAATGTGTTTTTTACAAATGGAGTTGACTTTATTTTGCTTTTTATTTCTTCTATATCTTTATCAGTGTAGATTTCTTTTTTAAATTGTGGGAAATAAGAAAATATGCTTGTAACGGCATTTGGAGATACTTTTAAAATTTTGGTTATTTCACTGATTACGCTGTTTATTGTTTCAAAATTTTTTTTATTGAAGATATTTTTTTTATCCTGAAATATTACTATTGTAGATAAAAGTGAATTACTTTTATCAATGTCTATTAAGCTTTCAGTTTCTTTGGTCTTGGGTATAAGTTTTAAGATGTTTGCATCGAATTTAAGATTTTTCAAAAAAAATCCTAAAAAAATAGTAATTAAGATAAATATTGTGAATATAATTCCTTTATATCTAATGCTTAGACCTTCAAAGTCCATATAACGCCTCTTTTTTACTTTATCACTATGTTGACAAGCTTGTTTTTAATTACAATTATTTTTACTATTTTTTTATTTAATAAGTTTGATTTTATTTTGCTATTTTCCATTGCTATTTCTTTTAGTTCTTTTTCGCCTGTCTCTTTGTTTAGTAAAATTTTGTCTTTTATTTTTCCATTTATTTGCAAGACAATTTCTTTTTTGCCTTTAATAATAAGGCTTTCATCGAATTTTGGCCATTTTGAATTTTTGAATAAACTAGGAAGCTCTCCAATATATTCCCACAACTCTTCTGCTAAATGGGGTGCATAGGGAGATAAAATAATGATAAACGGTTTAAATATGTTTAAATAATTTTTTTCATACTTTAGAAGTTCATTTATAAATATCATCATGGCGGAGATTGCTGTGTTAAAATTTAGTTTTTCTGTGTCTTCTGTGACTTTTTTTATTACTTTATGTAGTTCAGATATTATTTCCCTTGGGGGATTCTCTTTTGATAGTTCTTTTTCTCTTAAGTTCCAAATTTTGTTTAAAAATCGAAAAACACCAATAATTCCTTTAGTGTTCCAAGGCTTAGAATCTGTTAGTGGCCCCATAAACATTTCATAAATTCTCATTGAGTCTGCTCCAAATTCCTTAATAATGTCGTCTGGGTTTATTACATTTTTTAAAGATTTTGACATTTTGGCAATTACTTGGGTTACTTCTTTGTTATCTTTTTTATCAAAAAATTTATTGTCTTTTTCTATAACTTGGTCATTGGGTATTAAAACCCCGTTTTCTTTTTGATAAGAAAATGATGTTATTATGCCTTGATTTATTAGCTTTTTAAAAGGTTCTTTGGTATTTACGTATCCTAGATCATAAAGAACCTTGTGCCAAAACCTTGAGTAAAGCAGGTGTAATACTGTATGTTCAGCTCCGCCTATGTATAGATCAACCGGCATCCAATATTCAATTTTTTTTTTGTTTGCAAACTCTTTTGAGTTTTTGGGGTCTAAGTATCTTAAATAATACCAACAAGAGCCTGCCCATTGAGGCATTGTGTTTGTTTCTCTTGTAAAGCCCATATCTTTTACGTTTACCCAATCTTTAATTCTTGACAAAGGAGATTCACCTGTTCCAGAAGGTTTATAGTTTGCAATTTCTGGAAGCTTTAAGGGAAGATCATTTTCCTCTAAAGGTATTGCATTTCCAAGTTTATCAAACAAAATGGGTATAGGCTCTCCCCAGTATCTTTGTCTTGAAAAAATCCAATCTCTAAGCTTGTAGGCAACTTTTTCTTTCCCTTTTTTGTTTTTAGTAAGCCATTTTATTACTTTGTCTTTTACTTCAGAATTTTTAAGATTATTAAATTCATTGGGAGAATTTATTGAAATTCCATCATCAACAAATGCTTTTTCTAATATTTCATTTTTCCCCGATTTTGATATCACGGGTAAAATTTTTAATTGATACTTTTTGGCAAATTGAAAGTCTCTTTCATCATGTGCTGGAACACCCATTACAGCTCCGGTTCCGTAAGTTCCTAGTACGTAGCTTCCAACCCAAATTGGAATTTTTTCATTTGTTATTGGATGAAATGCGTAAGATCCTGTGAAAACTCCCGATTTATCTTTTTCAAGAGAAGTCCTATTAAGATCGCTTTTGAGTTCTTCGTGCTTTACATATTTTAAAACATTTTGTTTAAAGTTGTTCTTTGTTATTTTTTCTATTAGTTTATTTTCTGGTGCGATCACTAAATATGTGATGCCAAAGATTGTGTCTGGCCTTGTTGTAAAGACTTTAATTTTATCGCTGTGGCCTTCAATTTCAAATTCAATTTCAACTCCTGTTGATTTGCCAATCCAATTTCGCTGCATTTCTTTTACAGATTCAGGCCATTCTAATTCTTCAAGGTCGTCTAGCAATCTTTCAGCATACTTTGTAATTTTTAAAACCCACTGTCTTAAATATTTTTTTTCGACGCTGTAAGATCCTCTCTCAGATTTTGGTCCATCTGAAGTTTGAATAATCTCTTCATTTGCTAGTACCGTTCCAAGCTCGGGGCAGTACCATACAGGCATTTCTTTTACATAAGCTAGCCCTTTTTTATATAATTGCAGGAAAATCCACTGTGTCCATTTATAGTAATTCTCCTCATGTGTTCTAATTTCTCGATCCCAATCATAGGCAAACCCCAAAGCTTTTATTTGTTTTTTAAACTTATTAATATTTTCTTCTGTACTTTTTTGAGGGTGAGTTCCTGTTTGTATTGCGTAATTTTCAGCAGGAAGTCCAAAGCTATCAAATCCTATTGGGTGAAGTACATGAAATCCATTCAAAAGCTTGTATCTTCCAAATATGTCTGTTGCTGTGTATCCTTCTGGATGACCAACATGAAGCCCGTTGGCAGAAGGATAGGGGAACATGTCAAGTATATACAATCTTTTTTCCTTGGGAATACTTGGATCTTCTTCTACTTTGTATGTTTTGTTATTATCCCAAAATTCTTGCCATTTTTTTTCAATTTTTATGAATTCGTATTTAGACATTTGTCCTCTTGAAAATTAACTCATAACAACTTATTCTCTAATATTCTTTTAGATTGCATTTTTGTTAATTTTATTTAATAATTTGCTAACAATTTTGATGCTGTGAACTGGACTTGAACCAGCACGGGCTTGCGCCCACTAGCCCCTCAAGCTAGCGTGTCTACCACTTCCACCACCACAGCACTATTAACCATTATATTTTTTATTTTAAATTTTTGTCAACTTTTTTATTTTTTTTAATTACGTAGATTATTATTGTTGTTGCTATTACAGCGATAAATATTGCAAATATAATTATTTTTATTTTTGAAAATATTATTTCAAATGATTGACCTAGTTTGAAGCTTAGAGTAAAATAAACAACTATTGAGAGCAAAGTTGCAAAGAAGTCAGAAACAATAAATAGATTAGATTTCATATTTCCCATTCCTGCTGACATAAATATTGCGTTTCTAACTCCAAAGGGTATAAACCTTCCTATAAATAAAGTTAATACCCCATATTGACCATAATAGTAATTTATTTTGTCAAGCAGGTTATTGTCTTTTTTGTTTTTAAATAATTTATTTCCCATTAATTTCCCAATGTAAAAAGATATTATGTCTCCAAGATAGGCTCCCCAAAAAATTCCTAAAAATATTAATATAGTATATTCATTTTTTCGACTAGATAAAATTCCACCCATTAGTACTATTGCATCCTCAGAAATAGGAACATTAAGTCCTGCTAAAATTAGTAACGAAAAAAATACTATTGGGGAATAAGCTATGTTTGAATCAATATATTCTATTATTGTGTTTATATACATTTTTGTCATCTATTTCTTGTTTTATAAGTTAAATATATGCTTGCTAAAGTTAAATATGCAAAGTAAAGGATAAGAACCGTTTTTGCCATTTTTAACGCTGTTGTGGACAGCTCTGAAAATATTGATACAACAAATATTAGGCAACTTATTATTGTTATTGGTATGGTAATTTTCCTTAATTCTTTGGTTTTTGATGGGTAAATAAATTTTATTGGAATAAAGCTTGTTATAATGCATATTGACATTGTAATAAGATTTGTTATTTGTTCCATTTTAAAGATTATGTTTAATATCACAAAGAGATTCCATAGGGAAGGAAATCCCCTAAAGTAGTTATCATTTGTTTTTGCATCTGTTCTTGAGAATTGGTATGCTGATGAGAGTAAAATTCCGATGCAAATGGCGACTTTATATTTTTCTTCAATAAATTCTCCTAAATAAAAAAATATAACGGGTATGAATGTATAGTTTATATAGTCTGTAATATTATCAAGTAGAGTGCCATCAATTTCGGGTATTAATTCTTTAACCTTAAGTTTTCTTGCCATAGTTCCGTCAATTCCATCTATGATAAGCCCTATTACTGTTAACTTTAAAAGAAGAGAATAATTACCGTTTACAATTGAAATTATTGAGTAAAGTCCTACAATCAAGCCAGATGCTGTAAAAATATGTACAAGCCAAGCTAAAATCAAATTGATATTTTTCACAGTAAAGCTCCTTTTATTGGAATATTTTCTTTATCTCTTCAAGTCTGCATTTGAAAATGTTAATAGTGTTTTCTATTGTTGCTTTTTTTGTTAAATCTACTCCGGTAATATTTAAGGAATCTAGCGGATATTTAGAACCACCTGTTTTTAAAAATTTTATATAATTTTCTACTGCATCTTTTTTATTTTCTTTAATGCCTTTATATATTGACAGAGCAGCTGCAATGCCTGTAGCATATTGATACACATAAAAGGGTGAATAAAAGTGAGGAATTCTAAGGCATTCAAGGGGACTTAATTCATCAAATTTTAGACTAGGTCCAAAGTATTTTTTTAACAAATTCATATAAGTTTCTGTTAGTGTTTCTTTTACTACAGGTTCTTCTTTGCTAATCATTTCATGAATAATGTACTCAAATTCAGCAAACATTGTTTGTCTAAAGAATGTTGAAATCATGTCGTCAATTTGTGTTAGTTTTATATATTTTATTTTGTTAGTATCGGTTTCGTTTTTAAGCAAATATTCTGCCAATATTTGTTCATTGATTATTGATGCTATTTCTGCTTCAAAAATGGAATAATTATAGTGTGGGAATGGGTTGTTTTTTATGCTAAAGTAAGAGTGCATTGAATGTCCTGCTTCATGTGCAAGCGTAAACATGTCTCTTATTGATTCGTCTTTGTAATTAAGAAGTATATAAGGCTTTCCGTTGTATGATCCAGCGCTAAAAGCCCCTGATCTTTTTCCAGTATTCTCGTATTTATCAACCCATCTTTCTTTTAAAAGACCGTTTCTTAAGATTTTTGTATATTCATTTCCTAGTACCTCTAAAGATTTTAATATTTTCTCACAAGCGTCTTCAAATGAATTTTTAAATATTATTCCTTTTGTTAATGGTACGTAAACATCGTAGTGATATAGATATTCTTGGTTTAAGACTTTTTTTCTAAACTCATAATAGTCATTAAGCACAGGTAAATTTTCATTGACAGTTTCGATTAAATTTGTATAAACTTTTTTATCAATATTGTTTGAAAAGAGCTGCATTGAAAAAGTATTTTGGAACCTCCTTGTCTTTGCAATGAAGTGATTTTTCTTAAAGTCTGAAATAATAAGATTAGCAAGCGTATTTTCATTATTTTTGTATTTTTGATAAAATCTTAAAAAGGCTTCTTTTCGTATTTTTTGATCTTCGTTTTGTAAAAATAGTGTGTAGGTAGAATTGGTTAAAGGGTGTTTATTGATCTCTCCAAATTCCATATCAGCATTTGTTAATGCTGAGAATATGCTTTGATAAGATGTGTAAAGGGGGGTGTAGTTAGCAAGTATTTTTTCTTCTTGTTCGCTTAAAATATGTTTTTTTTCTCTTAGTATTTTTTCAATTGCAATTTTTTTATCCTTAAGCTCTGGATCATTTATCCAAGCTTGAATTTTTTTTTCGTCTGTTTTTAGTATTTTAGGCATAAAGTATGAGGTAGTATTAGATACTTTTGTAGCTAAATTGACACATATGGAATATATTTTATTTGAATCTTTATTGGTTACATCTGTTTCTAATTGAAGCATTGCATAGTAAGAGACTTTCTCTAAATCTTCCATGATTTCGTAGTATTTGTTTAAAGTTTCTTTAAATAAATCAAAATTTAATTCCAGTTTTTCATATTTTTTAAATTCTTTGGTTTTAATTTCAATAGCATTGATTGTTTTTACATATTCTTCTTCATTTGCAAATAGAAAAGATAAATCCCATTTATCATTCTCATTGATTTCATTTCTATTTATCACTAAATTCTCCTCTTCCTTTTTTTATTGTTTGAAAAGAAATAATAAGTTGAAATTTTATAAACATTGTGCTTTTTATTTTACAATAAAGTCTAAACTTTATATATAAAAAGCCTTTAAGTTTAACTATTGAATAAAGATTTTAGTAAAAATTTTTTAAATTTTAAAAATGCTATTCCTCTGTGGGATATTTTGTTTTTTTCTTCAAGTGTTAGATCACTAAGCTTTTTATTATTTTTAGTTAAAAATATTGAATCATACCCAAATCCATAGTTTTTCTTGTCATTTAAACTTAAGGCAATTTTTCCCTTAATAATTCCTTCAAAATTTAATATTTGCCCATTTTTTGATATATAGCTTATGTTGCATATAAAATATGCTTTTCTGTTTTTTTCATTTTTCATTAAGTCCAAAATTAGTTGATTTTTTTCATTAGTGCTTAATTTTTTACATAGCTTATAAGTGTCATATCTTTTAGAGTAAATTCCAGGTTCCAAGTTTAGTGCCTCAATGCACAGCCCAGAATCTTCTCCGAAAACATTTTGATTGTTATTTAAAATTTCAAACAGTGCTTTTGCTTTAAGTAAAGAGTTTTCTTTAAATGTTTTTCCTGTTTCTTTTATGTTAAAATTTTGAGGGACTATTAAGTTTAAATTAGGTATATCTAATATATTTTTTACTTCATTTATTTTATTTTCATTTGTTGTTGCAAAAAATAGTGTTTTCATCTATATAATAATAAAGTATTTATGAGTTTAATTGTATAATTATATTGGTTTTAAGTATTATTCTCTTTAATTTTGTGTACTTATTAAGTATTTTTGTACCAGGTTTTTATCGAAAAAATTTGGATTTTTGTCTAAGGTGTTAAAATAAATTTTTAATTTTCTTGTTTGATCATGGTAATTTTTAGTAAGGTTTGTTATGAAGAAAAGAATTAGATTTAAGATTATTTTGGGTTTTAAAGGAATTTTAAAGTTTTTTTTAGTTATTTATAATTCTTTGTTTATAGCCCTTAAAGCCATACATTCTTTTTTTAAGCAAAATATTAGTTTTATTGTTATTCCCCATGTTAAAGGGAATGTCAAAAATATTAAAATTTCTTTTTTGACTTTATTTTTCTTTTCTACTTTTTTTTTAGGCGGTTTTATAGGGTTTGTTTTACTTGCTGTTAATTACGTTACTCTCTCATCAATTGTGAAGTCTACAGAGAAAAATTACTCTTTAGCAGAATCTGAGATTGAAGATTTTAGAAATACAGTTGTAGAAATTAATTCTGTTGCAAAAAATTTTTCTAAAGTTTTAGATGAACTTAAAACCTCTTTAAAAATCAATTCTAATGGTGTTGATTTAAATAAAAATAAACTAGATGGAGATCTTTCTGATTTTATTGATTTGCAAATTTTAGAAGCTAATTCAATAAAAGAGCTTAGTGATCTTAAAAATATTAAAAGCAAAATAGAAAGTTCAATTCCTCCTCTTAAAAGCATAGTTAAAGTCTTGCACGCCCAAGACAAGCTTTTAAATGATATTCCTTCTCTTTGGCCTCTTGCGGGTGGATCTGGAATTATTACTTTGCATTTTGGTCCTGCTATTGAGCCTTTTACTAGGCAATGGTATATTCACAAAGGCATAGATCTTGGGGGAGTCAGAATTGGAACTCCTATTGTTGCAACTGCTGATGGGGAAGTTGTTAGGGCAAGTTATCAGTCAGCAGGCTATGGTAATTTTGTTCAAATTAAGCATAAGTATGGACTTGCAACTCTTTATGCGCATATGTCGCGGCTTAATACTTCTAAAGGGTCTTATGTTAAAAAGGGGCAGATAATTGGATTTATGGGGCAGACAGGTTATGCAACAGGTCCACACGTTCATTATGAGGTTCGTGTAGGTTCTCAAGTTATTAATCCCGATATGTATTTAAATTTAGCAACAGGAGCTTCAAAATAGATGTTAAATTTTTTGACTGTAAAAAAAGAAAGAAAAGCCCCGTCTTTGTTTATTTTTGATGAAATAAAAACAATAGTGGGCGTTGGTGATTTTTTTAAAGGAGACTTAGTTTCAAATAATTTTATTCGGCTTGATGGTGATTTTATAGGCACCATTAGCTCTACTAAAAGAGTAATTATTGGGGAGAGTGGTAGAGTTAAATCTAGCATTGATGCTAATGAACTTGTTATTTCTGGAATGGTTGTGGGTAATATTTATGCTAAAAGCAAGATTAAAATATTTGCATCAGGGTGTGTTATTGGAAATATTTCTTGTAAGTCAATTGAAGTTGAAGAGGGCGCTATTATTGATGGGTATATGGATATTGGCGCTGAGTATCTTAGAGCTCCTGAAAGAAATACATTTTTTTATACTGGTTCTTACAAGGTTAATGAAGATCTTTTAATTGAAATCAATAAGGTGCATCAAGAAGAAAAAAAGTCTTTTCAACTTTTAGAAGGTAAAGATGATAAATATTTTTCAAGTGTTGTGAACAAAATAGATGAAAGTAAATAATTTAATTGCTGGGGCATTAAATCTTAATTCAAAAGATTATAAAAAAAGTGGCAAAAAGGTGTCTTTTGATAAGAACAATCTTTTTTCTTCGATATTTCAGGCTGAAAGTGTCAAAGAGGATAAGCATTTTATTTTACTTGAAAATGGAGAATTTAATCTTGATTTAATTAAAAGTATGTTAGATGGAATTAATGAGACTGGTGAGAGACTTTTGAGTGAGCCTTCCAGACAAAATGTTATTTTTTACAAAAAAGTTATTTCAGAGTTTATATCCATTATTATATCATCTTCTGTTTGTTTGAAAGAGCAAAAAGGGGGAAATTTAGGAGATCCCAAGCGCCCCAAGTATAGAATTATTAAGATTATTAACGACAAGTTAGACAAACTTGCTTATTCTGTTTTACAAAATCAAATGACTCAGATTAAACTTTTGGATAGCATTGAAGAGATTCAAGGCTTGCTTGTGAATTTGCTAATGTGAATTGGGTGTAAGACTTTTTAATGTTTTAGGTTTTAAAATTAAAAGGGATTGCTTAACAATCCCTTTGTTTAATATAAAAATTAATTTTAAATTAAATATTTTTTACTTATTTCTAAAAAGTTTTTTATTTGTTCATTTTTCCACTCTTCAGATTTATTTAATTTTTCCATCATTATTTCAGCAACTCTTGGAGCAGCCTCAATTGTAGCTTGAGGATTTAAAGGTAGTGATCTTGTTCTTCTTGCTAAAACATCCTCAATAGTTTTGGCTTGTTCAAATTTAATTGAAAAATCTATTTGAGCTTCATTTAAATCCAAGTTTTCGTGTATTTTTTTGTCAAAACCCTCCATATTTTTTAGAATTTCAAAGTCGCTGCCATAAGCTCTAAAAGGTTCAGGAATTTTCATTGCTTCTTCTTTTTTAAGGTAGCCGTGCAACTTTAAATCTTCTGTAGTTGGTGCACGATTTGGTATTAAATTTTGTTCTATGGCCTTAAGCAAGGTTTTTTCTGCCATTTTTCTATATGTGGTATATTTCCCCCCCGCTATTGTAATAAGATTTGAATCTGATATAAATATTTTTTCGTTTCTTGAGATTTTTGAAGTGTTTCCTTGAGCTTTTGGATCCATTATTAATGGCCTTATTCCGGTATATACACTTTTTACATCTGATTTTTCTATTTTAATATTTAAATAGTTATTTAAATTATTTATTATAAAGTCAATCTCTTCTTCAAATCTTTTGGGTTCTTCTTCTATCTCTTTTATTGGAATGTCAGTGCTTCCACAAACAACACTATCATACCAAGGAATAGCGAATAAAATCCTATTATCACTAGTTTTAGGTATTAATATTGCATGATTTTTGGGAAATTTGTCTTTTTTGACTACTAAATGGCTACCTTGGGAAGGTTTAATGATGTTTAAGGCTTTTTCATCATCCAACCTTCTTATTTCATCTGAAAATATTCCTGTTGCGTTTATTATGCATTTGCTTTTTAATGAAATTTGTTCTTTTGACAATTTATTTTGTATAAGAACTCCCGAAAGCTTTCCGTTTTCTTTGTTGAATTTTTTAAGTTCTGTATAGTTAAGGGCAATGCCTCCTTTTTCGGTAAAGGTTCTTAACAATGTTATTGCCATTCTAGCATCATCGAATGAATCATCGTAATATAGAACAGAGCATTTAAGGCCCTCTGTTTTAATATTGGGAGCTTTTTCAATGGTAGATTTTTTGGATAGTAATTTAGTTTTGTATTTAGTAGTTTTTTCTTTACCCATAAGATTGTGGTAGTAACTTAATCCAAAATAATAATAAGGTATTTCTAAAACATTATAAATAGGCGTGATAAGTGCACATTCGTTAATTAAATGGGGTGCATTTTTCTCAAGAATGGCTTTTTCGCGCAAAGCTTCTTTAACTAAAGAAATATTCCATTGGGCTAAATATCTTACTCCACCGTGAATTAATTTGCTTGATCTAGAGGAAGTTCCTTTTGCATAATCAAATTTTTCTATAAGTATTGCTTTATACCCCCTTGTAATTGCGTCTACCGCAATGCCAAGACCTGTTGCGCCCCCTCCAATTATTATAAGATCAAATTCTTGATTTTCAAGATCTTTTAATTTTGTTTCTTTGTTATTATTCATGAAATTTAAATATTCCTCCATTTTGGTTAATTTCTTTTCTTTTTAGTTAAATACTAGATTGAAGAAATTCGAAAAGACCATTTGTTTTAATTTTATTGAATAGCACTATAGACCAATTGCACTGGTAAATTTTTCAATTTTTTGTGATTTTTCTTTAGATTTAATATATTATTAATCATTTTTTGTATTGCTCCAATGAATTTTACCTTTTCAAAAGGTTTAGACAGTTTATTTTTTGAATACATGCACAATATTAATAGATGTAGATGAAAAAATTTAATTAAGAGCTGTTTGTATAATTGATTTATTTGCTTGCCAAACATTTTTATTATATGTTGTTTTAGTTTCAAAAAATCAAATAAATTATGCATAATTTTGTTACCAGTATATTTTTGTTATAATCTTAAAGCTTTGTTTTGAACTTTTATGAACTATGAGAATTCTGTATCCAGGATTTTGCTTTTCCAACCGCTTTGTTCCAATTCTCAAGAAGCTTTTCTTTTTGATTTTTTGGCATTGAAGGTTCAAATATCTTGTCTACTTGCCAAAGGCTTACGATTTCTTCGGCGCTTTGCCAATAACCCGTTGCAAGTCCTGCAAGATAAGCAGCGCCAAGAGCGGTTGTTTCTGTTATTTTTGGTCTTACAACTTTACATTCTAAAAGATCAGCTTGAAATTGCATTAATAGATTGTTTTGACTTGCTCCCCCGTCTACTCTTAATTCTTGAATTTCAAAGTTGGGAATGGATTTTTTCATGGTATTTAGTATATCGAAGCTTTGAAATGCGATGCTCTCAAGAGCAGCTCTTGTAATGTGAGCTTTTGTTGAGCCTCTTGTTATTCCGATGATTGTTCCTCTTGCATAAGAATCCCAGTGAGGTGCACCAAGCCCAACAAATGCTGGCACAAAATAAACTCCACCATTATCTGAGACAGAGCTTGCCAACGCTTCTGCATCTGAGCTTTTTCTGAAAAATTCAAGACCGTCTCTTAACCACTGGATTACAGCTCCTCCAATAAAAACACTTCCTTCAAGAACGTAGGTTACAGATTTTTTTCTTCCCCATGCAATTGAAGTTAAAAGCTTGTCGTGGCTAATGATTGGTTCTTTTCCTATATTAACCGTTAAGAAGCAGCCAGTTCCATAAGTGTTTTTGGCCATACCCTTTTTAAGGCAGGCTTGTCCAAATGTTGCTGCAAATTGATCCCCAGCAATTCCTGCAATAGGAATTTCTGCTCCAAATAGTGCTTTGTCTGTTTTGCCGTATATTGTAGAACTTTCTTTAAGTTCAGGCAAAATTGCCCTTGGAACATTTAATATGCTTAAAAGTTCATCATCCCACTCTAATGTTTTAATGTTTAATAATAATGTTCTTGAAGCATTAGAGTAATCGGTTGCATGTTCTTTTTTTTGAGTCAGGTTCCACAATATCCATGTATCTATTGTTCCAAAGCATAATTCGCCATTTTCGGCTCTTTGTCTGGCACCTTCTACATTATCCAATATCCACATTATTTTTGTTCCACTAAAATAAGAATCTAGCACCAAGCCTGTTTTTTCCAAAATAATTTTATCTTTTCCTTCTTTTTTTAATTGGTCACAAATTTTTGCAGTTCTTCTGTCTTGCCATACTATTGCATTGTAGATGGGCTTTCCTGTATTTTTTTCCCATATAACCGTAGTTTCTCTTTGATTAGTTATTCCAATAGCGTCAATTTCATTGGGCAAAATTCTTGCATTTGCCATAGCTTCTGTTATAACTCCAAGTTGTGAGCCCCATATTTCTGTAGGATCATGTTCCACCCAACTTGGTTGTGGATAAATTTGAGTAAATTCTTTTTGAGCAAACCCCTTTATGTTTGCATTTTTATCAAATACCATTGCTCTCGAGCTAGTAGTACCTTGATCAATAGATAAAATGTATTTCATAGTTTTTCCTTTTTCCTTTAATAAAGATAAATATTTTTTCTTTTAGTCTTTGTTATTTTTTAGTGTAAATTCGTAAATTGTAGCTCCCAAAATTGCTCCAATTATTGGGCCAATTATTGGTACAATAACTATACTTAGATTGTTAAATCCGTGATTTTTAAATCCAGCAAATAAGAGTAAAATTCTTGGTCCCAGATCCCTTGCAGGATTAATAGCATAACCGTTCATTCCTCCGAAACTTATCCCTATTGATAAAACCACTGCTCCTACAATAAAAGGAATAAATGGATTGTCGCTGTGTTTTTTTGTAAAATCTCCAACAACAGAAATTAAAAACATTAGCAAAAAAGTTCCAAAAATTTGATCAATAAATCCAGGCAAAAATCCAGGAACAGCAGGGAAAGTTGCCATTATTCCTTGAGTATTTTCTAAGCCAGGATCCATTTCTATCCATTTAGGATAAAATACGACAAGTGTCATTAATGCACCTGTAAAAGCTCCTAATATTTGTGCTACAATGTAATGTAAAAGTTTTGAAACGGGAAACTTTCCAACACTTGCTAATCCTATGCTAACAGCTGGGTTTAGGTGTGCTCCGCTCATTCTTGCTGCTGTGTAAATACCAAACGTTACACCCAATCCCCATCCAAATACTATATTTGTATATCCTCCTTTTATTATTTCTCCTGGTATTTCGGGACTTGAGGAAAATAATACTGTCATTGCAACAGATCCAGTTCCTAGAGCCAATAGGATAAATGTTCCCAAAAATTCCGATATAAATTCTTGGAATTTTGTATAATTCATAATTATATCTCCTTATCTTTATAACTATTTTATTTTTTATTAAGAAGTTTTAATTTTTGATTTTTTAATCTGAATAATATTAAATCTTTTAATTAAATTTTATTTTGTTTTTTGCAAGATGGTTAGAATTTTTTTATTTTAGTCTCTTTTATTAAAAAAAATTAATTTTTCTAATAAAAGCCTTATTAAAATTATATTTAATATCTTATTTTTAATTAAGATTAATGTCAATAATTTAAGAATTTTAATTTTTAAATTATGAATTTCTTTTCTAAAATTTGTTTAAGGATTTTTTGTTTTATATTAAAATTTTTACATTGGATTTTTTCATTAATGAAGTTTTGTTCGTTAGTAGTTCTTTTTTTTAGCTTATATTTGAATTTATTTAAGTTATTTTGGAGGTAGACTTGGTGATTGTAATAGAAGGTTTAATTGGGGTAGGAAAAACTACTCTTGGAAATATTTTATCAAAGGAGTTGGAAGTTCCTTTTTACAGTGAATTGAATAATGATTTTACTTTAGCTGTATTAGACAAATTTTATAAAGATAAATCCAGATGGGCATTTCCAGTCCAAATTAATTTTCTTAATGAGAGATTTAAATTAATAAAAGGTGTATTTAGAACAAAAGGGGGCATATTAGACAGATCTATTTATGGTGATTGTGTGTTTGCGTCTCTTTTAAATTGTGATGGGCATATTTCTGATGAGGAATATAAAATATATATCGATCTTCTTGATAATATGCTTGAACATTCTCAGCGACCAAGTTTGCTTGTTTATCTTGATTGTAGTATTGATGAAGTTGAGCGCAGAATTAAAAATAGAAATAGAAGCTTTGAAATGAATATCCCCAGAGATTATCTTGAGGGTCTTAATAGGAAATATTTAAAGTGGTATGATGAATACAACTTGTCGTCAAAAATAAAATTTTCTTACGATAATATAAATATTTTTAGTGAAGAAGATAGGAATAAAGTGATTTCTTTAATTAGAGATAAACTTGTATTATAATTATTTATAGTAGATTGACATTCTTTTGTTTTATTTTAAGGTTGAGTGTTAATGGAGGTTCTTATGAGAAGATTATTTCTTCTATATATTTTATGTTCTTTTGTTTTTTTGAATTTATTTGCTCAAGGTAGTTCTTCTTATATTGATAAGCAAAAAGAGCTTGCTATTTTTTATTATGAGGTTGGTCAAAGATATATAAACGTTGGTAAAATTAAAAAAGGAAAGCTTTTTCAAGCAAAAGCTTTAAAGATTTATCCAGATTTGAAAAAGGGGTTTGATATCAAGCTTGCAGTTAAAGAGCTTGATGCTAGGATTAAAGATGACAATCCCAAGGTTGTTATGCTTGAGGATATTAAGCTTGAGGAGATACCTGGAATAGTGCACGAAAAAATAGAAATCAATGATTTTACAAATGCTCCTAAAATAGAATATATTGCTCAAAGAGAGAGAAGCAAAAATCAAGATAAAATTATTAAGTTTCAATTTGGAAAGTTTGCAAGAGCTTTAATTTCTAGGAACTTTGATTTGTTTGATTCAGTTATTGCGGATAAAGTTAACGTTATGGGTCAATTTGAATCAAAAAATGATTTTATATCAACTTTATCAAGTGCTTCATCTAAGGCCGATGCTGATGAGTTAGAGTATTTATCAGTTGATGATTATTACGATTTAAAGTCTTTAAAAATTTCAAAATCCAACGATACTTCTTTTGCTGTTAATGTTAATGCCAAAAAAAATGATGTTACTAAAAATTTTCCATTTTGGAAAGAACGTCAAACTTTAATTTTTACTACAGAGGATGATAATAATTGGTTTTTGTCTTCCATAAATTGAAATCTTAGTGTTGTGATTAAAAACATCATCACTAATATATGTATAAACGAGTCTCCAATTTTTTCATAAATGGTTGTAAACGTTGGGGACAGTTTTACGGTTGATAATAGGTATCCTTTTTTAAAAGTTTCCAATTTTTTAATGGTTTCTCCATATTCGTTGATGGTTGCAGTAATTCCTGAGTTTGTAGCTCTAATAGTTTTGATTCCATTTTCAATGCTTCTAAATTTAGCCACAACAAAGTGTTGCCATTCTGCTGAATTTGTTTTTGACCAAGAATCGTTTGAAAAATTTACTAATATATTAGCGCCTTGGGTTTTGTAAAACCTTGAAAGCTCTGGAAATGCATCATCATAGCATATTAAAGGAGCAAATTTAAACTTTTTCAATTTTAATATTTCGATTTTATTTCCTTCAATCTGTCCTAAAATTCTAAAGTTTTTTAAAAAAAAGTTTCTTACAAATTTATATTCGTAAAATGGAATTTTTTCTGCAAAAGGGACTAAGAATATTTTGGAATATATGTTTGTAATGTTGAGGTTTGGTTCTACCATATAAATAGAATTTTGTTGAATCCCTATGGCTTTGTCCAAATTTGAGGGAGCCCCAATGGCAAATGGGATTTTGTGTTCTTTTATAAAATTTTTAAGCTCATTGTGCAAATCAGAGCTTTTAAAGTGCTGATCTTCTTTGCTAAAAGGGTAAGTTAGCACCCCTTCGCTCCAGATTACAAATTCTATTTTTGGATTTTCTTTTAAGGCTTGCTCTGTAATTTCAATAGAGTCTCTTATTCCTTTTTTGTCATTTCCTGGCAACCATGGATCAGTGTTAAGCTGAATAGCTGCAATGTTTAGACTGTCTATTTCTTTTGCTAATAAGTTTTTTAGCTCAATTTTTTTGATCATTCCGTAAGTAAAAGATGCTGTTATTAGCAATGTTGGAAATGCTATGTTTAGCAAATTTGTTTTGTTTTTGTGGATTAGAAAGTCTGCAATTCCCGAGTTTAAAAAGTAGACTGCAAATGATACAAAAAATACACCAAAAATGTCTGCTATTTGAATTAAATTGTTGAAGTTATTTACGGTGAAAGCTGCAAGCCCCCAAGGATATGCTAAAAATCCAATTGATCTTGAGTAATCATAAAATGTAAAAAGCATTGTTATGCTCATCGTTTTATTTTTAAAGCTTTTTAAAGAGTAATAAAGGAAATAGCCTAAAGTTAGTGAATATGGAATGTACCCTATTATCACTCCAATGAATGTAATCCATCCAAATGCATGAAAAAACCCAAGCCAAAAATTTTGCAGGCTGTTGGCTATTATAAAGTAAAATACCGTCAGTCCCATTAATGCTTTTTTATCTTCTAGTTTGTTTAAGGCTATAAAAAGTGGTACATAAGCAACAAATCCAAGGATTGAATATCCGGTTTCTTTAATTTCATTTGGAATTGCAAGTGTTGTAAGAATTCCTGAAAATGCGGCTAAGCAAAAGCATCTAGTTTTCATTTTTCCTCTTTTTTACTATTATTAGTAACATAATGGTGTAATATATTTAACATTATCATTAATAATTTTATATGATAGTATTAATTTTTTTGTATTATTTTTTGGAAAAGTTATGCTTATAATAGGTATTTAAAGAGTAAAGGGGATTATGTTAATTTTTGGTTTTATTGGTTTGTTTTTTTTAAATATTTTTAGTTTGCATGCCCAAGGAATAGTTACTAATAAAGATGCTCAAGAAGAGTTTAAATGGGCTCTTAATTCTTATAATAATGGAATTTACGATGATGCTCTTTTATCTTTTAAAAAAATTTTAAGCTTTGATCCTAATAATCTTGATTATCATTTTTGGACTGGCAATGTTTATTATAGACTGGGTTATGTTGAAGAAGCTTTAATGGAATGGAGAAATTTAAAAGATCAAGGCTATAAGGTTCCCTATCTTAGACATTTGATTTCTACTATTGAGCAAAGGAGAGGTATTTTTTCAAATTATGAACTTAATTTTAAAAAACTTGTAAAAGTTGCTTCTCTTGATAATTCTATTTATAAAAGGCCACATGGGTACCAGATTACATCTTTAAGGGCTGATAAGTACGGCGGATATTACGCTGCTAACTTTGTAGGCAATGAAATATTGTATTTTGATGTTAATAACAATGTTAATGCTTTAGTTAAAGATGGCTTTAGTTATTTAAAATCACCTTATGATGTTATTGAAGCTAATAATCTGCTTTATGTGACTCTTTATTCAAGTGATGAAATTGGTGTTTATGACAAAGTTCTTGGAGTTAAAAGGAAATCTATTGGGAATAAAGGCACAAAAGATGGCGAATTGCTTGCTCCTCAGTATATGGCTATTGATAAGAGAAACTATATTTATGTAAGTGAGTGGGGAAATAAAAGAGTAAGTAAATTTGGACTTGAAGGTGATTTTATTTTGCATTTTGGTTCTAGAACTTCAGGCTATAAGGGCCTTTTAGGTCCCACAGGCGTTACTTATTTGAATGAAAACATTTATGTTGCAGATTCTCTGAGAAATACCATTGAAGTTTTTGATACTAGTGGTAATCATTTATATTCAGTTTTTACTTCTATTGAGGGAATAGAGGGGCTTAGCAGTGATTTTGTAGGTAATAATGTTATAGTATCCTCAAAAGATGGTGTTTATAAATATAGCATTGCTAAAAAGACAATTACAAAAATTTTAAAAGCAGATAAAATGAATTCTAAAATTTCTTCATCTATTTTGGATGCCAATAATCAGATGATTGTCTCAGATTTTAATAATGCCAAGGTTTCAGTTTACAAGAGTGATGCAAGCCTTTATGATAGTTTAAATGTTGATGTTAGAAGAATAATTAGGCTTGGAGGGCCTAAAATTTACGTTGAGCTTAATGTTAGCAGTAAAAGCGGATTACCAGTTGTTGGGCTTAAAAGTGAAAATTTTTCAATTTCAAATGAAAATTATTACATTGTCAATCCCAAGGTGGCATATAATGTAAATGCTTCAAAAGACATTAATATAGCAGTTGTTTTTGATAAATCTTCTTATATGAAAAAATATGATACAGATCAAATTGTAGGGTTAAATGCCCTAATGGAGTTGTCAAAAAATAAAAACTTTAGTTTTATAAATGCAACAAGTGTGCCCATTATAGATAATATTGAAAGCTTAACAAATAGCATTAGAAATACAAGTTCTCTTGGTCCTTATAGTACAGATGCTGTAAAAACAGACGTTAGTTTGAAGTTGGCAGGTTCTGGGCTTATGTCAAAAAGCTCAAGAAGAGCAGTAGTTTATTTTAGTGGTGGTATTTTAAATCGTAAAGCTTTTGAAAAGTACTCTTTAGATACAATAGTAAGCTATTATAAAAATAATGATATAAGGTTTTACTTAATACTATTTGGTAATGATCCTATTAATAGTAAGCTTCAGTATTTAGTTAATGAAACAGGCGGTGCTGTAATTCCTTTTTCATCTTATGAAGGTGTATCTAAAGTTTATGATTTAATTTTAGAACAAAAAACGGGCACTTATTTGTTGGAATATTATTATCCAGGCCCTCAAGAACCTAATAAATATTTTAATTTATCTGTTGAAGCAAATATAAATCAACAGACAGGAAGAGGGGAGTTTGCATATTTTATTAATTAGATTTCTTTTTGATTTTATTAGAGGTTTAGGCTATGAGACTTAATGCGGGGATTGTGGGACTTCCCAATGTGGGTAAATCTACTTTATTTTCATCTTTGACATCATCTAATGTTGAGATCGCGAATTATCCTTTTTGTACCATTGAGCCAAATATAGGAATAGTAGAGATTCCCGATGAAAGGCTTTTAAAAATCTCAGAGTGCATTATTCCACGCAAAATTATTCCTGCTGTTATGGAATTTGTGGATATTGCAGGTCTTGTCAAAGGAGCATCAACAGGCGAAGGGCTTGGCAATAAATTTTTGGCTAATATTCGCGAAGTTTCTCTTATTGTTCATGTTGTAAGATGTTTTGAAGAAAAAGAGGTTATTCATATTAATGACGATATTAATCCTGAGAAAGATATAACTACAATTAATGTTGAGCTTTGTCTATCTGATCTTGAAACTGTTCAAAAAAGCCTTCAAAAACAAGAAAAAAATGCCAAAAGCACTGATAAGAAAATTAGTGAATCTTCTAAGGCAATTGTTTTAATGTTAAAAAGACTTGAAGACCATTTAAGCAATATGAATCCTGCTGTTGAGTTTAAATTTGATGATTTTGAATACAACTTTATTAGATCATTAAATCTTTTGACTTTTAAAAAAGTTTTGTATGTTTGCAATGTTGATGAAAATTCACTTAGCGGCAATAAATATACAGATATTGTAAAAAATATTGCCTTGAAAGAAGGAAATGATTTTTTAATCTTATGTGCCAAAATTGAAGCTGAACTTGCCCAAATAAAGGATATATCTTATAAAAATGAAATGTTAAAATTATTTGGAATAAATGATAGCGGTCTTGGCAATTTAATTAAAAAAGCCTATTATACTTTGGGCCTTAGAACCTATTTTACAGCAGGTTTGCAAGAAGTTAGAGCTTGGACATTCAAGCAGGGCATGAGAGCACCCAAAGCTGCTGGAATAATTCATAGTGATTTTGAGAGAGGTTTTATTAAAGCAGAAGTTTATTCTTGTGAGGATTTATTTAAATTTCAAAGTGTTCAAAAATTAAAAGAGAAAGGACTTGTTAGAATTGAAGGCAAAGAATATATTGTAAGAGATGGAGATGTAATCTTTTTTAAATTTAATGTGTAGATTTATTTTTATATTATGCGTGATTTATTTTTTAATAATGTAAAATTAATTAGTTTGTTTGTTTTTAATGTTGTGATTTGTTTGCTTTATTTGGGTTTTTATGACGCAAGTTTTTTTTACTTTGTTTTAGCACTTCTTTTGGTAAATTTTTTTGTAATTTTTTTTTATTTAAGATATTTTTATTCTATTTCTTTTAAGGGATCTAAGATTTATTATAAGGGTATTTTTTTAAGTTATAATTTTGATTTTAGTGATATTATTTCGTTTGAAAAAAGATTATCAGACAATGTTTTGATTTTGCAATTAAAAAATAAAAAAAAGATTAAGGTTTGTTTTTGGACAGGCAACGGTTCAAGTGAATTATTTAAAGAGCTTAAAATTAAGAGAAAAGATCTGTTTGTCCCAAAATTGGAAAATTTTCCAATAAGATATTATTTATCTTGTACTTATCTTTTTATGTTTTTAGCTCGTATTATGATTGCTTTATTTGTTTATTACATTTCATTAAGCAATATATTTATTTTTTTATTTATTTGTTTTATTGATATTAAAGTTTTGTTGGGGGATTTTTCAGTTATTAGCAATATAGTGTTATTTTATGAGTTTAGGAAAGATTCAATCTGTGAAAGAAAAATTTTTAAAAGTGAAATTTATTTTTATGAATTTTTTGAAAAAATTTTTATTGCCAGAGAATTTGAATTTAACAATAAAAATTATTTATGCTTTTTATACAAAGAAAATCATCAGACAAAAAAGGTATATATTTTGAATAAAAAAATTTCTTATTCCATGCAAAAGGTTTTTGAATATATTAATCAAAACTATTGTACTAAATTAACTTAAATCTTTGATTGACTATATTTGAATTAGTTGATATATTAAAGCTATTGTTTAATAATATTATTAAGGAGTATAACTTGAGAAAAAATGCATCTGCATTGAAGCGCTCTCGTCAAAATTTAAAAAGAAAGATTAGAAATGTAAGTGTAAAAAGTGAATTAAAAACAATAGAAAAACGCTGTATCAACATGATAAAAGCGGGTAAGAAAGACGAAGCTATTGAATTTTTTAAATTTGTTGCAAAAAAACTAGACACTGCTGCTAGAAAGCGAATAATTCATAAAAATAAGGCTGCTAGAAAAAAATCTCGTTTAAATGTTTTGCTGTTAAAGTAAGGAAATTAGTTTATGTCTTTTTCAAGAAGACCAAAGGTTACTAAGTCAGACATTGTTGATCAAATATCTTTGAATATTAAAAATAATAATCTGAAATTAGAAAAAAAATACATAAGACTTGTAATAGATGCTTTTTTTGAAGAGCTTAAAAGTAATCTTTGTTCGAATAATGTTATTGAGTTTAGATCTTTTGGTACATTTGAAGTTAGAAAAAGAAAGGGACGCTTAAATGCTCGCAATCCTCAAACAGGGGAGTATGTTAAGGTCCTAGATCATCACGTTGCGTATTTTCGTCCAGGCAAAGATTTGAAAGAGAGAGTGTGGGGTATCAAAGGTTAAATGCCGGTTAATATCGTAGATTCTTATAAATGGGATTGTAAGCTAGACTCCAGTTTAACTTTTAGAGGAAAATTAAAATTTGAAGGAACTTTGTATCTTGATTCTTCTTTTGAAGGTGAAATATCTTCAAAAGGGGGTGTGCTTTTTATTGGCAAGAATAGTAAGGTTATTACCAATGTGGTAATTTGTGATACATTAATAGTAGAAGGAATTTTGAAGGGCAATGTAAATGCTGCTAGTAAGGTTTATTTAAACAGCGGTTGTAAAATATATGGGGATGTAAAAACAAAAAAAATATTTATTAATGATAATATAATTTTTGATGGTAAGTGTGAAATGATAAAGTCTAATGAAATTGTAGATTTATTTTCTTTCACCGTTTCACAAATAAAAGATACTTTGCAATAGGGTCAGTGTTTTTTATTAATTAATAATAAGTAGATTTTTATAAAATCCTTTCTTAAAAATTTAATTCGTAGAGGAAAATATGGATAAAAAAAATGGTGGATTTGATTTAGAAAGTGAAATAAGGCGGTTGGATGTTTCTAAAGAGTTTAAGATTGAAGATAATTTGAAAAAAAAAGTGGTTAAAGTTGTTGCTAAAAAGGATTCTGCATCTAGCGTGACAAAATCTGCAGATTTAAGTGGCGTAAAGGATTCAAACGGGGTAATATTTTCTGATTTTGATTATGATATTCCTTCTTCAGGTTTAGAAAATAATATTAAAACTTTAGAGCAAAGTAATATCATCAAATTTTTTAATGGTAAAGATTATGTAGAGATTGAAAAACTTTATGATAAGCCAATTACAGAGGTTAGAAAAATTGTTGAAGGTCTTGGGACCAATCATACTATTGCTGTAACAATGAAAAAAACCGAATTAATATTTTTATTGGTGAAAATATTAAGTGAGAATAATATTGATGTTTTATTTACAGGTGTGCTTGATGTGCTTAGTGATGGTTATGGGTTTTTGAGAACTGCATCAAATTCTTATCTTTCTGGAGGCAATGATGTTTACGTTTCTCCCTCTCAGATTAGACTTTTTAATTTAAGGACAGGTGATATTTTATATGGCCAAATTAGATCGCCTAGAGATGGTGAGAGATTTTTTGCAATGGTTAAAATTAAATCTATTAATGATCAAGATCCTACGTTTGCTCAAAACAGAATACCTTTTGATAATTTAACTCCTCTTTATCCCAATGTGAAATTGAATCTTGAATATGAAAATTGCAATATTTCTACAAGGCTTATTAATCTTTTTTCACCTATAGGTAAGGGGCAAAGGGCTTTAATAGTTTCTCCTCCAAAAGCGGGAAAGACTACCCTGCTTCAAAAAATAGCTAATGCAATAACTACTAATTATTCAGATGTTATTTTAATGATACTACTTATTGATGAGAGGCCAGAAGAAGTTACAGATATGATTCGTAGCGTTAAAGGCGAAGTAATTGCATCTAATTTTGATGAGCAGGCTAGTAGGCATGTTCAGGTAGCAGAGATGGTTATTGAAAAGGCTAAAAGGCTTGTTGAAAACAAAAAAGATGTTGTTATTTTGCTTGATTCTATTACAAGGCTTGCAAGGGCATATAATCAAACTATGCCAACTTCTGGTAAAATTTTATCGGGTGGGGTAGATTCTAATGCTCTTCATAAGCCAAAGAGGTTTTTTGGGTCTGCTAGAAATATAGAAGAAGGGGGAAGTTTAACTATTATAGCTACTGCTTTGGTTGATACTGGTAGTAAAATGGATGAAGTTATTTTTGAAGAATTTAAAAGTACCGGTAATATGGAATTAATTCTTGATAGAAGTTTGGCAGACAGAAGACTTTTTCCTGCTATTAATATTAAAAAGTCAGGTACCAGAAAAGAAGAATTGCTTCTTAGTGAAGAGGAGCGTTCTAAGATTTTGCTTATTAGAAGAATACTTGGAGGTGTTGATGATTATGAGGGAGTTGAAGTTCTGATAGAAAAGATGAAAAAAAGCAAAAACAATGAAATTTTCTTGAAGACAATGAGCAATGGTAATTGAATAAATTGACATTATTTCTAATGTAAATTAAACTTTATTGAAGATTAAGAGGAAGGTTTTATGAGAAAAGATATACATCCTAAAAATAATTTAGTGGTATTTAAAGACGGATCAAATGGAGCAATGTTTTTAACCAAGTCTACTTTGAATTCAAAGGAAACTATTAAATATATTGATGGAAAGGAATATCCATTGGTTACTGTTGAGATTACAAGCAAATCCCATCCTTTTTATACCGGTCAGCAAAAGTTTGTTGATGCAGCAGGAAGAATTGATAAATTTAATAAAAGGTATAAAAAGTCCTAAAAATTGGCTTTTTTGTATAAAATTTTGAGAAAATATTAATAAATCTTTTTTAAGCTATATTCTTTTCCTATTAATTTTTCTAGGTTGTTTTTTTCTTCTTCGTATATTTGGTTATTTACTAAAGATGCAATGCTGTTGTGTTGTCTTATTTGTGTTAGAATCTTTGTGGATATTTCTTTAATATCTTGCGGTGTAATTGTAAAGTAGGCATTTCGAATATCTTGTCTTAAGCTGTCACTAATATTTAGCATTTTTCTTCTATAGCTTTGCAAAGCTTCTGTAGCTTTAGTTTTTACATAGATGTTAGTTCCTATTAAGCCTATCAAATAGGTATAAATCTCATCATCTGTCATTTTATTATTAGCTAATTCTTCTAAAGATTTTTCGAAAGCCTGGTAAGTTTTGGTGAAATTGGGATCTCTGTAGGACGCAAAAGAGAAGATTCCATTGGCGATTGATGCGCTTGCTCCGTATGCACCCCCCATTACCCTTATTTTTTCCCAAAAAATTCCACTTCTTAATACATGCTCTAGAAAATTTGCTTTTGGATAATTCTCATCGTTGATTTTGTAACTGGGGAAACATATAGCATTAAAAGCTACTTTTGATTGGATAATTATTATTTCTCTTAATGCTTTGCTGTTTGCGTCAAGATTGAGCAACCCGTTGTAATGATTGCTCTCTTCTAGGCTTTCTTTTAGATTGAAAAATTCATTTTCTAAGTTTTTAAGAATGTCGTCAGTATTTCCCATTATTAGTGCAGATAGATTGTTTTTTAAAATTATTTTATTTTTTAAATTGTCTAATTTATTTGCGATTTCTTTTAAAGATTCTGTATCGGTTTTTGCTTTTTGCCAAAATTCTCTGCCTGTTATTCCATTTTGCAATTCTTTTAAATACTCATTTAATTTTAGTTTTGATTTGGATCTTAACATTGCTAAAAGATGTCCCTTAGGGATTAATAAGGATTTAAAATCATTTTTCAAGCTTAGTGTTATTTCTTTTAATCTCTCATAATCATGAAAGTTAATATTAATTAAAATTTCTTTTATCAGCTCAAATGATTCTTTAACTTTATTGTTAAAAGACTTAAAGCTAATGTTAAATGAATTTAAAATGTTTCCATCGATATCCTCGTCGTAGCTTTCAGATATATTTATTTGCCCCAAAGTATTTTGGATTTTATTGTTAATGTTTATGTAAGAATAATTTTTTGTAGATAAATCTTGAAGAGCTCTTTTGAATAAAGATAGGTATATGTAATCTTCTTTTTCTAAAAAATCTAATTTAAAAAATAAATTTACATTGAAAATATTGTTACTCTTAAACTTAAAAGAATGTAGATTTAGCTCTTTTATTTCATTAAGATCCAAACTTTTTTCTATTTGTTTTGGCAAATCTTCTATTTTTAGTAAGGGAAGTTTTGCTATATCTGCTTTAGAATCTTTTTTATTTTGGTATTTTTTAAACTGATTGTAGTCTTTTTTAAATTGTAAAAATTCTTCTGGATTTTGCTTAATTTCAATTTCCCTTGCCATCAATTTTTTTTCAATTTCTTCTTCCATTTCCTTTTCTGTATCGTGTGATGGAATAAAGCTTATTAATGTATAATGATTATTAAATATTAGATATTTTTCAATTAAATTTTCGAAGTAATAAATTCCTTTTTCCAATTTATTTGTAATTTCATTTATATAGTAGCTTGTTTGTAATGTTTTGATTGGATGTAGTCCATTTAGCCAACCTTTGAAACTTTTTATCATTAAAGCGATAGGAAAATTTTGCCCTTTTTCTTCTTTTAAAGCAAATTCGTAGCCAAAAAGAATTCCTTTTATTAATTCTTTTGGAATTTTATTTTTTACTAAATTTTTAAGCTCACTGAAAACTAGATTTTTAAATTCTTTTTCTTTGTTTTCAACGACATTTTGGAGTCCAAATGAGAAAATAGATTCTTTTAAATCTGTATTGATTCCGCTAATGTGGGCTATATCTTCTCCTATCCCACTTTTTAAGATATTAATTGTGAATGAACAAGAATCGTCTAAGAGTATTTCTGAGAGAATCTCAAGACCAATGCTGTCTTCAATATTATTAATTTCTGTGCAAAGCCAATTTATTGTGTATACCCCAAGAGAATTATCGTTTTCTTTAGGAATTTTATATGTTAATTTTTTCCCCTTTTCCCATCTTTTAACGTTTTCTATGTTAATATTGACATTGCTTTTTTCTTTTTTATAAGGCCTTATTATGTATTTTTCAATGAAATTTAGATTTTTTTCAGTTTGAGTGTTGCCGCATAAAAATATTTTGCAGTTTTCAAGTGTATAATATTTTTTATAAAAATCTAAAAAACTTTCATAGGTGAGATCAATAATATTTGTTGGGATTCCGCCTGAATCGTATTTATATGCACCCTCTTCAAAAAGAGAACTGCTTACTATTTCATTTATTAGAGAATTTTTATTTGAATAGCTACCCTTCATTTCATTAAAGACAATTCCAGATACTTTAAAATCTTTTGGATTTATATTGTATCCTTCTTGCATAAATGACTCTTTTTTAAGCAATGGGTTAAATATAGAATCGGCATAGATATTAAATAAATTAAAATAGTCTTTTTCAATTGTTGATGCTGCTGGGTAGATGGTTTTATCTGGGAATGTCATTGCATTTAAAAATGTGTTTAGACTTCCTTTTAATAGGTAAAGAAATGGATCTTTTATTTTATATTTGCTAGAGCCGCAAAAAATTGTGTGCTCTAAAACATGTGCAACTCCAGTATTGTTTGAAGGTATTGTCTTGAAAGCTATGCAAAATGCATTTTCTTTAAAAGAATCGCTTTTTAAGTGAAATACTTCAAGACCACTCTCATGTTTAAAATAATATCCTTCTGCATCATGTTCTTCTAAATAAGTTTTTGAAATTAGTTTGAAAATTTTTTTCTTTTTCATTTATGTCTTTAATCCTTATTTTACAAATTGTGCTATTTCACTTTCATTAAATTCAAATATGTTTGGCAGCTCCTCTGTGTCATCTAGTTTAAATGTGTATTCTGGGAATTTAATAATAATTTTTTTGTTTTCAAAGTAAATTACTGCTTGTTGTAAATCAAATAATAATTCGTTAGGTAGAATTTTTTCTTTAATTTTTTTTATAAAAAATGGGAATGCTTCATCTGTTTTAATTATGTCGTCAATATTATGAATATAATTTCCTTTATCTTGAATGTAATAACTTCTGTAATTTGTAATGGGGCTATCATTAATTTCTTGGGTTGCAATAAGTATTATTGTATAAATATTGTGCCCATGGTAAATTTCATAGTTTATTTTTAAGCTGAATTTTTTATTCTCAGGTTTAAGCTCTTTACTAACAATGTCAAGTCTTGCTACAATTTGGCTCACATATTCATTAATCTCATTATTCAATTCTTCAAGATTTCCTTTTTCTTTTCCCTCAATTATTAATTTGGGTATTCTAATATTGTATTCATAAAATTGTGAATCTTCTTTTGAGCTTATTGAATTTATTATTAAAGAATTCATTTTGTTGCTATTTAAGCTAATATCTTTAAAATTGATCTTGGTTAATTTTTTTGTACATCCGTTAAAAATCATTAATGTAGATATTAACATAAAAGTTGTTTTTATTGTTCTTGGATTTAGCATGCGATGATTTCTCCCTGCAATATTTATTCTAATCCTGTTATAAGATATTATATAATAACCTTAATATGAATTAATATTATTTGTAATTTTGTTTAAAAATTTTACTTAAGACATATCTTAGGAGATAGGATGCTTGATCTGAAA
Source organism: Borreliella burgdorferi B31 (assembly GCF_000008685.2). Classification (NCBI taxonomy): domain Bacteria; kingdom Pseudomonadati; phylum Spirochaetota; class Spirochaetia; order Spirochaetales; family Borreliaceae; genus Borreliella; species Borreliella burgdorferi. Next base: position 231,476 of record NC_001318.1, on the reverse strand, counting down.
TTTATTAGAGATAACCTTGATCTTGTTAAGAGAAGTATTAAAGCAAGAGGCCTTGTTTTAGATATTGATAAGTTAATTTATCTTGATGATAAGAGAAAAAAACTAATTACCAAAATTGGTGAGCTTAATGCAAAAAGAAATGAAAATTCTTCTAAAATGCAAGAAAATCTTGATAAAGTTTTAAAAATCTCTTTAATAGAAACCGGAAAGATTTTGAAAAAACAGCTTATTGATCTAGAAGAAGAGCTTGAAAGAGTATCTGTTGATTTTGACCTTGAAAATAAGAAAGTGCCCAATATTTTGTCACCTGATGTGCCTATTGGCAGTAGTGAAGAAGATAATTTTGAAATAAAAAGGGTTGGAGTTGTTCCACAGTTTGATTTTAAGCCAAAAGATCATTTAGAGCTTGGCAGAGATTTAGATCTTCTAGATTTTGACAGAGCACGTGAGATTAGCGGGAGTAAATTTTATTATCTTAAAAATGAAGCAGTTTTTTTAGAAATTGCTCTTATTAATTTCTCTTTAAATAAATTAAGAGATAAAGGTTTTGATGTTTTTATTACTCCTGATGTTGCAAGAGAGTTTATAGTTGATGGAATAGGTTTTAATCCTCGTGGCAACGAAAGCAATATTTATAAGATTGAAGATACAGATAAATATCTTGTGGGCACTTCTGAAATTACGCTTGGCGGTTATTATTATAATAAAATAATAGATCTCACTTTGCCAATAAGAATGGCAGGGTTTTCACATTGTTTTCGAAAAGAAGCTGGAGCATATGGTCAGCTTTCAAAAGGTCTTTATAGAGTTCATCAGTTTAGCAAGGTGGAGATGTTTTGTTTTTGCAAAGCAGAAGAATCTGGAGTTATTCATGATGAATTTTTAAGTATTCAAGAGCAAATTTTTACTGAGCTTGAAATTCCTTATAGGGTTTTAAATATTTGTTCTTTTGATCTTGGTTCTCCAGCTTATAAAAAATATGATATTGAAGCTTGGATGCCTGGAAGAGACGGAAAAGGTGGTTATGGGGAGGTTACTTCAACTTCAAATTGTACAGATTATCAGTCAAGAAGGCTTAAGATTAGATACAAAGATCAAGATGGACAAAATAAATTTGCACACATGGTAAATGGAACAGCAATAGCTACAACAAGGGTTATTATTTCTATACTTGAAAACTTTCAGGATCAAAAGGGAGGAGTTAGAATTCCTAAAAGTTTGGTTAAGTATACAGGCTTTGATTATATTCCTTTTAAGAATTAGAATTTAGTATTTTTTCTGGCAATGTTTCTATAGCTTTTAGCAATATTTCATGCTTTTTTAAGTTTTTTGGAAATGGTGCTGTTAAATTTTGTCTAAATTTTTTAGCTCCTTCTTTGGAGAATACTATTCCCATAAGATGCTTGAATAATATATTGATCGACAAATAATTTTCGTATTCTTTAATGTATTCTACCATTTGCATCAATATATCTTTTCTTGTAAGAATTTCATCAGTTTCGTTTAAAAATTCTCTTGAGGCGTTTGCAATAAAGTATGGATTTTCAAACGCACTTCTCCCAATCATGACAGAATCAACAAAAGATAGGTGTTTTTTAATTTGCTCTGAGTTATTGATTCCCCCATTTATCTCGATAAACAAATTTTTATTCTCTTTTTTCAGCTTATATACAAATTCATGTCTTAATTTTGGAATATTCCTATTATTTTTAGGAGAAAATCCTTTTAATATTGCAATCCTTGCATGTACAATAAAATTTTTGATACCAAAATCTGAGATTATTTTGACAAAGTTTTTTACCTCAGAATAACTTTCATTTTTGTAATCACTAGATAAAGGCCTTATACCCAATCTATGTTTAATTGAAATAGGCTTATTTGTGTTTTCTTTCATCGTTTTTAAAATTTCACCTACTTGATTAGCATTGCCCATTAGACAAGCTCCACAATTTGCATTTTGGATTTTTAGAGATGGGCATCCAACATTAAGATTGTATTCGTCAAAATTAAAGTGTTTTTCAAGAATTTGAATAGCTTTAAGGGCATCATTTTTGGAGTTTGTTGCTATTTGAATTGCAATTGGAGATTCTAAGGGGTTTTGCTTTACAATTTTTTTTACATCACCCATAATTATTGACTTTGCAGAAATCATTGGGGTATATAATGTAACTTTTTTTGATAAAAGTCTTATTAAATATCTGAAATGCTCGTCTGTAATGTTTACCATTGGGGCTATTGATATTTTTCGATTCATTAACATTATATAATATGTTAGAATAAACGAGCTGATTTAACAATTATTTATTCTTTTTTAGGAGGAATTGTTATATGCCTGGAAGAAAGGATTTATTTTTTTTAATACTTTTTCTGTCATTTTCAATTATAATTTCTTGCAGAGTAAAAGGAATTGTCATTAAAAATGGCAATTGTATTAAGGCTAAGGGCATAAGCGAAAAAGAAATCCTTTTGGCATCTGTAAGTTGTAATTTGCATTATGACTTGAATAGTGATTCGATTAATGACGGCATTAAAGCAAATAATTTAAATTTATCTAAGATTAAAGCTTTTTTATTAAATATGTATGTATATTGCTTTAATTACCAATACAATTGATATTGAAAAAATGAAAACAGTAGAAAAAAATATTATTGAGTTTTATAATCAAGGCTTGCCAATTAGCAGTAATAGAGATTTAAGATATTATTTAAATAGAATTAATGATACAAATTTTCAAATTCTAGCAGGTTCAATAAGAAATGCAGAACTTTCTGCTTTAGAATTTACGAGACATTTTGGTTCCAAATTAGATAAAATTAAAAATGCAAATCAAGAATACTTTAAATTTTTTCTAGTTGATATAATCTTTGGCAACCCAAAGCTTTATCCTAAAGAAATATTAAGGATTGCTTCAACTATTTATTATTATTTAGATTAATATGTATTAAGGGAAGTTAGATGGAGTTTTTATATTCTGATGAAGAGAATTATTTAAAAGATAGATTTTTTGATTTTTTTAATATGAATGTAGATAAAGATAAATATACAAGTATTGGAATTTGTGGTGGTCGAAGTATAGTTAACTTTTTAAGCGTTTTTCTTAAACAAAATTTTTCTTTTAGAAGATCGCATTTTTTTTTAGTTGATGAACGGTGTGTTCCATTAAATGATGAGAATAGTAATTATAATCTTTTAAATAAAAATTTTTTTTCTAAAATGGTTGATAAAAATTTAATAAGCATTTCCAAATTTCATGCTTTTGTTTATAGCGAAATAGACGAAGCCACAGCTATTCATGACTATAATATTGAATTTAATTCTAGGTTTAATATTTTTGATTTTATTATAGTTTCTGTTGGTGAGGATGGCCACATAGCATCGCTTTTTCCTTCAAGAAAATTGTTGTTTTCAGATGTAGAAGGTTATCAGTATGAATACAATTCTCCCAAATTCCCAAGCAAAAGAATAAGCTTAACGCCGAAATCTTTGTTTGGTTCAAAAGCTGTTGTTTTGTTATTTATGGGTGTTGATAAAAAGTGTGCTTTAGAAAATTTTTTAGCTTCTAATAGTTCTATTAATGAATGTCCAGCCAGACTTCTCAAAGAGCATCCCAATTTACTAGTTCTTACAAACATTAAAAGAGATGAAAGTTATGCAGGATCCTAGGCTTTCCAAGTATAAAAATGCTAAAAATTTAAGCAAAAAAACCGTTGAAGAAATTGATACTTTAAGTTTAAATAAAAATTTTTCCGATTCAGAGATTCAAGGCTCTATGCTTAGATCTTGGATAAGCCTTATTAAAGGAAATAAAAATAAAACACCTGTCGAGCCTAAATCCAACAATATTAATGAGTTAAAGCCAGGGTTTATTCGCAAAGAGAGTAAGGTCACAAAGATTGCAAAATATTTTTTGGCTATTGGACTTGAAAAATCTGCTAAGATTATGTCTGAGCTTGATGATTCGGATATAATCTTAATTACCAGAGAAATTTCAAAGATTAGCTATATTGCTCCAGAAGAAAAAGAGCATATTATTAAAGAATTTGAAGAGTTACTAAGAAATCAAAAAAGGTATGTTAAGGTTGATGATAACTTTGCTTATGAGTTATTAAATAAAACGTTAGGAAAATCTAAGGCAAAATCAATTTATAAAAAAGTTACTGGTAATGATATTTTTATTCCTTTTGATTATTTGTCTCAAATTGAGCATGAACAACTTTGGGCATTAATTAAGGATGAGAATATTAAAACGCTTGTTATATTATATAATTATTTAAATAAAGATCAAAAAAAATATGTTTTTTCAATGCTAGAAGAAGAAGATAGAAGAAAATTTGTAAAAGATCTTGTCAAACCAAGGCAATTGAGCATGGAGACAATAGAGGCAATTTCAAATAAGCTTAAGGATAGATTTAAGATGCAGGGGAATCTTAAGACAGATAAACTTGATGGATCTAAGATACTTGTTGATATTTTAAGCTATATGGATTTTAATGAAGAGAAAAATTTGCTTAATAATATTAATATGCGGGATTTAAATCCTGTTGTGGACAGTGAAATTCGAGAAAAAATATTTGATATCAATGTAATATTGAGAATAATGGATAATGACCTTCATAATATTTTAAGAGAGTTTACAGACAAAGAGATTGCAATTATTATTAAGGATAAAGCTGATGAGGTTAGAGATAAAATGCTTTCAAATGTTTCAAAAAGGCGCAAAGAAATCATTTTAGACGAAGAAGCTTTTTTAGGAAAAATAAGTAAAAAAGATTTAAAAACTATGACAACAGCTTTTGTTAATTATATTAAAAATTTAACTTTAAAAGGCGATTTAATAATATATAGAAAAAATGAGGAATTTATTTAATGACACTTAATAAGTTGCGTAAAAAATATATTGATTTTTTTAAATCAAAAAAACATTTTGAAATAATGGGGAAATCATTAGTTCCTGAAAATGATCCTACAGTTCTTTTTAATACAGCTGGCATGCAGCCCCTTATCCCGTATCTTCTTGGAGAAGTGCATCCATCAGGAGATATGCTTGTTAATGTTCAAAAGTGCCTAAGAACAGGCGACATTGATGAGGTTGGAGATTTAAGCCATTTAACTTTTTTTGAAATGCTTGGAAATTGGTCTCTTGGAGCTTATTTCAAAGAGTATTCTGTAAAGTGTAGTTTTGAATTTTTGACATCTTCTGATTATTTAAATATTCCAAAAGACAGTCTTTATGTGAGCGTATTTGAAGGCGATCAAGAGATTCCGCGCGATACAGAGACTGCTAAAGTTTGGGAAAGCTTGGGTATTTCCAAAGATAGAATACATTATCTTTCTAAGGATCATAATTTTTGGGGGCCTGTTGGATCTAAAGGGCCTTGTGGGCCAGATACTGAAATATATGTGGATACTGGAAAGTCTAAGTGTTCTCTTGACTGTAATATTACGTGTTCTTGTGGTAAGTATTTTGAAATTTGGAATAATGTTTTTATGCAATACAATAAAGATGAAAATGGTAATTACATAGAATTGGGTCGAAAATGCGTTGATACGGGAATGGGACTTGAGAGGACAATTGCTTTTTTGCAGGGCAAATCTTCAGTTTATGATACAGATGCATTCATGCCTATAATAAAGAGAATAGAATATATTTCTGGTAAAATTTATGGACAAAAAGAAGATGATGATAGATGTATTAGAATAATTTCTGATCATGTTAAAGCTGCTTGCTTTATTCTTGCTGATAGTTCTGTTGTTTTTCCCTCCAATTTGGGGCAAGGATATGTTTTAAGAAGACTAATAAGGCGATCTATCAGATATGCAAAGAAACTTGGGATAAAATCCCATTTTTTAGCTGATCTTGTTGATTCTGTAGAAGCTATTTATAGATCTTTTTATAATGAGCTAACAGAAAAAAAAGATTTTATCAAAAAGGAATTAAGCAAAGAAGAAGAAAAGTTTTTTAAAACTTTATCTCAAGGAGAGCAAGAATTTATTAAAATAACAAGAAATTTGCCTTCCAAGACTATTCCTGGTGATATTGCTTTTAAACTATACGATACTTATGGTTTTCCATACGAAGTAACAGAAGAGCTTGCTATTGAATATGGCTTTAATGTTGATAAGTTGGGTTTTAATGAGCATTTTAAAAAGCATCAAAAAACTTCAAAGAAAGGGGGTGACAAAGTTTTTAAAGGAGGGCTTGCCGATTATACTTATGAGACCACTAAACTACATACAGCGACCCATTTACTGCATAAGGCACTTCAATTAGTACTAGGCGATCATGTTAGACAAAAAGGAAGCAATATTACTGCTGAGCGATTAAGGTTTGATTTTGTTCATTCTGAAAAGATGACGGATGATGAGATAAAAAAAGTTGAAGAGATTGTTAATTTACAGATAAAAAATTCTTTGTCTGTAAAAAAAATTATAATGGAATTAAGTGAAGCTCGAGAAAAAGGTGCTATGGCTCTTTTTGGAGAAAAATATGACGATTTGGTGAGCGTTTATGAGATAGATGGATTTTCGCTTGAAGTTTGTGGAGGCCCTCATGTAGAGAATACCAATGAACTTGGTACTTTTAAAATACAAAAAGAACAATCCTCATCTTCAGGTATAAGAAGAATAAAAGCTATTTTGATTGATGAGTAAATTACTTATTATTTGTTGATTTGTTTTAATAGGAGGCTTTATGATAAAATCAATTTTAGATTATTTATTAACTTTGCATCCTGTATTATTGGGACTTTTAGGTTCTACTTTCACTTGGTTTACTACAGCTTTTGGAGCAGCAGCAGTTTTTTTCTTTAGAAAGGTAGATAATAAAATAATGGACGCTATGCTTGGTTTTTCAGCTGGCATTATGATAGCGGCCAGTTTTTTTTCGCTTATTCAGCCTGCTATAGAAAGAGCTGAAGAGCTTGGATACATTACTTGGGTGCCGGCTGTTTTTGGATTTCTTGTTGGGGCATTTTTTATATATATTGTAGATGTATTTGTTCCAGATCTGGATAAACTTACTTTTATTGATGAAGACTTAACTAAACATGGTAAAAAAGATTTTTTACTCTTTACTGCTGTTACTTTACATAATTTTCCAGAAGGATTGGCTGTTGGAGTTGCTTTTGGAGCCTTGGCGTCTAATCCAGATATTCAAACTTTAGTTGGGGCTATGCTTCTTACGCTTGGTATTGGTATTCAAAATATTCCCGAAGGAGCAGCTATTTCTCTGCCTTTAAGAAGAGGTAATGTTGCTTTGGCAAAATGCTTTAACTATGGCCAAATGTCAGGATTGGTAGAAATTGTGGGGGGGCTTATGGGTGCTTATGCGGTTTATTCTTTTACTCGAATTTTACCTTTTGCTTTGGCTTTTTCTGCAGGAGCTATGATTTATGTGTCAATTGAACAATTAATACCTGAAGCTAAGAGAAAAGACATTGACAATAAAGTGCCAAGTATATTTGGTGTTATTGGTTTTACATTAATGATGTTTCTCGATGTTTCACTAGGTTAAAATTATCCAAATTTTCCGCTGATATATTCTTCAGTTTTAGTATTTTTAGGATTGAAGAATAATTCATCAGTTGAACTTTCTTCTTCAATGCATCCATTAAGGAAAAATGCGGTTCTATCAGATATTCTTCCGGCTTGTTGCATGTTGTGAGTTACAATGATTATTGTGTAACTTTCTTTTAAGTTTATTATTAACTCTTCAATTTTGCCTGTTGATATTGGATCGAGAGCAGAGGTAGGTTCGTCCATCAGTATTACATTTGGCTCTATTGCGAGAGTTCTTGCAATACAGAGCCTTTGCTGCTGGCCTCCTGAGAGACTTAAGGCGTTTGTATGAAGTTTGTCTTTGACCTCATTCCAGAGTGCAGATTTTTTTAGTGATTGCTCTACTATTTCGTCTAGTTTTTTTTTATCTTTTGTTCCATGTATTTTTGGACCATAGCTTATATTATCATAGATAGACATTAAAAATGGGTTAGGGGTTTGGAATACCATTCCTATTTTTCTTCTAAGCTCCAGGATATCGAAATTATTTGAATAAATGTTTTTTCCCTCATATATTACATTGCCTTCTATTTTAATGCCTTCAACAAGATCGTTCATTCTGTTGAGAGTTCTTAAGAATGTTGATTTACCACAGCCAGATGGGCCTATTAAGGCGGTAATACTATTTTTCAGTATTTTCATGTTTATTTTATTTAAAGCTTTAAAGTCTGTATAAAATAGATTCAGATTTTCCGTTTCTATTATAACTTCATTTTTTGGTGTATCTTTTTCTTTTATCACTTATTTAATCCTATATAATTTGTTTATTAAAAATTTTGATGTTAAATTTATTATGAGTACCATAATAACAAGTATTGAGGCTGTTCCAAATCCTTTGTCCAGGTGTCCTTCTTGAAATAACATTAGTAAGTGTACAGTTAATGTTCTTGAAGGTTCATTTAAATTTGTTGCAAGTCCCAAGTTTGTTCCCATTGTAAAAAGCAATACAGCTGTTTCTCCCAAAGCTCTTCCTATTGCAAGAACTATTCCTGTTAGTATTCCGGGAATAGCTGCTGGAACCATAACTTTAATTATAGTTTCTGTTTTATTTGCCCCTAAGGCGAATGAAGCGTATTTGTATGATTTTGGGATTGTTTTAAATGCTTCTTCGGTTGTTTTAACAATCATTGGTAATATCATTAGGGAGCTTGTTATTGCTCCTGAGAGTATTCCTATTCCAAGAATTGGCACAAAAAAAATCAGTCCAAAAAGTCCAAAAATTATTGCAGGAATTGAAGAAAGAATGTCAACGCTCATAGACAGTATTTTGTAAAATATTTTACTAGAAGTATATTCGGCAAGCATTATGCCAGTTCCTATTCCAATGCATATTGAAATAGCGGTTGTTAATAGTATTACATAAAAAGTATTTAATATTAAATAAGAAATTCCACCATATGCGCCAGAATCTCTTGGAATAGATAATATGAAATTTAAATTTAAAGGACTACTTTTATCAATATAATGCATTTTAATAAAGGGTGCTTTAAAATTTTGAAAATAATGCCAAGGCACAATTGCTAGTGCGCCTTCTGTTTTTTCTATAGTTTGTATTATATTTTCTTCTTGATCAAGATATTTTATTATTTTTAATTTAATATCTTTTGATATTAAATTGACCCATTTTTCTTTGCCTTTAATAAGTTTTTCAACTTCATCAACACCTAATGTATTGATTATTTCATTTTCATTTTTTGTTAAAGTTTTTTTACTTATTAGGACAGACATAGTTTTTATTTTTAAAGCCTTAATATTGGGATATAATTTAAAATCTAGGGATTCAAATTCTTTTTTTGTTAAATAGCCTACAGAGCCTATTGTGCTGTTTATGGTTTGAAGTATTTTTTTGGTAGATGGTTCGATTTTTATGTATCTTTTATTAAATACATTGTTTTTGATTAGTGTTTTTAGAATAGCTTTGTTAGATATGCTGTCAATTGAACTTGCAATAGGTATAATGTCAATTCCCTGATCTGAAATGCTTCCCCAGTGTGAAATTTTATTATTATATATGTTGTGAATGTCTTCTATTGAGATTTTGTCTGTGTTGATATTTTTGTTAACAATAAAAGCAATTTGTATTTCTTTGCCGTCTTCTGTTTTAAATGGCACAAAGCTTTGAGTTTTGTTTAAAAATAAAGTTTGTTTTTTTTTGAAATAAAATAAAGAGTTGTACAATACATATGCTATTAGAAAAATTAATACCGCTGTTAAAAAATATGCAATAGAATTGATTATAAAGAAATAGAACTTATTAATTAATTTATTGATTTGAGTTTTAGTCACTTTTTCTTTAACCCTTTATTGGAAGATAGTATAAAATTTTTGAGTAAATTTGTAATTATTGAAAATAGCAATAATACTAGAGCTGTAGAAAAGAGAGCTTCTCTGTGAACACCCGAGGCGTATCCCATGTCCATAGCAATGTTTACAGTTAGTGTTCTAATAGGAGAAAATATGTTTTTTATAAAAAGAGGAGAGCCTCCTCCGACCATTAATACTGCCACGGTTTCTCCAATAGCTCTTCCTATTGCCAATATTGTTCCTGCTAAAATACCTCGACTAGCCGATGGTATTATTATATTATATATTGTTTGCCAGTCTGTTGCTGCTAATGCAAGAGATGCAAATTTATATGATTTTGGAACGGCTTTGAGCGATGAATAACAAACGCTAATTATTGTGGGGATTATCATTATGCTTAATATGAGTGATGAGCTTATTAAATTGTATCCCAAATTGTCTTCTCTTTGAAAAATGTTTTTTACTAAAGCTGCAATAAATGTGCTTCCAAAAAATCCGTAAACTACACTAGGGATTCCTGCTAAAAGCTCTATTACTGTTTGTAAAAATTGTCTATAAAATCCTTTTGCTTTTTCAAGTAAATATATCGCAAATCCCAATCCAATTGGTAAAGCAATTAAAATAGAAAAAAGTGTAGTTAAAAAGGAATTAATAATGAATGCCAAAATACCATAAGATTTTTGTAAATTGCTAGTAGGATCCCAATTTGTGCTGAATAAAAAGTTTAAAATTTTAATTTTGTTATTAAGAAATGGCATTATTCCAGTTTTTAATATAAACAAACCCAAAAACAATATTGATAGGGAGCTGATTATTGCAGATATAAGAATAAAAGATTTGAAAATAATTTCAATTATTTTTCTTTTTGTCTTTAAGCTCAGATGCATTTTTTAAAAGAATCCCTTAAAGCTCATGCCAATGTTAAATTGTATTACTTGACTTGATCTTAAGTCAAGTTTTTTTTTCTTTAATTTAATTATGTTTTTATCCCTAAAAAGCCTTGTTCTTCAACAATATCTTGTCCAGTTGAGCTTGTCATGAAATCAATAAATTGAGTTACGCTTTTATCCTCGTATTTGTTATTTGTAACTATTATTAAATTTCTTTTAATGGTGTATTTATTGCTATTTATTGTTTCTTTTGTAGGATATGTGCTGTTAACAGAAAGAATATTCAAACCCTTTTCTATTGAATTTTTTGCGTATCCAAGACCTATATATCCTATTGAGTGGGGAGTAAGGCTTGTTTTTTCAATTACCTCTCCATTAGATTTTACCACTATTCCGTCTTGTCTAAATTGAGCTTCTTCGTGAGTTTTGAATATTTTATTAAGAAGTAGGTCTTTTATAGACGAATAAGAACCAGAAGAAGAGTCTCGATTGATAAAGTTGATTTTAGCATCAGGACCTCCCACTTGTTTCCAATTTTGAATTTCTCCATTTAGTATTTTAGCTAGATTTTCTTCTGTAATATTTGTAATTTTTATTTCAGGGCTTGTAATGAAAATTAAAGCATCATAAGCAAATACAGTTTCTTTTGCCCCTTGTTCAATTTCTTCTTTTGTTAAATCTCTTGATGATATTGCTATTTTATATATTTTGTTAAATAGCCCGTTTATGCCAACACTACTTCCTTGTGCATCGTATGTTACTTTAGTATTATTGTTTATTTTATTATATCTTAAAATCATTTCGTCTAGTATTGGGCTTACAGTTGTAGATCCTCCAATTGATACAATTTTTTCATTGTCTTGATTTTTACAGTTGTATAATAAACTTGTTGATAGCATAAAAATTAAGATAATAACTTTTTTCATCAAGCAAACTCCTTTGTTTAAGTATATAATAGCATTAATTTAAAATAAGTCAATTACAAATTAACTTTATTGATTAAGTTATAATTGAGGAATAATAGCAAATATTTTAATTTTTTGGTATAAATTACTACTAGATTTATATGTTAAGTTTTGCGAGGTATTTAAATGGCAGTAGTGAAATCTAGTGAGATTGAAAAAGGTTCTTTTTTACTTATCAAAGGGGCTCCCCATATTGTTCTTGAAAGAGAATTCTCAAAAACAGGTAGGGGAGGGGCGATAGTAAGGTTAAAGCTTAAGAACTTAAAAAACAAATTTGTCATTAGAGAAACTTTAAAAGGGGCAGATACCGCAGAAGCTATTGAAATTTATGAAGTTAGTGCTCAGTATTTATACAAAGATAAAGACGTTTTGGTTTTTATGGATTTAGAAACTTATGATCAAGTTAGTTTGGACTTAAAAGAAAGTGCTAATTTACAAGATAAAGTGCCTTTTTTGCAGGAGTCTGAAATCTATTCTCTTGTAACTTTTGACAATGTGGTTATTGATATTAAGCTGGCTCCAAAGATTGCTTTTGAAGTTGTAGAAGTTGAGGCGGCTGTTAAAGGTGATACTGTAACAAATGCAATGAAAAATATTACTCTTAATACAGGGCTTGTAGTAAAAGCTCCACTTTTTATTAACGTTGGAGATAAGGTTTTAATTAATTCTGAAACTAAAGAGTATGCAGAGCGGATTAAAAATTAAATTAATATTGTTTTTTTGTTGTTTTGCTTGTTCTTGCGACATAAATTATCCGGAGATAAAAGAGCTTGATTATAAGATAAATTATTATTTTACTGAAAATCGCTTAGATTACTCTATGAGTTTTGATTTTGCAATTAAAGTTATAAATTCAAAAGATGTTTTTAAATTATCAATAGAGAATAAGAACACTAATGAGTTTATTCAAGTGATTAATAATAATTATAGCTCTTTTTTTATTGATTCTAGCCTTGGAAAGGATATTCTATATTGTAAGGATTTGAGGTTTAATTTTTTTGATAAAACTTTTGAAGATTTTACCTCATGTGTTCGTCTTTTTGATAAGGGCATGAGAGTATACAATAGAGAGCTTGTTATTTCTTTGGGTATGTCAAAATATGATTTAGATGATGTTCACAATTATGTATATAAGTCTAAAGATATGGAAATGTTAAACAAGTTAAGCAATTCCAAAGTATTTTTTGTTAAAACTTATAAAGACAAACTACATCCGGTCTCTTCAGTTGTTAGAATTGATTCAATAGATATTCTAGAGATTGATAAAGCATTTGATAATTACATAAGTTTTTATTATGTCGAAAAAAATTCAAATCTTTTTTTTAAAGTTGGCTGAAAAGATCAAAATGGGCCCACCAGGACTTGAACCTGGGACCTACCGATTATGAGTCGGGTGCTCTAACCAACTGAGCTATGGGCCCTTAGCTTTAATTTATTATATTTATTTTTTATTCATTGTCAAGTTCATTTTGAATAACTTCTATTTTAGAAGTTAATGCGTCTAATTTGTTATTAATTTTATTTTTTTCTTTTGTTAGAGCTTGTATCTTTTGTTGAATGTTTTTTATTTCTTCTTGTTTTGTTATTTTTATTAAATCATTATTTAAGTTTAATATTTTTTGGTTTATTTTTTCTATTTTTTGAATTATTGAGCTGATTGCATTGGTTTTGGCTGTCATTTTATCTTTTTTTGTGATTTCAATAAATTCTTCAGCAATTTTTTTTAAAATGTTTTCTTTGTTTTTTGTAATAACATTGATTTCGTTTTTTATTGTATTCTTTTTGTATATTTTTTCTTTTTTGCTTGTAGATATTATTTCTTTTATTTCTTCTTTTATGTTTTTTATATTTGTTTTGATTTCATTTATTATTTTAAATTCTTTAACAATTACATTGTTTAACTTTTTATTTAATGAAAATTCATTCATTATGCTTTCAAAGTTTTCAGAAGGGTAATATTTTGTGAATACCTGCTTTTCAAATTCTTTTGATATTTTATATACATTTATCATATTAATGATATTGTTTATTGTTGAGCTAACTTCAAGCATTATTCTTTGTAAATAATTTTTTGTTTTATGATCACTTGCTAATTCTATTTTTTTATATTTTTCAAGTTTCAATTTAGAAAAATTCATATTGTATTTTGATATTAATTCTAGATTTTGAGGATAAATTTCGATTATTGTTTTAGCAATTTCTTTAAGGTTTTTTTTATATGATTTACTAGTAGATTTATATTCTTTTTTAAGAATATAAATTTTTTTGTTTAAATTTTTTAATATGTTTTCATTTTCTTCTGATTTGCTTAAATTGCTTTTCATTTGATACAATTCTTTTTCTACTAATTTTAAATTGGGATAGTGGTTTAAATTTTTTAATTCTACTATATTATTATTTTTTAATATTTTTCCAAGCTCAATTAAATTTTTGTCTTTTTCTATCTTTAACAAGTTGATTTCTGATTTGATTTTTTTCATCATGGGAACTCTGGTTTTATTTTATGCTCTGTCAACTTTTTTTTCAAGTTCAAATTTAGATATTTTGTAATAAATTTTTCGTCCATGAGGACAATGTTTGATTTCTAGTTTAAAAAATTCATTTATTAAAAATTTACTAAATTCAGCGCTTAGCATGTCATTTCTTTTGACAGCCTTTCTACAGGCAATAGTTGCGTATAAGTCAGATTCAAGAGAATTTATTGTCCTACTTCTTCTTGATTGAAAAAAGTTAATAAGAGTATTTTCATATTGACTACAAATATTAGGAATAGATTCAAGTTGATATTTTTTAGGGCCTATTTTAGAGATTATAATGTCCATTTGTTTGTATTCTTCAATCTCACTATCTATAATTTCTTCTATGTTTTTATCAACTACTGTGAATTCAATTGGTACTAGAAGTTTTTGAACATTTTTTTTTGAATTTCTAAGTTTTTCATATATTATTTTTTCGTGAACTGCGTGTTGGTCTATGAAGTAAATTTCATTTATTTTTTCAACGATTAAAAATTCAGAGAATATTTGTCCAATATAGTTAAATTTTATTTCTTCTTTTTCATTTTTATTTGGAGGTTCTTCAAATTCTAAAAAATTGTCAGAGAAAATGTTTCCAATGTTTTCCCTGAGTGTTGGTCTATTTTGTATAATTGAATTATACCTTCTAAGGTCAATATTGCTTTGTGTTGTGTTTTTGTTTGGCTCGTTTACATCTTCTGTTTCTAAATTATTGTTTTGTGGTATATCATATGTGTTGATTTTATTAAAGTTTTCTGGTTGGTTTGTCATTTCTATTAAATGATCATCTTCTGTTAATTGTCTTTTTATTATTATGTCTTGGTAGTTATTTATATTTTTATCAAAAAAATTATTAATATTGTCAGATATTAGTTTAAATAAAAATGGAAGATTGTAAAATCTTACTTCTTTTTTTTGAGGGTGTACATTAAAGTCAATATATTCAGGGTTTATTTCTAAAAATAAATAACATATTGGGAAGTTGCCAGGAGAAAGTATTCTGCTGTGTCCATTAGTTATTGCTTCTAAGAGATCTTTTTGATCGATAGGTCTTCTGTTGACAAATGTTTTAATATGTCTTTTACTTTTTTTAGAAAAGTTATCTGGTGCTAAAAATATTTCTATTTTTATATTGTCATGTTCTTTTTTTAAGACCCTAAATTTATTATTTTCTATTACATTTCCATATACATTTTGAACCCTGTCAATTAACGATTCTTTAAAGTAAATTTTTCTTAGCTTTTGATTTAAATTAATTTCGAAATTGATTTCGGGGTGGGTTATTATTTTTTCTTCTAAAACTTTTAGACACATTTTTGTTTCAATGGGTTCTTGCTTTAAGAATCTTTTCCTTGCTGGGAAGTTGTGAAATATTTTTGTGACATCTACTATTGTTCCGTTTATGGCGGGTTGTTTTTTAAAGCATTTTTCAATTCCATTTTCTACTTCTATTTGATAGCTTTCATTGCTAGTTGTTGAGCTTGTTATTGAAATGTTGGAGCAAATTGCAATACTAGAGAGAGCCTCTCCCCTAAAGCCTAGAGTTTCTATTTTTCTTAAATCTTCTTCCGATGATATTTTTGAAGTAGTGTGTGGTAGATAGCAGATTTTTAAATCTTCTTTACTTATTCCGCTTCCATTATCTATTATTAAGATTTTTTGAATTCCCCCTTCTTCAAGAAAAACCTCAATTTTAGTAGCTCCAGAATCTATTGAATTGTCTAGTAGTTCCCTTAATATTGAACATGGCCTGTCTATTGATTCTCCTGCTGCTATTTTTTGAACCAAGTATTTATCTAAGAATCTTATTTTGTTCATTGAAATTTATATTCCTATTATTTTTTTAATATTTTCATTTTTTTTGTAATTTGGAAATTTTTTTATAAGTTCTCTTAGTGTTTGATCATTGTTATTTTCATTATATTCTATTATTCCTAGTGCATGTAAGGCCTCTGGATTGTTTGGTTTTAATTTTGTATATTCTCTTAGAAGGTCTTTAGCTCTTGTGTTATCATTAATTTCAATTAGAGTGGTTGCAAGATTATATTTTGCTTCAATATCTGAATTGATTATTGCTTTTTCAAAAATTTCAATTGCTTTTTGATAATTTTTTTCTTTTTTGTAAAGTATCCCAAGATTGTTTAAGGCTAATTTATTATTTTTGTTTATTATCTTTTCAAGAGTTGAGATTGCTTGACTTTTATTTCCTGATTTTTCATATGCTTTTGCCAGGTTTATATAGGCTGAAGTATTTTCAGGGTTTTTTTCAATTACTAAGCTGTAAAGTGATATAGCATTTTGGTAATTTTCTTTTTTAAGATTTATAGATGCTTTTAAATATAAATATTCACTTTTTTCTGGATTTAAATCTATGGCTTTGTTTATTGTTTCAAGAGATTCTTCAAGTTTATTGTTTTCAAATTTTGCTATTGATAGGTTGTAAATAGCAATTTCGTTAGGTTTTTTTGCATTGGCATTAAAAAAATTTAAATACTCTTCACTTTGTTTGAAGTTGCCCAAGTTATTTGATACTATTCCTGCTTTTAATGCATAATTGGGGTTTTTGTCGAGATTGTAGGCATTTTTAAAGCTTGCAAATGCTTGTTGCATATCGCCATTTTTTTCTTCTGCTATTCCTTTTTGGTAGTAGGCGGTGCCATAATTTTTATCAATTTGTATTGCTTTCTCAAAAGATTCTATTGCTTTTTTGTTTTTATTTAGCATCATTAAAGCTATTCCTTTGTTATGAAGTGCTTTTTTATGTTTTGGGTCGAGTTTTATTGTTTGATCAAATGATTCTATTGAGTGTTCATACTTTTTAAGCTTGAATCTAATGATTCCAAGTTTATAGTGATCTTCTTGGGTATTTGTGAGTTTGATAATTTTTTCGTATGCATTTTCTGCTTTTAGCAAATCTCCATTGTTTTCATAAGCTTGAGCTAAAGTTTTAGAGGCCTGGGCGTCATTGGGATTGTTTTTCAAGAATTCGTTTAGATCCTTAATGGCTTGTTGGCGTGATTTTGTGTTTTCAAGATCAATGGGTTTTATTGAATGAACCTTAGATTTAAGGTCCTCCAGGTGTTGTATTTTATTAGCTTGAGCTAAAGTTTTAGAGGCCTGGGCGTCATTGGGATTGTTTTTTAAGAATTCGTTTAGATCCTTAATGGCTTGTTGGCGTGATTTTGTGTTTTCAAGATCAATGGGTTTTATTGAATGAACCTTAGATTTAAGGTCCTCCAGGTGTTGTATTTTATTAGCTTGAGCTAAAGTTTTAGAGGCCTGGGCGTCATTGGGATTGTTTTTTAAGAATTCGTTTAGATCCTTAATGGCTTGTTGGCGTGATTTTGTGTTTTCAAGATCAATGGGTTTTATTGAATGAACCTTAGATTTAAGGTCCTCCAGGTGTTGTATTTTATTAGCTTGAGCTAAAGTTTTAGAGGCCTGGGCGTCATTGGGATTGTTTTTTAAGAATTCGTTTAGATCCTTAATGGCTTGTTGGCGTGATTTTGTGTTTTCAAGATCAATGGGTTTTATTGAATGAACCTTAGATTTAAGGTCCTCCAGGTGTTGTATTTTATTAGCTTGAGCTAAAGTTTTAGAGGCCTGGGCGTCATTGGGATTGTTTTTTAAGAATTCGTTTAGATCCTTAATGGCTTGTTGGCGTGATTTTGTGTTTTCAAGATCAATGGGTTTTATTGAATGAACCTTAGATTTAAGGTCCTCTAGGTGTTGTATTTTATTAGCTTGAGCTAAAGTTTTAGAGGCCTGAGCGTCATTGGGATTGTTTTTCAAGAATTCGTTTAGATCCTTAATGGCTTGTTGGCGTGATTTTGTGTTTTCAAGATCAATGGGTTTTATTGAATGAACCTTAGATTTAAGGTCCTCTAGGTGTTGTATTTTATTAGCTTGAGCTAAAGTTTTAGAGGCCTGAGCGTCATTGGGATTGTTTTTCAAGAATTCGTTTAGATCCTTAATGGCTTGTTGGCGTGATTTTGTGTTTTCAAGATCAATGGGTTTTATTGAATGAACTTTAGATTTAAGGTCCTCTAGGTACTGAGGCTTTTTGTCTTCTTTATCTAATTGAAAAATTTCTTTTTTGTAAGGATCTTTTGGTATATTAATGAGATTTGGTTCAATATCTTTTTTTATTAAGGTTAATAGTAAATTTGAAGCTTCTTTATTTTTTGAATTTTCAATCAATTCATTTACTTTTTGAAATTTGTTGCTTAGACCTTTTTTAATTAATTCTTTTAATCTGTTTTTTCCAAGTGTGACTCTTCCGGTATTAATATCGTCTAATATTTCATAGAGCTCTTTTTTTATCAAGTAGCTATATGGCCTATAAATTTTCCCTATTATTGTTTGACTGGGTGGAGAAAGCTCACTTTCTTTTTGGGAATTTGAAGAAATTTTTTTTAAAGATGTAGTATTGTTATTGTTTGAATATTTACTGTTGTCCGGAGTTTTTAAAATATTCTCCGAATTTTTTTCTTTGGATAAATTTGTGTTTTGCTTATCATTTTCTATTTTTTGAGAATCGTTTAAAATATTTTCACTATTTGATTTTCCACTTAAATTTTTTTTTAGTTTTTCCAAATTAAATAAATTTTTTTGGTCATTAACACTTAATTTCGGATTTGGAGATTGTATTATTTGGTCTTCTTCTTTTGGGTTTGTATTTGGTTTTATTTTTTCTGGGATTTTGCTTTTTTTAAATTCAGATATGTCTTCATCTTCAATGCCAACATCATCGTTTCTGTCAGAGTAGTTTTCTGTTATTGTGCTGTCTTTAATGTATCTATTATTAAATGCTATATCAAAATTTTCGTTTACATTTGTTTTTGTATTGTCTTGACCTTTGATCTTGTCTAAGATTTGATTAGCAGAATCTCTTTGCAAGTCTTTTGATTCAAAAGGACTACTGTTGGCAATTTCTGCTAGTGTATTTGTAAGCATTGCAATGTCTTCATTTTGGGGGTATTTGTCTTGCAGAAGTTTTGCAACAGAATATGCTTTTTTATAGTTTCGATCTATTACGCTATTTTTAACTTCGTTTAGCATTATTTCTCGATTTTTGTCATTTAATTTGCTTTGATATATATAGTAACCAAAGCCCCCAAATGATAAGATAAGTAAGAAAATTAAAAGCAATAATACCGAAAAATTTGTATGTTTTTTATTCATCTATGTATAACTCCTCTTGCCAATTAAGTTTTTCTAGCTCAATTAAAGAATTTGTTTCTAGGTTGTCTTTAAAACTATCTTTAAGTATTTGATTTTTATCTTCTTTTGCGTATACAATATGCTCGGTTCGCCCCTTCAAACTTTTGTCAAGTTGTTCAAGATTAATTTTTTCATTTCTTAAATAGCTTATTATAAGCAAAATGCTGTCTTTTTTTTCTGTTTTTGATCTAAGGGTAATAAATTGAGAGTAGTCGTGGATAGCCATAGTATAAGAGTCCCAAGCTTTTTGGTATTCTTTTTCTTTAGAAGTTATTTTGCCCTGTTGAACATAGGCATTAGCTCTGTTTAGTAGCGCACTGTCATAATTAGGTCTACTTTTAATAGAATTAGAATAATATTTTATTGCTAAAGGATAGTAACCTTCCCCTCTGTTAAACATTATGTTGCCTAATTCATAATATAGTATGTAGTCGATTTCACCCCCTACTGCAATTCCATCGAGCAATGCTCCTTCTGCTTCTGTTAGTTGATTATTTTCTCTGTATGCTATTGATAAAAAGTAATAGCCGAGTTGTACTTTTGGATATTTTTTAATAGCATCACTTAGTGTTTCGATTGCTTGAATGTAATTTTTGTTTTTCATCTCTTCTTTGCCAATTCTAATTAGCCTTTGAGAATATGCCAATTTTGAATTTAATATTAAAATTAAAAATAAAATAAAAATCTTGTAATTTTTATTTAAAAATAAATAAATCCTCATTCTTTTCCCATTATACTTATTTTAGATTAAATGCCTTTAGATTTCATAAGCTCTTTTTTAAAATTTATTTTTTGCTTCAATTTTGTTTTGAAAAAAGAAATAAATTCTAATAAACTATTTTTTTCATTAGATTTTATCTTTCTATTGTTTTTTAATTCTACCAAATTCTCACAATATATTAAATAGCACATTGCAGGTAATAATTTTTTCTCATTTTCATCTTCCAGTTTTTCAATAAGATTAAATCTTATATTTTTGATAATAATTTTTAAAATCCTTGATCTTGTTTTTAGTGATTTTATTAAAAGATATGATTTTTGGTAATCTAGTTGGTTAGGATTTATTTTTTGTATTTTTATTATTTTTTTAGGTATTGTAATTTTATTTTCGTCAAGGTAGAGTAGTATGTCTGATATAAATTTGAAATGCTTATATTCAATATTTGGGTAAAAAGATAGAAAATATACAAATATTTGATTTTGTATTTCAAAGGTTTTAGATTTGAAAAATTCTTTCATGCGTTGACAAAAAATTTTTTTATCCTTATTATCAGCATAAATATAGAATGCAATCCAGCCATAAGTTTCTATATTCTGAGAATTTTTTTTGACATAATGCATAATAATTTCTAAAAATGCACTCTTAATGTATCTTTCTTTAAAGATTGAGCTTTCGTATGGGTTGAAATTTGTTTTGTCAAAAGATATAAAAAAATCTTCTGTTTGAAATTTTGCAGTTATAATTTCTTTTATTTTTTCTTTTATGTTGATTAATTTATGTTTTTCAATGTATTCAAGTGCATCTATGAAAGATTCCCAATTATTAGATATTTTGTCTTTGAAAAACCAAGTTAAATATTTTTTTGTTATTGTTTTTTCAATTACATATAAATAACACTTTAATGTGTCTTGAAAATCTTTTGGGGCGTATTGTGTGAAATCGCTAAAAAAATAATTAAAGCTAATATTTTTACTCGAACCTTTATAAAAAATTTCATTAAGACTTAAAGTTTTTAGTGCACGTAAGTAGTTTAAAATTTCATTGTATTTTAGCGCTAGAATTTCTTCTTCCAAGTATTTGTAAKGTTTTATTAAAATTTTAATAAAAATATTTTTGCTCAAACATCCAACTGGCCAATATGTAAGTATTAGCATTCTTTTTAATTTTATTAGTCTACTTTCTTTATTGGTTAAGCTTGATTTAAAAACTTTTTGATTTTCTGGTCGATATTTTAAATTTTTATTTAAAATATTTAATATTTTAATTTTATTTCTGTTTCTTACAGCTACCAGAATATCTATTGTTTGTTCTAGGCTGTCAATGTTAATATTGCTGGAAAAATTTAATATAATTTGCTTGTAAATGTCTTTTTTTTCTTGAGAATAATAAGGGCTATTTTGTATTTCAATTAGTTTTAAAAAGTTGCTAGATTTTAGTTTGTATGTTGTTCCTAGTTTTTTGGTGTTGAGATTGGCTTCTTTGCTTATTTGAATAAAATTTTTGTTTCTTACTATTTCTAATATCCATTTTTTAATTGCTTCATTTTGAGTGTTTTTGTAGTAGCATTCTTCAAGTGAAGTGTTAAATGCATTTTTTTCTTTTTCATAATCATTGCTAATTTTTATAAGTTCAATTATTTCAGGTTTTTCTAATTTGTAAAGCTGGGAAGAAATGCTATATTTTAAAACTTTTTCTTCTATATATTTGTTTATATGCTTTTTTAATGTGGCAAGGGAATCATAAAATTCTGAATCCTTTTTAATCGTTTTCATTTATTCCTTTTTTGATAATTCCCATTAATTTTTTATCTTTTTTGGCAGAATTTATTATTGCCTCTAGATAACCCTCAAGAGTTCCTATGTCAATTCTTTTCCCTTCAATGTTTTTATATAATACTTTTTTTTGATCCATTAGCTTTTTTAAAGCATAAATGTGATAGTATTCACCTTTTTTATGTAGTTTGAATCCTTCTTCTAAATGTTCAAAAAACTCATAATTGTACAAAAATCTTCCAATAGATGCTTTATTGCTAGGCTCACTTCCAATCTTTGGTTTTTCAATAATGTTTTTTACATGGATTTCGTCTTTGTAGAGATCTATTACTCCGTATCTATTTATATTTTCTGGATTTTCAATGATAGATATTATGTTCTTTCCAGTTTTTTCATAAAGTTTGATCAATTGCAAGCTTAATGGTGGATTTCCAATGCAAAGATCGTCAGGGTAAGCTACAACTACAGGCTCTCTATTTATCCAGGGTTTTGCATAAAGTAGGGCATTTCCTGTGCCTAGCATTTCTTTTTGTCTTATGAAGCTTATGTTGATTTTTTTGCTTCTAATCTTTTCTAATTCATCTTTTTTATTTTCTTTTAAAAAAATATTTTCAAGTTCAATTTCTCTGTCAAAATAATCTTCAAGAACTTTTTTTCTTCTTGAGCTTATTAATAAAATATCTTTTATTCCTGAATCGATAAATTCTTGAATAATATAATCTATGGCTGGCTTGTTTAAAATTGGTAGCATTTCTTTTGGAATTGTTTTTGTTATTGGTAAAAATCTTGTTCCATACCCAGCTGCCAGAATAATGCCTTTCATATTTTTCTCTCTTAAAATAAGATTATAGCAAAAATTTAATTTTATATATTCATTGTTTTTTAAAATTGTTTTAAAATTTTTATTTATGTATGTAAGTTCGGGCAAATATAAAGGTAAAAAGATTTTGTTTCCTAAGAATGGCTCTGTTCGTCCTGTGATGTCTCTTGTTAGAGAAGCCTTTTTTTCTATTATTTTCAAGGATATTGTTAATTCAAAATTTTTGGATGTTTTTGCAGGGACTGGTATAATGTCTGTTGAGGCTCTTAGCAGGGGGGCTAGTCTTGCTCATCTTGTTGAATGTAATAGAAAAATTAAAATTACATTAGTTGAGAATTTTAGTTTTGTTGAGGAATTTTATAAATTCTTTTTTCAAAGAGCAGAGGATTTTTTGAGTAAAAAAGATCTTTTTTATGATTTTATTTATCTTGATCCCCCGTTTAATTATAAAAATAAGATTAATTTGCTTGAGATTATTTTAAAGGGTAAAATTTTAAATGATAAAGTTAGCATCATTATGCATTATCCTTCTAATGAAGATTTGGAGATAAATACATCAAAATTTTCAGTTTATAATTTAAAAAGGTATGGGGGGTCAAAACTTATTTTTTTGAAAATATTGTAGGATTTATTTTTTTTTCATAACTAAAGGGAATGAGTTGAATTTCATTTTTATTTAATTCTGGAATACTGTTTTTTATTACAAAATCATCCACATTGTTTAATGGATTTTTTTTATAATTTCCATTTGCATCTTTTATTAAAATTTCTTTGTTCTCAAGATCCATTATTATTTCTTCTATTTTGTAAGTCTGGTTTTTTTTGTTTATTATAGATAGATTTGGCGCAATGCTCATTTTGTATTCCAGAACAGCAGCTTGAAAAAGATTTTCATTATTATTTTTTTTGTTTACATCTACTATTTGCCCATAATCAAAAGGTGCAAGTATTGTTAAAAAATTTTCTAGCATTTTAATGTCAAATTTTTTGTTTTTTGTTTGCTCTTTTGGCTCTTTTCTGCTCCAGTAGTATTTCCCACTATTTTCTATTAAGAATTTAACAGTCTCTAAAGGGTTAGCACTTTCTTTAATTATTATTGGATTTACCAATTCATCGTAAGTGTCTACTATACAAAAAATTCTAACAAGTTCATGAATAAATTTGTTGATTTTTAGCTGTGGATGTCCAGTAGCATCAAGGTAGTCTTTTTGTCCATTGATTATCATTTTTGTAATAGCTGAAATATCTTCTCTTATTCTAAACAAATTTTTAGCAATGTTAATATTTTTTTCCAAGTGCTCTATTTTTAATTTGTGATGTTCTTTAAAATTTTTGTCTTTAAGGCTTATTTTATTCCCCATATTTTCCAATATTGTTATATGCATTAATCCTATTGAGTGTAGCAATGATCCAAGTGCGGCTTGTAGTATCATGTCTTCTGCATAAAAAAATTCTGTAAATTCGTTATATTCAGTTTTATCAAGAAAAAATTTAATAGTTGAACGAGGTGCATTTTTCAAAGACCTTATTTTGTTTAAATTTGCAATTGTAATTAAAAAGTAAATTGTTGTATCGACTGAATGTAGTAGTATTGAATCACCTTCTGTTTTGACTTTTCCTTTAAAAAATTCATAGTCTCTTCTAGCAGAGTATAAATATAATTTTTTTAAAGTTTTTTTATCTTTAAGGTTTTCTTTTGTCCTAAGCTTTTTAACATCAAAATAATGATATATTTCTAATAAAATTTTTTGCAAAGATGTTATTTTATGTCTTGGAAGTATTTTAAAGCTTCCTTCCAATATTTCTTTCCAATAAATTTGATTAGGCTCAGTCTCCATCAATGTATTTATTTTCATGAGTGGTTTTTTGCCCTTGGTAATAAATATTGGATCGTCTTCCTTAAAGGGCTTATATACATCTTTTAGGTTATCTATTAGCTTTTCTCTTAAATAGTTAAGATCATCATTTAAAATTTCTTCATTTATTTTTTTTATCAGGTCTTCATATGATTCATCTTCTTCTTTTTTAAGTACAGGAATGTATGGCGTATTGCCTTTGGAAAGTATTTTAATGATTTTTTCATTTATTCTTGTGCCAAGTTTTGATAAGTTTCCTATTCTTGAGAAAATTATGTCTTGTTCGCTTAGATCTTTTATTTGCTTTATTTCTTTAAGTATCACTTTGAGATCCTTTTAATCTTTAAATAAATGTCGCCGAGGAGAATCGAACTCCTGACACAAGGATTTTCAGTCCTATGCTCTACCAACTGAGCTACAGCGACAATTGTAATTTAAATAAATGCATGCTGCCGAGGAGAATCGAACTCCTGACACAAGGATTTTCAGTCCTATGCTCTACCAACTGAGCTACAGCAGCATTTTTATTCTAGTACCTTAATTTTTTCATAAGTATATATGTTTGTCAACTCTTTTTAAATTTTAGCTTTCAAATGTAGTGCTAAAAAAATGATTCATAGCTAGTTTTTAGGCTTTAAAATGGACAATTTCTAAAAATTTAGTTAATTTTTCAAGGTGTGTAGTAAAATATTTTTTGGGTATTTTTTTAAATTTAAATAAAGATTTGCATTATTATTTAATCTATAATAATAGATTAATAATATATATTTTACAGGTATTTAAAGAAAAAATTTATACTAATAAACTTTCAATTTCTTTTGTGAAGATATTGAAAGAAATCCATGTCTGTTGAGAAAATTTTTCTTTTATCTTTTAATACTGCTTTATAGCTTTCTAATGCCTGCCAGAATTTGTAAAATTCAATATTTTTGCCATATGCATTTGAATAAATTTTTGCGGCTTCTCTATCCCCTTCGGCTTTTATTTTTGCAGCAGTGGCTTTTGCTTCACTTAATATTTTCAGTTTTTCTTTTTCTATGCTTCCAAGAATTTCTGTTTTTTCAGCTAATCCTATGCTTCTTTGTTCTTCTGCGATTTGTTGTCTTTCTGAGATCATTCTGTTGTTTACAGATTCAATAAGGCTTGGGTCATAAGTAACTTTTCTTATTAGTACGTCTACAATTTCAATTCCAATATCTTTGGTATTGTTGTTTGCTATACGAATTATTTCTTTTTCGATTATCTTTCGTCCTTTTGTTATTTTATAAATACCGTTAATTTTTGTTTCTTGTGGGGTGAGTATTCCATTAGACAAACGTTGAATAGGATCGTTTGAGCTTCTTATAATTTCAAGCAAAGGGTATTTTGCAATAACCCCCCTAACAGCAGGTTCAATTGCTGCATCAATTCTAACGTAAGCTCTACTCATTGTTTTTATTGTTGTGTAAAATTTATTTATGTCTGCAATTTTCCATCTAGCAGTTGTATCAATCCATATTAATTGCTTTTCTTCCCCTCCTGTTGGGATTCTTTGAGGTTCTCCATCCCATCTAAGAATGATTTTGGGAAATATTTGCACATTTTCAATTAATGGTATTTTATATTTAAGTCCAGCTAAATTTTCAGTTCTTTGAATTTTTCCAAGTCGAGTGGTTATTGAAATTTCATTTTCTTTCAAAATATAAATTGGCTGGAAAATAGACAAAATAGTCAAGCAAACTATTACTGTAAAGGTTATAATCTTTATAGTAGATAATAAAAGATTTATTATAAATTTCATTTATTTTACCTCTTTAAATGGTAGAAAATTTTTGAAGTTTTTGTCAATTAATTCAATGTTATCTTTGTTTTCAAGTATTTCTTTCATGGTTTCATTGTAAAGTCTTTCTTTTGTGATATCGGGATTTTTTAAGTAAGCGTCTAATATGGCATTGAAAATTTCTGTGTCTGCTAATGCATTGTTTATTCTGCTTTCTTTATATCCTCTAGCTTCTTCAATAACCTTTAATGCTTCACCTTTGATTTTGGGAACTATTTGATTAAATTCTTTTCTCCCTTCGTTTATGTATTTATTTTTGTCTTGAATTGCAATGTTTACATCTTCAAAAGCTTCATAAACTTTTCCTTTTGGGGGTAGGGCATTTCTAATTTGTACTTGCACTACATCAATGCCTAAATTATAATTATCTATTATTTCATTCATAGAAGATTTTACGCCTTCTGTTATTCCCACTCTGTTATCATTTATTATTTCAAAAATAGTATTATCCCCAATCAATCTATTCATTGATGACTTTGCAATATCTTTAATTGTTGTTTCAGGATCTTCTACTTTAAATTTGAATGAATAAGGATCTCTTATTTTGTATTGCACTAACCATTCAATGTTTATGATATTTAAATCCCCAGTAATAATCCTGCTTTCGTCGTTTGCATTATCATTTTCTCTAATATCGCTTGGAGATATTAGAAATCCAAATTTAATTTCTTGGACTATTTTTACAGGTACGATAAATTTTTCTTCAATTAATGGAATCTTGACGTGTATTCCTGAATCAAGAGTTCTGTTAAGCTTGCCAAGGCGAAGTACAATTGCCTCTTCTGATGGCCCTACTATGAATATGTTTGCAATAACTATTATTGATATTAGTATCAGGGTAATAATAATTATTAAATATTCATAAGTTTTATTAAAAATTTGTTTTATGTCAAACATCTGCTTCTCCTAATGTTTTAAATTATTTTTAGTAAGCGAATTTTGTCACTACTTTTTAGATTTGATAAAAGTTATTGTTTCAATTTTATTATTCTGAATTTCCTTAATAAAATATTCTCCATCATTTGTTTTTACGGTTTCGTTTTTTGTTGGTATTTTGTCAAGCAGATCTATTAAGTATCCACCAATTGTATTTGTATATTCTTTATGTTTAATGGATATCCCAATTGCCTCTTCAATCTCGTCAAAAGTAGTTTCTCCAAGTATTGAGTAAGTATTGTCGTTGATTTGAGTAATCAGAGGCTTTTCCTCTTTAATGTCGTATTCGTCAGATATTGCTCCAAAAATTTTTTCTACTATGTCTTCTATTGTAAGTATCCCTGAAAAACCACCATATTCATCGATTACGATTGCCATTATTTTTTGTTTTTTCCTCATAATATCTAGTATGTCTTTTATCCTTTTGTTTTGTTGTACAAATACAGCTGGTTTAATAAATTGAGAAACGTTTTTATTCATATCTTTTTTATTGACTTCTATGAGGTCTTTGGCTATTAAAATCCCAATTATCTGTTCTCTGCTTTGTCCTTTGTATATAGGAATTCTAGAGTATCCTTCTTCTTTGATCAATTTGATTACATCTTTTAGCTTTGATGAGCTTGAGAGTGAAAAAACCCCTGTTCTGTGGGTCATGATTTCAGAAGCTCTTACTTGATCTATATCTAACATTTTTTGCATAAATATTCTAGAGTCATTTTTTAAAATTCCTAAACTTCCTGCTAAAGAGAGCATATTTTTTATGCTCTCTTTAGTCATTTGGGAGCTAGTCTTAACTTTAAAGAGATTTAATATTTTTTTTATGATTTTGTTTATTATATATATTAGTGGAGTAAATATAAAAATTAATGGCTTTAAAAAAAATGAAGTAGATAGGGCAATTATTTCATTATTTAAAATTGCAATTTGTTTTGGAAGTATTTCGGCAAAAATTAGAACGATTATTGTTATTAGGCCCGTTGATATTGCAAGTGCGCTGTTTCCGTATTTTTCAAGTACAAATTTTGTTGTAAGTGTGCTTGCTACAATGTTTGATATATTGTTGCCGATAAGAATAGTAGTAATTAATTTTGAAGGAGATTGAACCAAATTGTACACGGATATTCCCGATTTCCCCTTTTTTCTTATGTCTTGTATCTGAATTATGCTTAATGAAGTATAAGCTGTTTCAGATGCTGAGAAAATAGCAGATAATATTATAAATAGTAGTATTATGATTAATTCTAGCATATATGTATTATTTTAATTTATCTTTAATAAAAATGCTTTAAGTTATGTCCTTAAGTATAAAAATATTTTTGACTTGATCTTAGAAGGCGCTGACCGGAATCGAACCGGCGAATCAAAGTTTTGCAGACTTCTCCCTTAGCCACTTGGGTACAGCGCCTTGTAACATTGCTTAGTTTATTAAAAAAATAGAAAATTGTAAATATATTTTCTATTGAAGCATAATTTTGAATTTCTTAGCTATTTTTATTAGTTTTATGTAAAATTTTAATGTATGAATAAAAAACTTAATGAAGTTTTATTAAAGTTAGATCAAGATTTAATAAAATGTGTAAAAGGTTCTCTTGATTTAGAAATATCAGGAGTTACTTATAGTTCTAAATTGGTTTTGCCCAGGTTTGTGTTTTTTGCTCTTCCAGGAATTCATTTTGATGGGCATGATTTTATTGAAATTGCAATTCAAAAGGGTAGTAATGTTGTTGTGTGTTCACGAGATGTGGATTTTTACAGTCCTAATGTTACTTATATTAAGGTAGATGACTTTAACATAAGAAAATTTATGTCTAATTTTTCAAATATTTTTTATGATGAGCCTTCAAAAAAATTAAAAGTTATTGGAGTCACTGGCACTGACGGGAAAAGTTCTGTTTGTTATTATATATATCTTCTTTTTAAAAAAAAGGGTGTTAAAGTAGGTTTTATATCGACAGTATTTTTTGATGATGGGAGTGGAAGCTTGATTAAAAATCCTTACAGACAATCAACTCCCGAGTCTACGGAAATACATTCATTTTTAAGCACCATGGTTAAAAATGAAGCTCAATATGCAATTCTTGAATCTACTTCTCATGGGCTTGACCTTGAAACAGCAAGGCTTATTGATGTTAATTATTTTGCAGTTGTTTTTACCAATATTGGACATGAGCATCTTGAATTTCATGGCACAATTCAAAATTATTTGAATGTCAAGCTGGGTCTTTTTCGGTCTGTTAGTGATGATGCTGGTTTTGGGGTTATTAATCTTGATGACCTTTATTCTTCTGATTTTAAGAATGCTGTTAAGAAATCTTTTACTTATAGCTTAAAAAGCAGTAAAGCGGATTTTTTTGTTAGTTTTATTGATGAGAAAACCGATTCTACTAGATTTGAATTTTATCACAAGGGGGTTAAATATCTTGCTAATGTTAGCCTACTGGGGAGTTTTAATGTTGAGAATGTAATGGCTGCTCTTATTTTAGTTTCTCAAATTTTAAATATCGATATTCAAGATATTGTTGATAAACTTAACTGCATTAAAAGTCTTGATGGGCGTATGGATAGTATTAATTTGGGGCAAAATTTTTCTGTAATAATTGATTATGCTCATACTCCTGGTGCTTTTTCCAAGCTTTTTCCTATTTTTAAAAGATTTGCTACCAATAGATTGATTTCTGTTTTTGGCTCTGCAGGAGAAAGAGATGTTGAAAAAAGATTTTTGCAAGGGCAAATCGCAGATATTTATTCTGATTTAATAATACTTTGCGATGAAGATCCAAGAGGCGAGAATAGTATGTGTATAATTAAAGACATTGCAAAAGGAATTGTAAATAAAGTTGAAAATAAGGATTTATTTTTTATTGCTGATAGAAAGCAGGCTATTGAAAAAGCAATAAGTCTTGCAAAAGCAGGAGATTTGGTTGTTGCTTTGGGCAAAGGTCATGAAAGTTCAATAATTTATAAAAATAGAGAAGTTTTTTGGAATGAACAAGAGGTAGTTAAAAATGCTATTTTAAGTTTAGAAAAATCAGAAAAGGAGAAGTGATTTGAAAAAAAATCTTATGTTGATATTTGGTGGCGTTTCTTTTGAGCATGAAATTTCTTGCAAATCTGCTTATAGTATTTATTTAGCCCTTTTGGATCTAAATAAATACAATATTTATCCTGTTTATATTGATAAGTGTACAGGTGTTTGGTATTTATTAGATTCTGTTTCTGATCCTCCCAAGCCCATTAATACAGATGTTTTACCTATTGTTAGTTTATTGCCAGGTTTTGGAATTTTTTCAAACAATAAAAATCTTGAAATTGATGTTGTTTTTCCCGTTGTTCACGGAAGAACCGGTGAAGATGGCGCTATTCAAGGGGTTTTAAAGGTTATGGACATTCCTTGTGTTGGTGCTGGTATTATAGGGAGCGCCATTTCTAGTAATAAGTATTTTTGCAAACTTTTGCTTAAAAGTTTTGATATCCCTTTGGTTCCTTTTATTGGATTTAGACAGCATGATTATTTTTTAGACAAAGAAGAAATAAAAAGAAATGTAAAGGAGGTTTTAGGCTATCCTGTTATTGTTAAGCCCGCAGTATTAGGGTCTTCAATTGGAATAAATGTAGCTTACAGCGAAAATCAGATTGAATCTTTTATTAAAGAAGCTTTAAAGTATGACCTTACTATTGTAATAGAGAAGTTTATTGAGGCTAGAGAAATCGAATGTTCTATTATTGGGAATGAAAAGATGAAAATATTTTCTCCTGGGGAAGTTGTTGTGCAAGATTTTATATTTTATGATTATGATGCTAAATATTCTGTTATTCCTGGAAATTCTATTATTTTTAATATTCCTGCACATCTTGAGACAAATCAGTTATTAAGCATTAAAGAATATGCTTTTCTTACTTATAAGAATCTAGAACTCAGAGGTATGGCAAGAGTTGATTTTTTTGTTGAAAAAAAATCAGGAACTATTTATCTTAATGAAATAAACACTATTCCAGGATTTACCGATATATCTATGTTTGCTAAAATGTGCAGCAATGATGGTCTTCAGTTTAAAGACCTGGTGGATAATTTAATTGATTATGCTTTTCAAAGTTACATTAATAGGAAAAAAAGGATTGATTTTGAAAATTAATTTAGATTATTAGATTAATTTAATTTTAAATTTTTTAGATTTTCAATCTCTTTATCATCTTTTAGTTTAAAGTATTCAAGATTTTTATATTTTTCTGCTTTAGGTAATATTCCTGAATATTTTATTTTGTAAGAATAATTTATTTTTATATTTTTTTCTTCTGTATTATTAGTTTTATTGTAAATTTTAATTTGATTTTTTTTAATATAAATATTTGCAAATGCTTCATATGCTATGTCATCTTGAGATTTAAGAGTAAATGCAATTGTTGTTTTTTTAGAGTTAATGTTTTTAAGCGTAAAGATAATTTTATTAGCCAATATTTTATAAGGAGTATTGCTTTGATAAATTATTAGTTTAGATGCGTTTTTAAAATGCAGCTCGATTTGATTTGCAATTTTTTGAGTAACCAAATCGATACTATAAACAGCTCTTTCTGCTATATCTATTTTTTTTAAATCAATATTCATTAGCTCATCATCGACTTCAATGTTAGTTTTTAATATTTTTTCGTTTGCTTGTAAAGTTAGATTAAAGTCATTTGAAATTATTTGGATAGGATGTTTTTTATCTTTTGGATATTCAATTTTTATTTTGTTTATTTTTTCAGGAAAGCTAACCGTTTGTTCTATTTGTATTTCATGCTCTTTTTTATCAATATTGCTGGATATTATGATTGTGGTTATTAAAAAAAAAGTTACAAGACCAAGGTTTTCAGCTTTTTTTAAATTTTGTTTAATTTTTGGGAGTTTGGATTTTAAATGTTCTGAGATATTAATAAATATGCTAGAGAAAAGACAAGTTGATATTATATAGCTTAGTGTAAGTGTATTTTTGATTGATGTAGTATTTTGTATTAATGTTATTAATACAAAATTGATTATCCAAATGATTAATATCACTATTTTTCGAATAATGGTATTTTTATTTGGCTTTATTAATAATAAAATGCTTTTTATGATAATTATTAAGATAAATTCTATTTTAATAAACATTAATATTATTGGTTCGATAATAGAGGTTGATATTGCTAGGTATTTAAGTTGTCTGTAATTTAAATATATTGTGAAATTATATGTAAAAAGAGATAAAAGATTATGTATGAGCAAAGTTGSAAAAAAAGTTATTAGATATTTGGGATTTGTTATGCTGTAAATCGCTGTGTTTTCATAGCCTGCAAATATTTTATTTGTAAGCAATAAGGATATGTAAGTGCTTAAAAACAAAGTAAAAAACAATCTTACTAATTTGTAATAATTATTTTTTACTTTTTTCATAACTATTCCGGCCTCTTTAAATTTTCTAATAAATACAATTATAATTAAGTTATAACAAATGTAAATTAATGCTATTAAAGCAATTTCATTAATTATTATTTTTTTAAAAGGCGTATCAATTACAATATAGTGTGTTTCATCGGTATTTTTACTTTTGTACTCATTAGTTAATGTTTCTTCGATTGATTTGTAAATTTCAAAAATAGTATTTTTATTTTGAGTTAATATAGGGTTTAAATTATTATTTATTATTAAAAGGGGTATAGATTCATCACGATATAGATTGTACAAATTGTTTGATTTTTTTTCAGTTATTTTTGCTGTATTAAAATCAAGTTTATTCTTTTCAAAAGTTTTTATAATAGCTTTTAAAAATCCTAAATTTGTTTTTGAATTTGTTATGAAAGATTCATTTTCTAAGTAAATTTTATTTTTTATTTTATTTTCGTTTAACATTAAGTATATTGTATTTGTATTTTTCCCCAAATACTTATTACTAAGTAAAATTCTGCTACTAATTATTGTATTTTGTTCTAAAGAATCATCCTCAACAAAAAAAAAATTTATGTTGTTTTCAGGATTAGTATTTTTAAGTTTATTTAAAAGCTCAATTGCAATTCCAATTGCTAAATTATTTTTTAAATTATTTTGTATTTTAATTGGAGTGATTATATTATAAGTATTTGCGTTTTTCCCTTTGATTTTAGAATGTATTATTTTTTGTGAATATCCAATAAATCCAATCTCTTGTAAAGAGTATTCCATATATTTAACTTCATTTGTATTAAAATATTTTTTTATATAATTAAAAGTGTTTATTATTTTTTCTTGTCTTTCATTTAGTTGATGAATTTTTCTAATGTGCGTTTTTATGTTCTTTTCAGTTTCTATGCTTGTAATTTTATTGCTTGAATTGAATGCATTTTTTTCCATTTTATTTGGCACAATGGTGGGGCCTGTTGAGCTAAGCAATAACAATAATAACAATATATTAATTGTCATAATTTTTAATGTCTTCTTCTATTTGCATTATTTGTAAGATATTTGGGTTTTCTTTTAAAGCAGAAATAATTTTTGTTATATTTTTAGCATTTGATGAGACTATTATATTTGTTATTCCATGACCATTTCCGCAGTCTTCTATTTTTTCGCTAATAAGTCTTACGTCATTGAGTGTGAAAATGTTTTCAAGATAGCTAAATATTCCTTTAAGCTCTTTTAAAAGTAAAATAATGTGATGCACTTTTCTAGTTGGTGTTGCTTCCCACTCAACTTCAATCAATTGGGGTTTTTTATAGGATTTAAGCTTTTGACAATTTTCATTGTGCACTATTATTTCGTCTTTATGTATTATTCCAATAATATCTTCACCTGTTGTTGGACTACATTCAGGGTCTATTGCAATTCTTTTTATTTTGGTTTTGGTATAAGATTTGAATAAGCTGAAAAGCTTTCTTTGCTCTTTGTTTGCTCCAACAAGATAAGCAATAATATTGTTGTCTACAAAAATTGTGTTGTCATTCTTGTTAAGCCATGATCTAATTTTTGATCGGGCCTTTTTTGTTCTTACGCTGTTTAGCCATATTACATCCGGTTTTGAGTCTTTTGATGTGAATATTTCAACAATTTGTTCGTTTTTAAGCGGTTTTGTGATTGAGCTTATTTTTCCGTTTATTTTTGCATAAAGAGCTTGATCTCCAATATCTGTGTGAATTATGTATGCAAAATCAATTGAATTTGATCCAAAAGGAAGTTCTACTACTTCTCCTTCTGGGGTGTAAACATATATGAATGTATTCAACAACTCTTTGTGTATGTCATTCATTGAATATTGACTTTTGTTGGCCGATTCTTGTTGCCATTTTTTTATTCGGTTTATAAATGAAAGATCATCAGCTTTAAGTTCAATTTGTTCTTTATATATCCAGTGGGCTGCAACCCCATAATTGGCAATTCTATCCATTTCTTCTGTTCGAATTTGTATTTCAATAAGCTGGTTATCCTCAGGTATTCTTACAGTAGTGTGTAGTGATTGATATTTATTTTCTTTTGGGCTTGCAATATAGTCTTTAAGTCTTCCCGGGATTGGTTTCCACACCCGGTGAACAATTTCTAATATCTCATAACATTCTTTTTGTTTTTTGCAAATTATTCTTATTCCTAGAGTATCAAAAATTTGAGTAAGTTTGTTTGTTCTTGTTTGCATTTTTCTAAATATTGAATAAAAGTGTTTTGATCTTACTGTAATTTCTGCTTCAATTCCGCTTTTTTGAAGTTCTTTTTCTATTGATAATTTTCCTTTGTATAATTTTTTTTCTCTTTCTATTTTTGTTTCAGATAAAAAATTTTTTATTTCTTTATAATCTTTAGGATAAAGATGCTTAAATGAAAGATCCTCAAGATATGTTTTAAGAGATGAGATCCCAAGGCGTTCTGCTATTGGAACGTAAGTTGAAAGGCAATCTTTTGCAATCCTGTCTTGTCTGTTTTTGGGCAAATAAGAGAGAGTTGTCATATTATGAAGTTTATCTGCCAGTTTTATTATTATTATTCTAATATCATGTGTCATTGCAAAAAACATTTTTGAGATAGTATTAGCCTCTTTTATGCTTCTTGTTTTATTGTGTAAATCATGAATTTTAGTTACACCGTCGATTAGGCTTAAAATTTCCTCGTCAAATTCTTTTACTATTTCTTCTTTTTCAACATTTGTATCTTCAAGTACGTCATGCAGTAGTCCAGCAATAGTTGCTTTAAAATCTAGTTGAAATTTGGCAAGAAATAATGAAACCATTATTGGGTGAATAATGTAAGGCTCTCCACTTTCTCTATATTGGCCATAGTGGAGCTGTTCTGCTATTTCTAGAGCTTTGAATATGCTTTTTCGTTCAAATTCATCTTTGTAAGTATTTTCAACAGTTTTTTTAAAAATATTTCTAGCTTTTTCAAGATCATTTATCTTGATTAAATGTGCAATTTCGTATGCTTGTATCATCTCTTTGTCCCAATATCAGCGCCCTTGCTCTCTTTTCAAGATCGTAAATTGTTTTTAAATGTGAAAATCCCTTTTTGATTGCAAAATCTTTCAAGCTTTTTATTTGCCAAGGAGCCGATTCTATTATTATTAATCCATTTGGGCTAAGCTTTTCTTTTGCTTGGTTTAATATTTTCCTAGAAATATTAAGCCCATCTTTTCCAAATCCCAAAAGAGCTTTTGTGGGTTCTTTTTTTATTTTATTTTTTATTTCTAATTCTTCTTTATTTAAATAAGGAGGATTTGTAATGATTATATCAAGCTTTCCCTTTATACATTTTAGCAAATTAGAGTGAATTATTTCTACAAATTTTTCAAGTTTGAGCTTTTTTGTATTTTTTTCAACTATTTGTAAAGCTTTTGTTGAAATATCCGAGAGTATTACTTTTTTTCTAATGTAATAGGCAATCGAAAGCCCTATGCATCCACTACCGCAGCATAAGTCTAATATTTTTTTAAAACCATTTTGTTGGATTTGAATTAAGGCTTCTTCTGCTAAACATTCTGTATCAAACCTTGGAATTAATACATGTTTGTTTAGGCTAAATTCAATCCCCATAAATTCTTTCTTTTGAAGTATGTAGTGAATAGGAATTCCTTTTTCTATTTTATCTATTTG
This sequence comes from Borreliella burgdorferi B31, assembly GCF_000008685.2. Lineage (NCBI taxonomy): Bacteria > Pseudomonadati > Spirochaetota > Spirochaetia > Spirochaetales > Borreliaceae > Borreliella > Borreliella burgdorferi. The sequence goes on along the minus strand of NC_001318.1, from coordinate 195,034 downwards.
ATCAAAAAAAAGTTTTTTTTCTTTTTTTGTTAAGCTTTTTTTTATATTTGCAATTATTAATTCTTTTTTGGTTTTTAAAATTAATTCAAGTATTAGTAGTGCTTCTATTGTATCTAAATTTKTACCTTTAGCATAATTTATAACTTCGTTTATATTCATTGCTATATGCTATTGCTTTTTAATTCTTGTTCTTGAAGTGCTATCATCAAAGGATCAAGAAGTGGGTCAAGTTCTCCTTGCATAAATTCTTCTAATTTATAAAGAGTGATGTTTGCTCTATGATCTGTTATTCTATTTTGAGGAAAATTATAGGTTCTAATTCTTTCAGATCTATCTCCTGAGCCGACCTGTTGTTTTCTATTGCTTGATCTTTGCTCTTGTTTTTTTGAATCTTCAAATTCATAAAGCCTTGCTCTTAATATTTTCATTGCTTGATCTTTGTTTTTATGCTGGCTTCTTTCGTTTTGGCACTGTACAACAATTCCTGTTGGTAGGTGCGTTATTCTGACTGCAGAATCAGTTGTATTGACGTGTTGCCCACCAGCTCCAGATGATCTGTAAACATCAATTCTTAAATCTTTTTCATTGATGTCAATTTCAGTTTCTTCAATATTAGGTAGCACTGCTACAGTAGCAGCTGAAGTTTGAAGCCTTCCGTTAGACTCTGTTATAGGGATTCTTTGTACCCTGTGAACACCGCTTTCGTATTTTAATTTTTTAAATACATCTTTTCCTTTAATTTCAAATATTATTTCTTTAAATCCCCCAAGTTCTGTTTCATTGAAGTTTATAATTTCTGTTTTCCATTTTTTTTTCTCTGAATATTTTATATACATACTATAAAGATTGTTTGCAAAAAGAGCAGCTTCTTCTCCACCTGTTCCAGCCCTAATTTCAATTATTATATTTTTGCTATCATTTTCATCTTGAGGCAAAAGTAGTATTTTTATTTGATGTTCAAGATCTTCTTTTTTTTTGTCCAGATCAATTAGTTCTTGTTTTATTAGCTCTTTCATTTCTTGTTGATCTTCTTTTTCCAAGATGGTTTTGGTATCATTGATTTGGCTTAATATTTTTTCGTATTCAATTTTTTTAGTATTTATTTTTTCTAAATATGTATATTCTTTTATTATTTTTGAATATTTTTTTTGATCTTTAATTAGATTTATATCTTGTAATTTTTCTTCTATCAACTTAATCTTGCTTGTTGCTGAATTTAATTTTTCTAAAAGCATTATGGTTTCTCCTGAAAGATAGTAATAGTTTATATTAATTTTAGATTTTTTTGTTAGACTTTTTAATAAGTTTTGTGTAGATTCCCATATTTATGTTTTATTTTAACATTCTTTTTTAAAACTGCTTTTATTAAATAAATAGAATAAGCGTGATTAAAAAAATCAATTATATTTTTTCATGTTTTTTTATATAATAAATGTTATTAAGTTGGATATTAAAGTTAAATTAGGTTTTGTTGTATTTATATATAAATTGAGCTTTACGTATTATTATTTGCGGTGTGTTTGAGGTAGTTGAAGTTATATCTTTGATAAACCGATTTAAAAGGGGTATTTATGTTAAATGAAAAAATTTTGGATGCTTTAGGAGATCTCTCGAGCATTTCTGATGATCAACTTCTTGATGTCACTGAGAAATCAAAAAGAGGGTATCAGTTGATCAAAGAAGAAAGACTTTCTGAAGCAGAAAGTTTATTTTCTGATATCCTTGAAAAGGATAATGAGAATAATTATGCTCTTGTTGGGCTTGGAGACATTGAAAGGAAGAAGAATAATTACGATAAAGCAATAGTTTATTATCAAAAATGTCTTGTAAAGCATCCGAGCAATAATTATGCTCTTTTTGGACTTGGAGATTGTTACAGAAATTTAGATAATTATAAAAAAGCCACAGACATATGGGAAGAATATTTAAAATATGATCCTGAGAATATAACGGTTTTAACAAGAGTCGCGGCATCTTACAGGAAGCTAAAAAATTTTCAAAAATCTAAGCAAACTTATCTTAAGGTAATGGAATTAATACCTGATAATGATTATGCTCTTGTAGGTATTGGCCATTTGTATTATGACTTTAAAGAATATAAAGAGGCTTTAAAGTATTGGCTTAAAATGTATGAATTAAATCAATCTAAAGTTGATGTTAGAGTATTAACTTCAATTGGTAATTGTTATCGTAAGCTAAGGGAATTTACCAGAGGAATTTATTTTTTTAAAAAAGCTTTAGAAATTTCACCTAGCAATTTTTATGCTGTTTTTGGACTTGCTGATTGTTATAGAGGCAATAAGGAGTACAAAGAGGCTTTAAAATATTGGCTTGATATTATCGAAAAAGATCCAAAAAATAATTTGGTTCTTACAAGAGTAGGCGATGCTTATCGCTATTTAAATGATTATGAAAATTCTCAAATTTATTATAAAAAGGCCCTTGATGTTGATTTTGATATGTTTGCCATACTTGGACTTGCTCTTATTCAAAAGGAACAAGGTAAATATGAAGAAGCATTAATAGCTATTAAAAGTTTAATTAAAAACAATCCTAAAAATTCAGCATTGTATGTTAATGCTGCTGAATGTTATGAAGCATTAGGGCAGATTGGAAATGCTGTTGATATTTTATCAAGCTTTTTACAGCTTGGTATGAAAAATATTGTTGTTATTGACTACCTTGCGGTTCTTAGGAAAAAAATGGAATGATGGATTCTTTACTTGAAACTGAAAAATCTATTTTTTTTGATAAATTAATAGATACTCATGTTCATTTTTATGAATTAAAGAAAAGATCTTTGGATGTCAATTACATTATTAATGAATGTTTTAAAAACGGCTTTTCTTATTTTCTTGATGTTGGATTGCATCCTAGTGATTTTAATGACAGAAAAGATCTTTTAAGCCCTTATTCCAATGTGTTTTTAACAGCAGGTATTCATCCTTTAAATTTAAGTGATCATTTTAAAGATGATATTAAACAGCTTGAGAAAATTTTGATTAGTGAAAATGTTGTTGCCGTTGGGGAGATGGGTCTTGATTATTTTAAAGCAGATAACAAGAAATTTCAAATTAAAGCTCTTGAAGAGCAATTGTATTTGGCTGATAAATATAAAAGGCCAGTTATTTTGCATATAAGAGATGCCTATGATGATGTCTATAATATTGTAAGGTCTTTAAATTTTTTAAATAGGGGTATATTGCATTGTTATTCAGGAACTTATGAGCATGCTAAAAAATTTATTGATTTGGGATTTAAAGTTTCTTTTTCGGGCAATATAACTTTTAAAAATGCACAACCTTTAAGAATTCTTGTTGGCAAATTAAATATAAATGATCTTTTAATAGAAACGGATAGCCCTTTTTTAGCTCCAGTGCCATTGAGAGGCAAAATTAATTCACCTTTGTTTTTAGGATATGTATGCCTTGAGATTGCAAGGATTAAAAATTGCTCTGTTAATGATGTTGCTTTTGCAGTATATAATAGCTTTAAAGATCTTTTATTGCTGCATTAAATTTTATTTATAATTATTTATTTGTATGGTTTATTATTAGTTTTAAATTTAATCATTTTTATTGTTTATAAATGTTAAATTCATATTGAAAATCTTTTTCAACATCTTTTGCTATTTTTATCAAATCAGGCTCTTTAAGGGTGATTATATATTTTAGCTTAATAATTTTTAAGTCTTTTCTTGTATTGCCAATTAATACAAATTTTATATTTTTAGAAAAAGGCGAATTTAGTATCTTTTTTAAAATAATATTATTATCTCTTAAAGAGAATAATATTATTGTTTTTATTTGAGAAGTAATGAATGTTTGAATATAGGATATGTTTTTTTCGTTTATTAGAGTAATATTGACATTTTTTTCTTTGCCTTTTTTTTCCAAGTATTCAAGGTCTTCGTTATTTAGAGATTTGTCTCTAAATAGTAATGTTTTTTGCAAATCTATTGATTTTTCGTTAAGCAGAAAGTCAATAGATTTTTTTAGAGAAAATTTTATTTTTGATAGATAAAAAATTTTCTCTTTTAGAATTTCGTTATTTAGAATTTCATTATTTGATTTATGAGTTAATAGTATTTTTTTTGTTGTTTTAAGCTTGTCTTTTATAATTTCTAAATTTTTGTCATTTATAAATAGTATTTCGTTTTTTATGAATGGAGTTGTTTGAATTTCAAAAAAATATTCAGTTGCATCTGAAAAAATTATTGCATAATTAAATTGTTTTTCAATAATAGAAGATTCTTTGCATCCTTGTATTGAAATTACTAAGAGCGCTATTATAGCAAGTTTTTTAGGGCCAGACATTTTATTTCTCAGTATATTTATTGTTAATAGTCATAGATATTAAAGCCAAACCAAGTATTATTAGTGCATAGATGCTCATGTTGGTTAAAATTAATGTTTTTAAAGTTGCAATAAATAATCCTAAAAATAGAATAGGAGAAAGAATAATTTTGTATTCTTTTGCCGAGTATTTTTGGCATTTTTTAATTTTCTTTTCAAAAATTATGGCCGAAAAGATTAGTTCTATTGCATTAAGTATTGGTAATTCTATATATTCATAAATTCCAAAAATTTTGCTATTTAGAATTATTATTTCTAAGTTTTTAGAAAATATTAGTCCAAATGTGAAATATATAAGTATTGTTAATTTTTTTTTAAATAAAGAATTTTCATTTAGAGTAAAGAAAAATATAAATATTAATAGTGGGAATATATAGTAGTATAAATGTTCTTTGATAAATATTGAAATCCCCAGGCTTATTCTTGATGTGTAATCTAATTCAAATGATCTGTATAGAATAAATTCTTGAGTTAAATAAAGAAAAGAAAACATTGTTATTGCAAGAAATATTGCTAAAACATGGGCTTGGGTATTTTTTGTTTGACTTTGTTTTAGCCGAATATTCATATAAATTTTTAATATTAGTGGTAGACTTGTTAATAAAAATAAACTCATTGTAAGTACAATTCTACTTTTAAACGTTTTTTAAATCAATTGATTGACTAAAAACTTGTGTGATTTGGATATTTGTTTTATCAATATTATTGATTTTATTACTTTTTGTAAACATTATTCCTAGAATTTACTTTTTAGTGAATGTATAATAAAATTAATTATTAATGTTAATTATTAATTGATTTAGGAGTATATATTTTTTAGATGATAAATAGAAATGCCAATAGAGATAGGGATAGGTCCAGATCAAATGACAAGGAATTAAAAATTAATTACAGAATTAAGGCTCGCGAGGTAAGAGTTATTTTTGAAAATGGAACACAAGAGGTTTTATCGATTGAAGATGCTATTAAAAAAGCAAAAGAAGCTGGACTTGATTTGGTTGAGGTTTCTCCTAATGTATCTCCTCCGGTTTGCAAGATTATTGATTATGGAAAATATAAATTCCATCAAGAAAAGCGTCAAAAAGAGCAAAAGAAAAATCAAAAAGTAATTAAGCTTAAGGAAGTCAGAATGCAGCCCAAGATAGATGCTCATGACCTTGATTTTAAATCAAAAAACATTTTAGGTTTTTTAAAAGATGGCAATAAGGTTAAAGTTACAATAAGATTTAGAGGTCGTGAACTTGCTCACACATATTTAGGATATGGTATCTTAAATAGCATTCTTGAAAAAGTAGGGGATGTGAATTATGTTTTGGAATCTGCGGCTAAAATGGAAGGCAAAACAATGTTTTTAATTGTAGCGCCTAAGTTTAAAAAATAAATATTAAATTAAAGGGGAAGAAATGGCAAATAAAATGAAAACACGCAAAAGTGCAAAAAAAAGGTATTCTTTTACTGTAAACGGTAAAGTTAAGTATAAAAAACAAAATTTAAGGCATATTTTGACAAAAAAATCTTCTAAGCGCAAGAGAAATTTAAGGAAATCGGGCAATCTTTCTTGTTTTGAAGTTAAAAGAATTAAAACTTTATTACCTTATGGTTAAAATAATTTTAGGAGATAGATATGGCTAGGGCTAAAAACGGCACAGTTCACGTTGCAAGGCGTAAGCGAATTTTAAAAAAAACAAAAGGATTTTGGGGTACAAAAAAGAGCAATTATAAAAAAGCTAAGGATACCTTGARAAAAGGTATGATGTATGCCACAAGAGATAGAAAAGTTAGAAAAAGAGATTTTAGGCGCTTGTGGATTTCAAGAATTTCGGCTGCTTTAAGTGATACTGGGGTTACTTATTCAAGATTTATTGAGGGTTTATTGAAGTCTAATATAAAAATTAATAGAAAAATTTTGTCTAATTTAGCAATTGAGGATGTTGAAGCTTTTAAAAAAATTGTTTTAGAAATAAGAAGATGAAAAATCAAAGCTCCTGGGAGGTTTAATTTTAAGAATTAGAGTTATTTTTTTGCGACATCTCATAAAATTTAGGAATTTGAATATTTTTAGTCAATGATAGCCAAAAGCAATTCAGAGGTTAAGAATAAAAATTCCGCCTTGAAAAATAGCGCTAAATAAAAATGTTCTTATGTTGGCTTTTTGGGAGTTTAATTTATTTTAAGGATTATTATTGTGCAGCTTATTTCTCTTAATAATATTGAAAAGCAAGAGAGTTTTATATACTATAGAAATGTATATTTTGCTGATGTTATTTATAAGTATAATGATATCTTAGAAATCAAAAAAGTCAAGTTTGTAATTGAAGCTACGCCCTTAGGAGAAAAGCATGTCACTATTGATTTTATAGATCTTTTAAATTATCCTGTTTTAAAACTAATGGTTGCAATTAAAAGGCGTGTAATCGATTTGGAGTTTAAAGGTAAGCTTCCTTGATTTTAGAATTTAAGTCAGAAAAAAAAATGATAAATTTTTCCAAATCTTTTTTTTATCCTTTGCCAATTGGTAAAATATTTGTTTTAAGTGGTGACATGGGATCTGGAAAAACTAGTTTTTTAAAGGGACTTGCCCTTAACCTTGGAATTTCTTATTTTACAAGTCCAACTTATAACATTGTTAATGTTTATGATTTTATAAATTTTAAATTTTATCATATTGATTTATATCGGGTGTCTTCTTTGGAAGAATTTGAGCTTGTTGGGGGATTGGAAATACTTATGGATCTTGACTCGATTATTGCTATTGAATGGCCACAAATTGCTTTGAGCATTGTTCCAAAAGATAGATTATTTTCTTTAACTTTTAAAATAGTAGGTTCAGGCAGGGTTGTAGAACTTAATGGTTAATACACTTGCATTTGAATATTCATATAAAGCATTAATAGTTTATTGTAGAATTAATAATAATAATTTTTCATTGGTTAAACTTAAATCAAATTTAAATTTTAGTGTTCCAAAAATTTTCAATGATTTTGTAATTAAAAATAATATCGATCTTAATCAAATTGAATTAATTATAAATTCTTGTGGTCCTGGTTCTTTTACTGGTCTTAGAATTAGTTTAAGTTTTGTCAAAGGCCTTGCTTTAGGTCTTTCTATTCCTTTTGTCAATATTTCCACATTAGATGTTTTTGCAAATTTAGTTGAAAATAACCCCAGTGCAGTTGTATTAACTTTTACTGCAGGTAAATATTTTCTTGGGAATTATAAAAATTGCAAATTGATAGGGAAGATTTTGTGTTTTTCTAAGAAAGATTTGTTTGAATATTTGAATCAGATTGATCCAAATTCAGTGCTTATTGGGAACAATCTTGAAGATGTTTGCAAAGAGTGCAATTATAAATTTAAAATCATTGAAAATTTAAGTTCGTTTGGAAAAATTTTAACAGAACTTGGGGTAGCTAAATACTTAAAAAATCGAAAAGGTGATGATATTTTGTCAGGACCTCTTTACATAAGACAAAGTGATGCAGAGGTTAATTTTCATTCTTGAAATAATGATTAAAAAGGCTTTTAATTTTGCTTATATTGTGTTTGTCTTTTAGTAGTGATTTTTTGTTTTCTTCTATAATAAATTCATAAATTTCAGATCTAAATATTTTAATGTTTTCAGGGGCTTTAATTGCTATTTTAACAGCATCCTTTTTTATTTCTAATATTAAAACCTCAATATCAGAATTTATTTTAATGCTTTCATTTGCTTTTCTTGACAATACTAGCATCTTTATTCCTTGAAAACTTTATGGTGTAGTGAGTATTTTTCATTTGTGCATATAGCTTGTTTTCCAAGTAATTTTTTTTTGTTTATTATGATTGGTGCCTTTAGGTTAGCTGTAATGTCTTTATAATCATTGACATGCATATTGATTATGCATAGTATAACTTTTTCATCTTCTTCTTTTGCTTTAATGTCCGACCAATCTTTTTCCTGGATATTTGGTAAGTATTCGCTTAAAAAATTGAAAGGAGATGTCACCAAAAAACTTACGTCTTTATTGATGGATTGCATAATAGAAAAAGGCTTATACTTAGAGTCTTTTATTATAAATTTTTTAATGTTTTCAAATCCAAGTATTCCCTCGGGAAAATCAAATTCTATACTTTTTTCATCTATCATTCTATTTTATAAAATCTAATAAAGTCGTTTGCATTATTTTAGCAGAGATTCCTATAGACACTTGATAAGCTAAGCTTGCCATATTTAAATTAGTTATTGCTTTTGTTACATCAAGATCTGTATATTGAATCATATCTTCTTTCATATCTGCAGCTTCTTTGCTTATTCTTTCATAGCTTCTATCAAGTCTATTTTCTTTTGCTCCAAGATCTGCAACGGATATAAGTAATCTTTTTAAGCTTTCGTCAATTTCTGCCAGACTTCTACTTCCAACAAGCTCTTCTTTGTTATTGTAAAGTGTGTCTCTAAGCTCAATAAGCGCATCGAAAATAGACCTACTTCTAACTTCTGTGCTACTAGAAAGGTTGTAAGGAGGTAGTTTGGTATCATTGTTTTTGGTAAGTATTCCAAGTGTTTGTAAAACATTTGATTCCTTTTCTTCTGTTATCCAAATTTGGTGTGGAGTTGTAGTTTTAATAGACAATGAGTTTAAAACGGGATCAATGCTTGCTTCAACAGGCGCTGAAGATTCATTGATTTTTGCAACGATGTCAAGAGCAGTATCTCCTGCTGTTAGTCCTATCTCAATATTGTCAATATAAATTTTTGTATTTTCTTTTACGGCAAATCCATTAGTGTTTATTGATGAGATAATATTTTGATTTTGTAAGAAAAATATTACATTTCCAGGGTAATTATTTGACATATGAATGTCATTGTATACCTCTGTTTTTTTTTCAGCTTGGTTGCCGTTGTATTCTACTTTGATTATTTGGGGGCCCGCACCGTCTTTGCTTGTTTTGCTTATTTTATTCTCTCTAGTTACCTTAAACGCCTCGCTATCAATTTTAGTCCCCGAGAATATGCTGTATCCATCAGGCCCTTTGGCGTTTGCTATTGCAACTACATCTTCAAGCAAGGCATTTACTTCTTTTGATATCATTTTTTTGTCATCTGATTCATAAGTTCCGCTTGCTCCTTGAATTGCAATTTCTTTAGCTCGTGTTAAAATATTTGTAAGAGACTGTAAATATCCTTCCGTATATCTAAGGTTGCTTTTAGAAGTGTCAATATTTTTTATGTATACATTAAGCTTAAATATGTCGTTATCTAGTCTTATTGCGTGAGTAACGCCTGTTGGATCGTTTCTTAATTTTACAATCCTTTTGCCGCCTTTGTATAAGTTTTCTAAAAGTTTTGTAATTTTAGACTCTTGCTCTGCTGAAGAGGTTTTGAAATTTTCATATGTTAATGGATGACTTACTCTATTTATCATGCTTATACTCCCATTTTATTTATTACTGTGTCTATTAGTTCAACAGAAACAGTGATAAATTTACTTGCTGCAATAAATGCTTGTTGAAATTCGATCATGTTTGCAAGTTCTTCATCTTTGTTTACTCCAGAAATAGACATTCTTAGATCTGTTAAATCTTTTAATATTTGAGATTGGCTTTCTTTTGTGATTTCTGAAATTTGTCCTTTTATTGCTATATTTGATGCTGTATTTGCAAAGTAATCATTTAATGTTAAATTTTTGCCAATCATAATCTGAGAATTTCCAAAAGAGGAGATTCTTAGTGCTGCTTGGTTATCTCCAATAGATATTTCATTTGTTGGATTTTTAATTCCCGATGCTATTTTTGAAGGATCTGAGTCTATTATGTCTGCAACTTTTATCCATGCTGCAGGATTTTTTAGAGGAGAGATTGAATAAGTCGATTTAGGCGCCAATTTGTCTGTTGTGTCAATATTTTTATAATCATAAGCTCCCTCAGGTCCAGATGCATTTAATATTCCTGTATATTTTGTTAGAAATGATCCAGAATCTTCTATATGTTTGATTTTAAATGTTATATTCTCATCTTCTTGTTCTTTAACTGCTTTGATTTCAAGCTTGCCTTCTGAGTTAATTCTTGCTGTAACTTGTGCGTTGGAATTATTTATTCTATTTATTACATCTTGAACTGTATCTGGAGCATTGTAGGGTATTTCTACAATTTCATTACTATTTGTAGCTTCAAATTTAAGAGTTCCGTAAAATCCCAATTTTTCTTCTGGAAATATTTCATTTGTGCTGTTAATTTTGAAAATATGAACGGAATCAAACTGACCATTTCCGTTAGTATCATATCTACCTCGATCATCAGTTAGTTTTAGTTCTTGAGAAAAAAAACTTCTTCCATTTTTTTTATCCATTCCACGTCCTGCTTCATGTATTTCATTAACAATTTCTATAATGTTGGCAGCTATATTATTTAGTTCATTGATTTCGTTTTTAATCTCTTCATCTCTTATGTTAAGCAAAGATCCCAGCTTTCCCGTTTTAAGGTAAGCTTTGTCATTATTTGCCCATAAAATGTTCCATCTAGTTCTGGTGGGCCCGTTTGTAGCTTCTAGTTTGAATTCATTTGCAATTGAACCTTGTACAAGATGTCTTCCTTCTGCGTGGATTAAAAATTCATTGGGATCTTGTTTGTTTTCAATTGATACACTTATTATATTGCCTAATTTTTCAACCATTAAGTCTCTTGCATCCATTAAGTCATTTGGATTGTCTTTCATTGCTTGAGATTTTGAAATTTGTTTATTAAGATTTGCAATGTTTCTAATGTAATTGTTTGCCTCATCCGTTGTAATTTTTATTTCATCGTTTGCCATTATGTAAATTCTTTCAAGCGAATGGAATCTATTTCTTATTCCTTCACAAAAAGATTTGCCTCTTTCTAGAATTATTTTTCTTTCTGCTAAACCTTGTGGTTGATTTGCTAGATCGTGCCAACTTTCCCAAAAATCATTTAATCTTTTTCTTATTGATTGATCCTCAGGTTCGTTATAAACATCTTCTAATATTGATATAAACTTGTCTTGTGAAGTCCAGTATCCTAGTCGGTGCGATTCTTCAATGATTCTTGTGTTAAGTAGTTCATCTTTTACTCTGTCTATAGATTGAACAACAATCCCCTGTCCCAATTGTCCTTGTTTTTTGGCTCTGTTTAATTGTGGAGCATAAAGAGGAATTTCGGTTTTCATTGTTACTCTTTGCCTTGAATATCCAGGCTTTGTAGCATTGGATAAATTGTGCCCAACTGTATTCATAGCATCTTTATGTGCAAATAAACTTCTTTTGCCAATTTCTATTCCTGAAAATGTTGAATCCACTCTAAACTCCTTTAAAGTTTTTTATTTATTAAAACGGAAGCTTCGTTTGAGCGTCCAATTTTTGGCCCGTAAGGGTTTTTATAAGTTACATTTTCTACACTTTCTTGGATATCTTGGAATATTATTGATAACATGTCAAGGGACGTGTTTACATAGTTTTGTATTATGTAGTTTAAATTTTTGATATTCAGTATTCCAATTTTCAATTTGTGTAGATAGTCGTATATTTCTTGTTTGTAAATTGTAGTCAATTTTTCTACAGCTTCGTAAGTTGACTTAAAGTTTTCATTTTTGGTAAATTTTTTCCAAATTTCATCTCTTTTGCTTTCAATTTCTTTAAAACTTTCAAGCAATATTTTTGTTTTGTTTGCGACCTCTTTAAGTCCTATTTCATTTTTATTGTCGATATATTCTTTTATTTTTAAGTATGAATTATATATTTCTTCTACCAAGAGAAGTTCTTTTTTTAAGACTTCTTTTAGTTCAGTTTCAAGTTTTGTTTTCATTTTTATGAAATTAATTATAAGCTATTATAAACATATTTACAAATCAATTTTGTCTTTTTTATTGTGTTATAATACATTAAAGTATGAGTAAGTTTTTTGAGAGAGATGATGATATTGTAGCTCTTGCAACACCTTTTTTAAGTAGTGCTTTATGTGTGATTCGTAGCAGTGGTGCTTCTTCTATATCTAAATTTTCTAAAATCTTTTCAAATCATTCAGCTCTCAATTCAGCATCTGGGAATACGATTCATTACGGTTATATATTAGATAGTGAGAATGGTTGCAAGGTAGATGAAGTTGTTGTTTGTTTATATCGAGCACCAAAAAGCTTTACAGGGCAAGATGCTATTGAAGTTATGGCGCATGGTTCTGTGATTGGAATTAAAAAGATTATAGATTTGTTTTTAAAAAGTGGGTTTAGGATGGCTGAACCTGGTGAATTTACTTTACGTGCATTTCTTGCTAAAAAAATTGATCTTACAAAGGCAGAGGCAATTCATGAGATTATTTTTGCCAAAACCAATAAAACTTATTCTCTTGCAGTTAATAAACTTTCTGGAGCTTTGTTTGTTAAAATAGATGCAATAAAAAAAAGTATTTTAAATTTTCTATCAGCTGTTAGTGTTTATCTTGATTATGAGGTTGATGATCATGAGATTAGTATTCCTTTTGACTTAATTTTAAGTAGCAAGGCTGAACTTAAAAAATTAATTAATTCTTATAAGGTTTATGAAAAAATTGATAATGGTGTTGCTTTGGTTTTAGCAGGTTCTGTTAATGCTGGAAAGTCGTCGTTATTTAATTTATTTCTCAAAAAAGATAGATCAATTGTTTCTTCATATCCAGGCACTACAAGAGATTATATTGAGGCAAGTTTTGAGCTTGATGGTATTTTATTTAATCTTTTTGATACAGCAGGACTAAGAGATGCTGACAATTTTGTTGAGAGATTGGGAATTGAGAAAAGTAACTCTTTAATAAAGGAAGCATCTTTAGTGATTTATGTGATCGATGTTAGTTCAAATTTAACAAAAGATGATTTCTTATTTATTGATTCAAATAAATCTAATAGTAAAATATTGTTTGTTTTAAATAAGATAGATTTAAAGATAAATAAGTCCACTGAAGAATTTGTTCGCTCAAAGGTTTTAAATTCTTCAAATTTAATAATGATTAGTACTAAAAATTTAGAAGGAATAGATATTCTTTATGACAAAATAAGGGCTTTAATCTCTTATGAGAGAGTCGAGATTGGACTTGATGATATAATAATATCATCAAATCGTCAGATGCAACTTTTGGAGAAAGCTTATGCTTTGATTTTAGATTTACTTAGTAAAATTGATCGCCAAGTAAGTTATGATATGTTAGCATTTGATGCTTATGAGATTATCAACTGTTTAGGGGAAATAACAGGAGAAGTTAGTAGTGAAGATGTTCTTGACAATATGTTTAAGAATTTTTGTTTGGGGAAATAAATATGGATTTTGACGCAATTGTTATTGGAGGGGGGCATGCGGGGATTGAAGCTGCTCTTGCTCTTTCAAGGTTGAATTTTAAAACTTTAATGATTACTCAAAATTTAGATACAATAGGCAAGCTTTCTTGTAATCCTGCTATTGGTGGGCTTGCTAAGGGTAATATGGTTAGAGAAATTGATGCTCTTGGTGGTGAAATGGGTCGTATTATTGACTTTAGCATGATTCAGTTTAGAGTTTTAAACAAAAGTCGTGGCCCAGCAGTTCAAGCTCCACGTGCTCAAGCTGATAAATTAATGTACCAAACCAAGGCTAAAGAAACTTTAGAACGTCAAGACAATCTTGATCTTTTTCAGGATACAGTTGTGGATTTTCTTCTTAATTCAATGAGAAATGAAATTGAAGGTGTTGTTACAGAGAGAGGCAATAAGTTTAGATCAAGCGTTGTGGTACTTACAACAGGGACGTTTCTTCGAGGTAAAATATTTATTGGCGAGTATAGAGCTGATATGGGTAGGCTTGCTGAATTTTCTGCTTATGGGCTTGATAAAACTTTACTTGGTCTTGGATTTGAAATGGGTAGGCTTAAAACGGGCACTCCAGCAAGAATTCATAAAAAAAGTGTGGATTTTTCAAAGACGGAGGTTCAATTTGGAGATTCAGATATTATTCCTTTCTCTTTTTCAAATGGCAAGTTAGATAAATCTCAACTTTCATGTTATGTAACCTATACTAATAAAAAAACTCACGAAATAATTAGCGAGAATATGCACCTATCACCTCTTTATTCTGGTGAGATTGTGGGTAATGGTCCAAGATATTGTCCTTCTATTGAGGATAAAATAGTAAAATTTAAAGATAAAGATAGGCATCAAATTTTTATTGAGCCTGAAGGTTTTAATACTGAAGAAATGTATCTTAATGGTCTTAGCTCTTCTTTGCCTGAAAATATTCAGCAAAAATTGATTAACAGCATTGAAGGCCTTGAGCATGCTGTTATTACAAGGCCCGGTTATGCTGTTGAGTATGATTATATAAATCCAATTGAACTTTACCCAAATCTTGAGAGCAAAAGAGTCAAAGGGCTTTTTATAGCGGGGCAGACTAATGGCTCTTCAGGGTATGAAGAAGCAGCAGCTCAAGGGTTAATGGCTGGAATTAATGCTGCTCTAAGACTTCAAAATAAAAAGCCAATGATTTTAACAAGAACTAGCTCTTATATTGGAGTTCTTATTGACGATCTTGTTACCAAAGGCACTAAAGAACCTTACAGAATGTTTACCTCTAGAGCTGAGCACAGACTTAATTTAAGGCATGATACTAGTGACAAGCGTTTGATTAAGATTGGATATGATCTTGGGCTTGTTGATGAGAAGAGGTATTCAAGATATCTTTTTAAAGAGAGCAGGGTTGAAGAGATAAAGGAGCTTTTAAAGCAAAGGCGCCTTAGTTTAAAAGATGTTGTTGATGAACAATTAAAAAAACATGTTAGTAAAGATTTTTACCATATTTTAAAAGATCCTTCTATTAGTTTAGATAATCTTATAAAGATTGATCCAAGTTTAAGTGATTCAAAAGTAATTTTAGAGCAAGTTGAATTAGATGTTAAATATGAAGGCTATATTAATAGACAAAAGGATTTAATTAAAAGGCTTGATAATCTAGAGCTTGTCAAGCTACCATTTGATTTTAATTATGAAATTATTGAAGGCCTTTCAAGAGAAGCTAGAGAAAAATTTTCTAAGATTCAACCAGCTACCCTTGCTCAAGCAAGTCGAATTCCTGGAATAAGAAGTACAGATATTACTGTTTTGTTAATATATTTTTCAAATCCTAAAAATAAGGTAGTTATAAATTTTTCTTTATGATAAGTGATATTGAATTTGCTTTGTCAGAACATAATTTTCAGTTTGCTTACAAAGATCTTCAGAAGATAAATTTATATATAAAGAGAATTTTACTTTTAAATACTAGATTTAATTTAATTTCAAATAGTAATAGCAATTTTAATTCTATTCTTAATCTACACGTTATAGATTCTCTTTTGGGATTGTCTACTGTTAAAGAGATTAATCCTTCTGAAGTTCTTGACGTTGGAAGTGGTGCTGGATTTCCGGGCATTATTTTGGCTATTTTTGACTCTTCTAGAAAATATTATCTTTTAGAGAGAAGTAAAAAAAAGTCTACTTTTTTAAAAATGATAAAATTAGAACTTGATTTAGAAAATGTAAAAATTTTAGAATATGAGATTGAAAAAGAAAAAAAGAAGTATGAATTTATTACAATTCGAGCTTTTAGAAATATGAATGAATATGCATTAATTTTAAAAAATCTTTTAAAGGGTGGGGGATTGATTATGGCATATAAGGGTAAATTTGATAGAATTAACCTTGAAGTCAATCAAATTAAAAATTTATTTAGTAAAATAGAAGTAAAGTCTTTAAATTCAAAATTAAGAGTAGATAGAAATTTGGTTTTGCTTTACAGATAATATTATTATCGTTTAAGTTCAGTTTATATTTTAGAGTGATTTTGACTAGGAGTATTATGAAGAGTGGTTTTCAGATAGATTCAGAAGTAGAGAATGCATTACATTTGATAAATAAATTTAGAAGAGAGGTTGCAACCAGAGTTCTTGGTCAAAAAGAAATGATAGATGCTATTTTAATGGGTCTTTTAACAGATGGGCATGTTTTACTTGAAGGGGTTCCGGGTCTTGCCAAGACTCTTGCAATTCAAACTGTATCTGATGTTCTTGATCTTGAATTTAAGCGCATACAGTTTACCCCAGATCTTTTGCCATCTGACCTTACTGGTAATATGGTTTATAAAAGTGCTACAGGCACTTTTAAAGTTAGAAAAGGTCCAGTATTTTCAAATGTTATTTTAGCAGATGAAATCAACAGGGCTCCTGCAAAAGTTCAGTCTGCTCTTCTTGAGGCTATGGGAGAAAGACAAGTAACTCTTGGAGACGAAACTCATAGGCTTCCAGATCCGTTTTTTGTTCTTGCCACTCAAAATCCAATAGAGCAAGAGGGGACTTATAATTTGCCAGAATCCCAACTTGATAGATTTTTATTAAAAGTTAATGTTCATTATCCATCAGTGCAAGATGAGGTAAGGCTTTTGAAAATATTTTCAGTAGATGGGCGTCTTGAGAATATTAAAGTTGCAAAGGTGATGAATGCTTATTCTTTGGCTGATATCAAGAGAACGGTTGGTAGAGTAAAAGTTGATGACAAGATAATGCTTTATATTGTTACTTTAATCTCGGCATCTCGTGAAAGGGATAAAAAAACTTATCCGTTTGCCAAATATATTGAATTTGGAGCATCTCCTAGAGCTTCTCTTAGTTTATTAAAGTGTGCTCGTGTTAATGCTCTTTATGAGGGGAGAATATTTGTTTTACCAGAAGATGTCAAAGCTGTTGCTTACAGCGTATTAAGGCATAGAATTACACCATCTTATGAGGCAGAGGTAGAGGAAATGAGCATTGATGATATTATTAGAATGCTTCTTTCTGCTGTAGCGCTTCCTTAGGAAATGATTTTAAAATGATACAAGATAATGAGATAAGTAGTAGTACTAAAACTAGGATAAAAGCTTTAAAATTCTTTTCAAGGAAAATGCTTTCAGAGCTTAATTTTGGTGGTTATCGTTCAATTTTTAAAGGTCTTGGCCTTGAATTTCATGAGTTTAGGCCGTATGAGGATTCTGATGATGCTAGATTTATTGATTGGAATGTGAGCTCAAAAGCCGACAGCATTTTTTCAAAGGTTTTCAAAGAGGATAGGGGAATGAATCTTCATCTTCTTGTTGATAATTCACTTTCCATGAGCTTGGGAGACAAGGTAAACAAAAAGGATGTTCAGGATTTGTTGGTTTCTATTTTTGCACATATGGCATTTTTTAATAATGATAAAATAGGTGTTACTTTTTTTTCAAGTGGAACAGACAAGTTTATACCCTCTAGCAAAGGTCATTCACACTTAGGATTGATATTAAGTGAAACAATTAATAGAAATCTTAAGCCGGGTAGCAGCTTGGCCTATATTTTTAAAAATACGGCAGAATATTATAAAAAAAGATCTTTAGTTATAATTATTTCTGATTTTAAGGCGAATGCTTATTTTAAATCTTTAAATGTTTTAAGCAAGAGACACAATGTTATTGCTATAAGAATTTCAGATTTTTTTGATGAAAATTTTCCTAAAATTGGGACTTTAATTTGTGAAGATATTGAAACTGGAGAAAATTTTTTAGTTTCGGGGTTTAGCAAGTCAACATTAAGTGGTTATAAAAACTATTGGACGCTTGATAAAATAAAATGGAAAAAAGAATGTATTAAAAAAAATATTAGTTTTATTGAGATTGATACTAAAGAAGATGTTTTTAAAAAACTTAAAATTCTTCTTAAAAAGGGACAATAGATTTTGAAGAGAGCTGTTTCAAATCTTTTTCTTTTTTTAACCTTATCTTTGTATTCTTATGAAATAAAAAATGAAATATTTATGCCGACTCGTTATTATGTAGGTGATTCTGTTGATTTTAAAGTTTCATTAATTTTAAATGATGGTGAAGAGTTTTCCCCTGTAGATTTTAAAGATATTAATATTAAAGATGAATTTGTTGAAGTAAATTCGATTAGTTTTAATAACACAACAAATGAAATAATAGTTAATTTTGTTTCTTTTTATATTGGAAGCAGCTCTCTTCCCTCTATTTATATTGGTGATGTAATTAGCAATGGTAAGAAAAACAAGGTTATTCTAAAGAATATAAAAATCAATACAGATAAGCTAGTATCTAATAATTCTGATTTTAAAATTAAAAATATAGAAGGTGTTTTATTTATTCCTGGAACAAGCACCTATTTGTTTTTATTCATTTTTGTTTTGTTTTTGATTCCTTATTTGGTTATTAAGCTTTTAAAGCTTTTAAATCGGCTTTTGATTTACTTGATAGTTAAGCACGGACTTAAAAAGCCTTATAAAGTATTGCAGAGGCAGTTTGTTATTTTGTCTAAATACGTTAGAGATGGTGGGGATCAAAGTGCATTTTATAATTTAATAAATTCTTCTTTAAGAGTTTATTTATCTAAAAAAACAGGTTTTGATTTTAATGCAATCACTACAACAGAAATTTCTATAATTTTGCAAGATCTTAAGGTTCCTTACGAGATTCGATCAATTTTTATTAATACGTTAAGACTTTCTGATTTTAGTAAATTTAGTGGTGTTGATTTGGTATTTGATAGCTTGTCGTTTGTTTTAGAGGATTTAAGAACGGCAGCATCGAATTTTGAAGAATTTAATAGAGGTGCTAATGTTAACATTTAATGAGCCTTTATATTTGTTTTTATTAGTAATTTTTCCTTTAATAATTTACTTTAATCATTTTTTAAAAAATAGAGGAGGCAAGATAAAGTTTCCAATATCGCTTTACGGCAATTTCAACTCTTTAAAACTTAAGGATTATAGATTAAATTTGATGTATTTTTTTACTTACTCTTTTTTATATTTAGCTGCAATGGTTATGGTGTTTGCTTTAGCAGGTCCTTCAGTTTCAAAAAAGAAGATGATACATCTTAGTGCTGGTGCTGACATTGTCATTGTTCTTGACATATCGCCTAGTATGGGGGCTGTTGAGTTTTCTTCCAAAAATAGACTTGAATTTTCAAAAGAATTGATTAGAGGTTTTATTTCTCAACGTGAAAATGATAATATTGGTTTGGTAGCTTTTGCAAAAGATGCTTCAATAGTAGTGCCTATAACAACAGATAGGGAATTTTTTAATAAAAAGCTAGATGATATTTATATTATGGATCTTGGCAATGGTTCTGCTTTAGGGCTAGGTATTTCTATTGCGCTGTCTCATTTAAAGCATTCTGAGGCTCTTAAAAGATCAATAGTGGTTTTAACAGATGGGGTTGTTAATTCAGATGAGATTYATAAAGATCAAGTGATCAATCTTGCTCAAGGTTTAAATGTTAAGATTTATTCTATTGGTATTGGAAGTTCTGAAGAATTTAGTGTTGAGTTTAAATTAAGATCTGGAAAATTTTATCAGGGAAGTTTTAAAGAGGTTTATGATCCTAGTATGCTTGTGGAGATTTCAAATAAAACGGGGGGGCTTTTTTATTCGGTTAATGATGATTTTTCTTTTCAATTTGCAATTCAAGATTTTTCAAAAAAGGAAAATTTGGAGAGAAAAATTAAAATAGCTGTGGACAATAAAGATATTTATAAAGAATTTTTAGTTTTAGCGTTTTGCTTATTGCTTGTTTATTTTATTTTTTCAAAAATTTTCTTAAAAGAGATACTATGAGTATAAATAATTATAGTGCTTTATACTTTTTTTTAGTTTTATTGTTTATTTTTTTTGTATGTGTGCTTGATTTTAGACGAAATATTCCGTTTTTTAAAACCTTAAGTTTTATGTATGGGGACAATTCTTATATTCAAAATTACTACATTAAAAAAGTTCTAATGTCAATGTTTTTTATTTTTAGCTTGATTTTTTTAATTTTATCCATTTTGGATATTTCTTGGGGGCAAAGAGCTGTTGAGGATGAGAGAAATAAATTGAGAATTTCTTTTATTTTTGATATTTCTCGTAGCATGTTAAGTGTAGATGAAGGTAAAATTATTAATAGACTTGAGAGTGCTAAAAATATGATTAGTTTAATTTTAAGTAATTTTGAGAATGCAGAATATTCCCTTACTATTTTTAAAGGCAAGTCTAAATTAGTTTTACCTTTTTCTAAGGATAAAAACAGTTTAAACAAGATGTTAAATTATATAGAGCCTGATTTAATAAGCTCTCCTGGAAGTTTTTTAGGAGATGCTGTTTTTAGTGTAATCTCTAATGTGCCGGATGACTCGTATTATAATTTTTTAGTTATTTTAACAGATGGCGATGATTGGGGGGAAAATAATTATTATAGGTTTTCTAAATTTGTCAATAATTTAAAATTGGAAAGTTTTGTGGTTGGGATTGGCGGGAGTAATCCCGTTTTATTTAATCAAAATTTAAGCATTAAAGATAAAAATGGAAATCTTGTTAAAACTGGGATAAATGAGGAAAATTTACTTCTTCTGGCCTCTTCTCTTAAGGGATCATATTATAACTTGTATTTAAAAGGGATTAACTTTGTTGTCAATGATATAAGAAATGGTATAATAAGAAGAACGTCAAACGACATTATACTTGTTGATGTATCAAGATATAAAATTTTTTTGGTTATTTCATTGTTGTTTATTTTTATGTATTTGTTTGTCAGGATGATAAAGTGGGACGAAACTTTTTAGCAATTTTATATTTTTGCTTTTTGTTTTTAGGTTTTTTGTCTTGCTCAAATGTTAAATCCATGTCTTTAATGGCTATTGGTAATTACGAATATGTTAGAGGAAATTATCAAAATGCAATTTCAAATTATTATAATCTTGTAGAGGATGAAAAATATTCTGCTTGGGGATATTACAATCTTGGTGTTGTATATTATTCTTTGGGTGAGTATGAAAGTTCTCTTAGAATATTCTCTTACGCTAAGAAGACCAATGATATTTTTTTAAATTTTAATGTCAATTATAACGAAGGAGTAATATACTATAATCAAGGACTGTATCATAAGGCCGAGGTGGCTTTCAAAGAAGCTTTAAAGATTAATCCTGGCAGTTATAATGCTAAATATAATCTTGAACTTGCAATAATAAAAAAACGAGCGGTGCGCGATAGTTTGAATTCCTTAAGTGTAGAAAAAGGTAAAAATTTTGTTGAAAGTAATGAAAATTTTTTAAGGTATATTGAAAATCTTGAGAGGGTTGTATGGTTGAGAAAAATAGACGAGAATCTAGCTGTTCCAAAAGAAGATTGGTAATATTTTTTATTTATTTTTTTTCAATCGCAAGACTTTATTCGCTTACGGGCATTGATTTTGTTAAAAATATTAAAGTTTTAAAGGGCGATAAATTTATTCAGATTGTAAGACTTAATAATCCTTTGCAAGATATTGACATAAGTTTGCTAAAAGTTGAAATAAACAAAGAAGTTCAATCCAATTCCAATGTTTTATCAATATCTAGAACAACCGATAATAACTTTTCTTTTATTGAGATCAGGGTTGAATATCTTTTTGAGAGTTTGGGATTTATTAAAATTCCTCCATTAAAAGTAATTTATAAGGGCGATTTTTATATATCTTCAGAAGTTGAAGTTAGTGTGCTAAGAGCTGATGAAATAAATTCTTTTGGTTTGCCAGTTGATTTATATTGGGATCTTGATAAGAAAGAAATTTATGAATATCAAAGTATTGGACTTATTTTGCGCTCAAATTGGCTTTCAGATAGCAATTCTAATGAAATGTCTGGATCTTTGCCTGCTATTAAGGATGCAATGGTTGAAAAGATGCCTATATTTGGGGATATTAAATATAGAACTTTTCATAATAAAGAGATTTTAGATGTACCTTTTTATAACTTTATACTAACTCCTCTTAAGGGCTCAAAAAATGTTTTGATTCCCAGTTTTTCTTTTAATATTGGTTCTGGCCTTGTTAGGAATACCCCTGAGCTTTTATTAAAAGTTAAACCGATTCCTGGAGAGGTTAAATCTTTAGCAGTAGGAACTTTTAGAGTTGATTATGAGACTCCAACTTATTCGACAATTGAGCAAGATATATTTACTATTTTAATAAAAATTACAGGTCAAGGGAATTTTCCACATTTTTACTTTCCAGAGATTGAAACTTATAATTCTAAAATTCTTAATAAAAAGAAAAATTATAGCTTTAAGCCTTCTAAAAATGGATATAAGGGTAGTATTTCTCAAATTTATACAGTTAAGCCCGACACTAAAGGTAGTGTATTTTTAAATATTGGTGATTTTAATTATTTAAATCCTGATAATGATACAGTTTATACCCTTAAAGGGAAAAAATTGAAGTATGAATATTCAGGAGAGTTTAACAGCATAAATAGAGCACAAAATAATGTAGATTCTGATTTTAAACTATTATCTTATGCCGATATTTTGAATTATAAAAATAAAACTTTTTTATTTTTTGTTTCATACTATTATTTACTTTTGATTCCAGGATTTTTATTATCTTTAATTATTTTAATTAACTATAAAAAATTTTTTGCAGCATCAAGTTTTGGGCTGGTTATTTTAATATTGGCTGTTGGCATTAGTTTAAATGCTGTAAATGATGGTTTATTGTCGGAGAAAAATGTAAATGATTTGATTGAAGACTATAATACTAAAAATTATGATGCTGCACTTATCAAGATAGATAACATTCTTAAAAAATATCCAAATTATTCAGGACTTTGGTTAAATAGAGCCCTTGTTTTAAGTAAAATGGATAGAGATTTTGATGCTATTTATTCAGCTTATAAGGCATTTTTGGCTTCTCCGAATAATGAAACCTCTTATAAAGTTATTGATTTGATTGAAGCTAAAAATGGAGTTACAGACAATGTTCGTAACAATAGTTTTATTTTTTCTAATATTTTTTTTATTATCAGTTTATTTTTGATTAATTTTTTAGTTGTATCTATTTCTTATAGATTTTTGGCAAAAAATTTGAAAAAAATAATTATATTTTTACTTTTTTCTGCGGTTTGTTTTACTATATTTGAAACATATTATTTTTATTATGAGCAACAATCTGAAGTAGGAATAATTAAGGGTGATTTAGTCTCTCTTTATAAAGTTCCTGACAATTTTTCAAGGAGTTGGAGATTTTTAAAAGGAAATGCAAGTGTTTATATTCTTGACAGCAAAGATGATTTTGTTCTTATTGAAACAAGTTATGGACTTCAAGGCTGGATTCACAAGAATTTTGTTGTGTCCTTAAAAGATGATTTGATCTAAAAAATAAATATTTACAACACTTGAAAATTTTTTAAAAGGGTTTAATTTTATTTTTCCCTGTACACTATTCTACCTTTTGTAAGATCATAAGGAGATAGCTCAACTTTTACTTTATCACCAGGAACTATTTTTATGAAATGTTTTCGCATCTTGCCAGATAGATGGGCAAGTACAATGTGCTTGTTTTTAAGCTCTACTCTAAACATGGTATTTGGAAGGGATTCTTTTACAATTCCTTCAGTTTCAATAGCTTCTTCTTTAATATTCAAGACAACCTCCATAATTTTCTCTAATAGGATAAATTTTACATGATTAAACATATCATTTCAATTATTCTTTTTAAGAATAAAAGCATTATTTTTTGTTTACATTATAAGAAATTGTGTATATAATTACACGAAGTTTTTTAAAAATGTAATTTATAGGGAGGTATCATGCAAAAAGCTGTTTCTGAGCATGAGTTTATTGAAGAGATCAAAAAATTTCTTTCAGCTGAAAAAAGAGAGATATTAGATTCTATTAAGTCTGTAGAAAATAGCAAAAAAGAAATAATTAATAATGACATGTATCCAAAGGATGTTGTCGATATTGCTTTTGATAATATGGATGGAAATAATCTTGAAGCGTTAGGTTTTGTTGAAAAGAGAAAGTTGAATTTAATAAATCAAGCTCTTTATAGAATTTCTCAAAATTCTTATGGTAAGTGTTTGGCTTGTGAAAGAGAGATTGCTAGGGAGAGACTTTTAGCTATTCCTTATGCTTTTTTGTGTATTAGTTGTCAGACAAAAAAAGAAAAAAAGAACAAAAGATGATACATCTTAAGTTAGTTATTTAATATTGTAATTTCTACTCGCCTATTTTTAGCCTTTAATGGGGAGGACTTAGGATATTTTGGTTTTTGAGATCCCCATCCTTTAAATAGTATTTGGTCTTTGTCTTTTACTTTCATTTTTATTAAATAATTTCCAATTGCACGAGCTCTTTTTTCAGATAGCTCGTGCATCTCTTCTTCCAATCCAAATTGCTCAGTATGTCCTTCTATTAGTATGTTATTTTTTTTAAATTTTTCAAGAAGTTTAGCTATAAGGTCAATTTTTTTATATTCTTTTTGTAGTATTTGAAATGAGTTAGGATAAAATTCAATGTCAAAGCTTAAATTAATACCTTTATTGTTTTTTTCAACTTCAATAGCTTTTATTTTTTTTTCTCGGATGTAATTTTCAACCTCAGTTTCAATAAGATTATCATTTGGAAGCTCAATTGAAACTATTCTGCCAAGAGAGTTTCCAATCATTTTAAAATGTTGGTTGTTGTTCTGATTTATTTCAAATATATATTTATCGCTGTATTTATATGTATTGCCAATTTCATTATCAAAATAAATTTTTTGGTCTACTTTTTGATAGAAAGAGATGTTTTTTACATTGTATTGTGATTCATAATTCGAAAGAATTATGTGGTAATGCTTGCCATTGTGCTCTTCTTTGCCTTTATATTCGTAGTTAACATTAAATTTTACAACGAAATCTTTTATACTTTTGTCTATTTTTGACGCTTCTATATATTCTTCTGCAAGATATGACCATTTTTCATTTATTTTGATTGGTGTTTTTGGGAATCTTGGAATACCTCTAACAGAAGGTCTTTTTTGATTTGCTCCTATTGTATATTCTCCTTGCTTATTTACGCTGAAGATTTCTTCAAACTCTTCATTTAATAGGTAAGGTTCATTAATATTTTCTCTTTTTAAGATTCTAAAAAAAGCTTTAATGCTTGCAAAGTTTTCTTTTATGTCTTTTATTTCACTTGAAATTTGAATATTGGTATTAGAGCTTGAATTATAATGGCCATTGAAATATATTTTTTGATTATCTGTGCCTTCTAATCTAAACTTTGAACCTTTAATGTATTTAAATTCAAAGATTTCAGAAGAAAAAGCTAAGCTTTGAATTAAAAATAATAACAACAATGGTGTAGTCGCCTTGGTATTCATTAATAGATTTTATCATAAAAGTATTTAATTTCTAATTTTTTTTAAAATTGCTATTTAATATGTTGTTCTGATCTGATATTTATTATAATTTATAACACAGTGGGAATTTATTTAAATTATTAATTAATAGAGGTTTTATATGAAATATAAAAAAACAAGGATTAATTTAAACTTAAAAAGAAAAAGTGGTATTTTGCTTAACATAAGCTCTTTACCATCTAAATATGGCATTGGAGATTTAGGGAAAGGAGCTTATAAATTTATAGATTTTTTGTTTGCATCTTCTCAAAGTTATTGGCAAATGTTTGCTTATTCCCCTATTGATTTTACAAGATCTCCCCCTTATTCAATTTTTTCGGCTTTTGCTGGCAATGTTTATTATATTGATTTAGAAGCCCTTGACAAATTTATAGATTCAGATTTAAGTCTTTTAAAAGAAAATGAAACCAGGTATTCTGATTTAAAAAAAATAAGTTTTAAAGATAAATTTCTTAAAGAAGCCGCTTTAAATTTTATTAATAGAGCTTCGGCTGATGAGGTTAGAAGCTTTGAAAAATTTAAAAAAAAGTCTTCTTATTGGCTTTTAGATTTTGCAAGTTTTGTTGCGTTTAAAGAATATTTTTTTAAAGAGTCAAAGAATGCTTTTAATGTTCTTTTTGATAGAGGAATTCTTAAAAGAAATGAAAAAGATTTATTTAAATTGAGAAATATCCTTTCAAAAGAGATTAAAGTGCAAGAGGTATTGCAGTATTTCTTTTTTTCACAGTTTCAAGCTTTAAAGCGCTATGCAAATGATAAGGGGATTGAGCTAATTATGAACGTGCCTTTTTTTATAGCATATGACTCTGCTGATGTTTGGGCATACCAAAAATATTTTAAGCTAAGATTTGATGCAAGCAAAGATAAGATTGCAGGAATTTCTCCAGATTATTTTTTAGAACAAGAGCAAGCTTGGGATAGTGCAGCTTATAGCTGGAATGTTTTAAAGAAATTTAAGTATGAATGGTGGGCAAAAAGGATTGGGGTTTTAAGAAAGTATGCAGATATAATTAAAATTGATCATTTCAGAGGTTTTGTTTCTACTTGGGAAGTTAGTGCGGGCGAGTCTTATGCTTTTAATGGGTTGTGGGTAAAGTCGCCAGGACGAGATTTTTTCAATTTTATTTTAAATGAAATTAAAGATTTAAAAATTTGGGTTGAAGATTTTCAAAATGATCTTGAAGATGTTTCAAGACTAAGAGATTTTTTTAATTTTCCAGGAATGAAAATAATGAATCTTGCCTTTGATTTTGATTCAAGCAATCAAAATCTTCCTCATAATTATATTAAAAATTGCATAGTTTACACAGGAAGTGGTGATAATGATACAATACGAGAGTTTATTAATTCTTTAGATGATTTGCATAAAAAGTACATTTTTGATTATTTAAATACAAATGAAAATTTTGTTGTTTGGGACATGATAAGAAGTGCTATGGGTAGTGTTTCTGATAATGTGATAGTGTCAATGCAAGATTATATTAATTTAGGAGATAAATTTAGTGCAAATATCCCAAAAAGCACTTTAGATAATTGTATTTTTAGATTATTAGAAAGTGATTTAGATGCTACTTTGAGTCAAAATATAAGTTTTATTACAAGGCTTTATGGCAGGGCTTAAGATTTTTAAGAGCAAAGTCGTTATAAAATTTAGGTATTTTTAAATTTAATTGAGATCTAATTGTGCAAATAAAAATCACTGTTATTTAATATTTTTTCATTTGCAAGTATCATGTATTAATGTATATGAAAATTTTTATCTATTGGGTAGTTATTTTCTTCTTTTCTGTTTTCAAGGTTTTTAGTATATATTCATTAACCGATGAAGAATTTTTTAAAAAATATAGTTTATTTTTTGTTCATAAAGGATTTTTAAGTAAAAATGTTAATGGGAAAATAACCAAAGTTCAAGTCAATGGGATAAATTCTAGGTGGGTTTACCCTTTTTATAAGCTTGTTCCTAGTCGAATTACTTCTATTTATGAGGATGTTTATTCTTCAAGTTCATTTTTGACTACAAGTAACAATCTTTATGTTTCTTATGATTATTCAAAAAATTTTAGAAAATTAGTAGGAATTGATAAATTTAATAGCGGTGCATATATTACATCTAGTGCCTTTTCTCAAGGAGATTACAAGCGTATTGCTATTGGAACTGCGATTCATGGTATTTATCTTAGTGTTAATGGAGCTATTAGTTTTAAAAATTTAAATCGTTTGATTCCGCAGATTTATTTAGGTGCAGGATATTACGATATTATTAGTGCTATTGAATTTTCAAAAGAAGAGACAAATAATTTATATTTTTCCTCTGGAGTTTATGGAGATATTTTTTTAATTAGTCAGAAAAGTGGATTTATTAAAAAAATATCTTTTCCTTTCAAAAAGCAAATAATACGTATTTTAGACTTATCTAGTAAGAATGTAGAAAAAATTTTAGTCAGAACATATGACAATCATTTTTATTCTTATATTAATGGGCAATGGGTATTTATTGGAAAATTATCTTTGCAGGATCAGGATTTTTTTGAAAAATCACAAAGGATGCAGCTTGCTAAAAATAAAGGGTCTATTTATTTAACAGCATATACATTGCGTAATAAGAAGGCAGTTGATGAAAGATTTAAATTTATTAAAGATTCAGGTATGAATGCTGTTGTAATTGATTTTAAAGATGATAATGGTAATTTGACTTATTCTAGCAAGCTTTCTTTGCCCAATAAGTTGAGATCTGTTAAAAACTTTATTGATGTTCCTTATATTCTTAAAAAAGCAAAAGAGCTTGGAATTTATGTTATTGCTAGATGTGTTGTATTTAAAGATTCAAAATTGTATTATTATGATAATTTTAAACACGCCCTTTGGAATAAAAAAACCAATAAACCTTGGGCTCATTTGATTAAAAAAGTTGATTCTAGTGGTCTTGTGAAATATGTACAAGTAGAGCATTGGGTAGATATTTTTTCTCCTGCTACTTGGGAATATAATATTTCTATCGCAAAAGAAATTCAATCTTTTGGAGTTGACGAGATACAATTTGATTATATTAGATTTCCATCAGATGGGCCTGTGTCTCTTGCAATCTCAAGAATGAATAAGTATGAGATGCAACCCGTTGATGCACTTGAATCTTTTTTGATTATGGCAAGAGAACAGCTTTATGTTCCTATTTCTGTTGATATTTATGGGTACAATGGCTGGTTTCCTACTAATAGTATTGGGCAAAATATTTCAATGTTATCAGATTATGTTGACGTCATATCTCCTATGTTTTATCCTTCGCATTATACTGATGATTTTTTGCCAAGCAATTTTTATTACACAAAAAGAGCTTATAGGATTTATAAAGAGGGGAGTGATAGAGCACTTGCTTTTTCTTTAGATGGGGTTGTTATTAGGCCTTATGTTCAAGCTTTTTTATTAGGAAAAGAAAGATTGGTGGATGACGAGATTTATTTGGAGTATTTAAAGTTTCAGCTTAAAGGAATTAAAGAGTCATTTGGTAGTGGCTTTAGCCTTTGGAATGCATCTAATGTTTATTATATGATTAAAGGTAGTTTAAAAGAATATTTAGATTCTTTTTAATTGTTGTTTCTTGTAAAGGAGATTTATTTGCAACATTTAATTCAATTTTTTTACGTAGGATTTGGGATTTTTTTATTGTATCTTGGTGGTAATTTACTTTTAAAAAGTTCAGTTGGCATTGCTACTTATTTAAAAGTTCCAACACTTTTAATAGGAGTTACAATAGTATCTTTTTCAACAAGTGCTCCAGAGCTTTTTACAAGTTTGGTGGCAGCTTTTAAGGGTAAAAACGAAATTGTTGTTTCTAATGTTATTGGTAGCAATATTATTAATATGTTGCTTGCTCTGCCTTTAGCAGGATTCTTTTTAAAGATTAAGGCAGATTTTAAAAGACTTAAGCTTTCTTTTATGTTTCTGTTTTTATTAATGTTTCTTCTTTTATTGCTTTCATTTGATTTTAGATCTTACTCTTTTTTTGTAACACCTTATAATCGTTTTAGCTCATTTAGTATTTTAATTTTATTTTTATCCTATTTGTTGCTTTTTTATAAAGAAGAAAAAGAGTATGCCAGCTTAGAAAATTCTTTCCAAGAAGGTGCAAGTAATTTAAATCAGAGTTTTAACTTTATATTTTTTAACTTGTTAAGTTTTGCTATTAGCATGTATTTTCTTTATTTGGGATCGAAATTATTGGTAGATGGAGCTCTTTACATTGCCAACAATGTTTTTAATGTTAGTGAAAAGTTGATTGGAATTATACTTGTAGCTTTTGGGACAAGTGTTCCCGAGCTTGTTGTATCTCTTTTTGCAATAATTAGAAAAGAATCAGACATTGCATTTGGCAACATTATTGGTAGTAATATTTTTAATATCGGATTTATTTTAGCTAGTAGTAGTTTTTTCAGACCTATCTTATTGCAAGATATTTATATTTTAGATTTTAGTATAATGGTGTTTATAACTTTAGTTTTATTTTTAGTGGTTAAATTTAAAGGGGTTTTTGGTAGGGGCATTTCTTTAATTTTTTTGCTTTTATATTTTTTATATAATTTAATGTTATTTAACTTTTATTGATTATTTGATCTTAATTTTGACTTGTTAATATATTTTTAATGTAATATGTTTTATTATTTAAATGTAACATAAGGAACAATATGAAAAAATTACCAGAAATTTTTTATATGAGTAGCAAAGAAGTAGATATTTTGATTTCTCAATTAGGAATATCTTCTGATACCCAAAAATCAATTTTAAAAACTCTTTTGTCTTATAAAAAGGAAGCTATAGATTATTCTTCTTTTATAGAAGAGCATTCTGTAAAAATAAGAGGTTTAAAAGGGGAGCTTGATTTTTTATTTCGCAAACTTTATGAAGTTAAAAGAGGAATAGTTACTAATAGAATAGCAACTGATGGAGAATTTTTGCCAGACAGTATAATTTTGACCGATGAGGCCAGTTATGATTTTTATTATTATTCTATTGATGATTTATTTTTGAAAACTTATATAGGAATAGAGCTTTTTAGTTCTTTGCTTACTGTTAAGAATATAGAATCTAGTTTGTTGGTTTTTAAGAATGAATTTATAACTATTGCAGATTCAGATATTAACTATAAATTTTTTGAAACAAAATCACAATTGAAAGAAATATTAGTTTGGAAATCATTGATAATTCCATCGAGCAGGGCTTTATATTTTATTGAGTTTGTTAAAAAAATATTTTTTAATATTGCTTCTAATAATGTTGTAAAAGATGTTTTCGTTAGAATAAAAGGATTAAAGCTTATTGATTATGAGAAAACTTTAGAAGAGGGTAAGAATATTATTGGTGCTATTTCCAAGATTCTCTCTGGTATAATTGAAATCAAGGATGAAGTTCTTGGCAAAAAAGGAATTACTTTTTCAAAAAATTATTTTGTTTTTTTAGAGTTTCTTAATCTTTTTATTAAAAATGAAAAAGACTTAGAAGAGCTTAAGGCTATAGAAGCTGTTAAAATTGATGAATCTTTAAAAGCAATTGAAAAGACTTTAGAGTTTAAAAAAGGCTCAATTGATACAGAAGAGTTTTTTGGGATTTTAAAAGTTTATTCTGAAGGGCTAAACGATCCTGAAAATTTTTTATTAGTTGCTAATATGTACTTTTTTGAATCTAAAATTCATGATATTTTGCCAAAAATATTTCAAGTAAAAGAAAATTTTTATTTGTACAAGCCTTTTGCATATGAGTTTTTTTTAGAAGAATATGAAAAGGTTTTGAAATTTCTTAATAGTGAATTGAGGGCTAGTATATTTAAAATTCTTAGCTTTGGGGATGATCCTTCTTCTATTTTTACAGAAGAAGGCTTAGAAGAAGTTCTAAGTAGATTGGTATCTAGATATATTATGAATGAGTATTGTTTAAAAAATAAAGTTAAGTTTCTTGATCTTATTGTTTCTCATTACAGGAGAATTTGTAAAACACAAAGCGTTCAGGTTCATCTTAAAGATTTGATTAAAGTTGAAGCAGCAAAATATTTTAAGAATAGTAATGAATTGTTACCCTTATATAAAATATATAAACTTGATTTGTATTCGATTTTAAATGCTGCTTATAAAGATTTAAGCTTGTTTAAAAGAATTGTTTTGTTTTTGACAGGCAAGCATCAAAGTTATAAAGAGGCTTTGTCCAGATTGGATTTTAGAGCTGGTTTGAATAAAAGTGGAAGCGGTCTTTTTGATTCAAATGAAAGAGTTAAAAGACAATTGGAAAAAATTAGAAAACAAAGAGAGGAAATAAAAGAGCAAGTTAGAAATTCTTTCCCCAAGAAGGGCGCAGCACCTAAGCAAGTGGCAAGTAAGAGCTATACAAAACAAGAGCAAGATGAAGCTTGGGTCAAATTTAGTGATAGGATACAAAAAAAATAGCGTTTGTAAGTAAGCGGATTTATTTGTTAAAATAAATCCCTTGGCTTTCTTGCTGTATTTTTTGAAGTTTGACATTCTGCATAATGCTTTATTTTCCCATTTTCAAATTTTGATTTCATTATAATTTTTCCTCCCCATCGACTTATTAGTTCTTTTGAACCCACTCTTTGAGCGTTTTTAGAAATTTTAGCCATTTTAAAGCTCCTTTTGATAGATTTATTGTATAATAAAATCTATCAAAATAGGGTTGATTTATCAAGGAATTTATTCATGTTATTTATAATATTTTTTATTAGTGCTCCTCTTTTTTCAAAAGAAGTTTACTATAGGTTTGCAGATTATTCTGTTAATTACAGTATAGTGGGTAAATATGAGATTACAAAAGAAGAGTCTGAGGAAGAGTACGGATATAAATTTACTTATGATCGCAATAATAATCTTATTTTAGTTGATTATATTGGTAAGCTTAGTATTTTAATGCCTTCTTTTTTTAATGCAAGCCAAATTAAAATAGAAAGGTCCAAGCGCAGCGAAAGGCGCATATTTCTAAATAGGGGACTTGCTTTTAAAAACAATAATGGTGTTTATATTGAACATATAGAGTATATGAGTGATGGCAGGATTAAAAATATTTTTAATTATAATAGATCTAATGAAATGGTTAGAGATAAATATGATGTTTCTTATTATCATTTTTTATACGACAATGAGAGAGAGTTTAGTGTTTACAGATTTAATGAATCAGGGATTCAAATCAAAGATTTAAATAATGTGTATTTTACAAAGATCAGCTACGATCATACCAAATTTGTTAAAACGGTTTTGTATTACGATGAGAATGGTTATATCGTAAGATCAAAAAATGGTACTTTTGGGTTTAGATTAACTTATGATGCTAATCATAATCTTATTAAAGAGGAATATCTTGATAAATCGGCTTATGCTGTTTCAAATCCATTTTCTGTAGCTACTAAAATATATCATTATGATGTTGATGGAAAAGTTATTGAGATTTTAAATTATGATATTAATAACAACTTGACTCCTGATGAAAATAATGTAGCAATTTATCGTTATGAATATTATTTTAAAGATAAAGATTGCTATTACAAGGAATATAATTACGACAATAATAATAATTTAACAATCAGTCAAAATGGGTATGCCATGAAGAAGACTATTTTTTATATCCAAAATAATGAAAAAAGAATAATAAACTACAGTAATAAGATCAATAAAAACTATAATAGAGATATTCCTACTGTTTATGAGGAAAAGTATGAAATAATGGATAATTTTAAAGGTATTGCTATTTATAGTTATAAATATGATGATAATTTTTATCTAATAGAAAATATTTTTTTTGATAAAAATTTTAATTTAATAGCTGATGTTAAAGGCGTGATGATTTATAGATACTCTTACGACAAAGAAGGATTTTTGATTGCTCAAGAGCATTTTGGTGGGGATTTTGTTAATCCAATAGATGATTTTGAAGGAGTTTCAAAGTATAAATTTAGTTACGATTCTAATGGCAATATGATTTCAAAGAAAAATTATTCTAAGGATGGAGTTTTGGTTGCTGATTGTAATTTTGTTTTTGAGTATTTATATGAATATGATAAACAAAATAGGCTTATTTCTCAAAAAAATTTTGGCAGCTTGGGACAGTTGCAGGATGATATTCATGGAGTTAGTGTTTATAAATATGAATATAATAAATTTGGAAAAATATCAAAGCAGTCTAATCATGGTCCGGATTTGAGATTAAGAGATGATGTTGGAGGATTTTCAATTTATAAGTGGATTTATGATTCTAGAGGCAATTTAATAGATTTTCAAAAATTTGATTCTTTGGGTAATTTAATCTAAGTATTTTCTCTTTTCGTATTTTCCTATATTACATAGTAATTCATAATGACTTCTTTTAGAAAATTTACTCATTTCATCTATACTTAATTTTTCTGATACAATTTCTACTTTTGAACCTGTTTTAACTTTTAGGTCTTTGGGAATTTCTACTATTGTCAGATTCATGCAAACTTTTCCTCTTATTTTACATTTTTTATTGTTTATTAAAAAATAAAAATCATTACTTATATTTTGAGGTATTCCATCAAAATATCCGATTGGAATAATTCCTATTTTCATATCTTCTTTGGCTTGAAATATACCCGAATATGAAATTTTTTCACCCTTTTTGACATTTTTGATAAATATTACTTTTGAAAATAAACTTAATACAGGCTTAAAATTTAAAGCAGGTTTTTTGTTTTTTAGCGATTGACAGTAACCGTAAAGAATAAGACCTGGTCTTACCATATTAAATTGTGGATTTAGTTTGTAGTTAATAATGTGCCCTGAATTAGAAATATGGACAAATTTGGGATGAATATTTTTTTGTTTTAGTGTTTCTAAAAAAAATAAGAATTGCTCTATTTGCTTTTGTGTGGTTTTAAAGTTTTCTATTGATGGGAGATGTGAGCAGATCCCTTCTAGTTCTAGAAATTTTGAATTTTGAATATATGTAGCTATTTCAAGGGCATCATCTATTTTTATTCCATATCTATTCATTCCGATATCAATTTTTAAGTGGACTTTTATTTTATTTTTTTGCAATGCGCATTCTTTTTCTATTAAAAATAGATATTCAAAATCAGAAACAAATGGTACTAACTCAAATTTAATCAAATTTTTAATTTCTTTTTTATCCACCTTAATGTACATTAATATTTTTATATTTTTATCAATTTTTTTAAGTGTTTTAGCATCTTCAATATTAGAAAGTCCAAAATAATTTATGTTTTTTGATTTTAAAAATTTAAAGATGTTTATAAGTCCGTGACCATATGCGTCACCTTTTAAGGTGGCCACTATTTCTTTTTCGCCAATTTTATTTTTAATTAAATTTAAGTTATGTTCTAAATTATTTAAATTTATTATTATTGTTTTGTTACTACCCATTGTTTTATTATTATACATTTAGCTCTCTTAGAGAAGTAAAAATCTTTTTTCTATTAATTTGTAGTTTATTCTATAATGGGTATTGGAAATTTTTTTATTTGGTTGCTTTTAAAATGTAATCTCAATTTTTTTTGAAAATCATTATATATTTTAGGGTTAATTCTAATTTCGTATTTTTCAGTTTCTTTATTTATATTATTTTCTACTGTTATTGCTGCTAAAATATAATACCAGTTGTTATCTTTGTAATATTCTGCAATTGTTTTTGAAAGAGATTCAGTTCTTAATGTACCAAATGAGTAAGCGTCTTTTGCAAGCTCTTTTTTTGATTGCTGTTTTCCACTAGTAAGGCTGCTTAGCTGGTTAATAAAATTGCCTTTATCTGGACTTAAAAATTCTAATTTTATGATTTTGTATTTCTTGGAAGCTTCGTTTGATAGGTCAAATGAAATAATAGCAGAAGATCCAATTTTTGAAAATACATTTATAAATGAATAACTAATCCCTTCAAGTTCTTTTATCGGTTCTCCATTTAAATCTGCCAATTCTATGTAGGGTTGGCTAATGGCGACATCAACAGATGCAAGTAAAAAACTTTGTTTTAGTTTTTTAATTTCTGTTTTTATATTTTCTTTTACAATATAATTTTCGTTTTCGAAGATATTAATTTCGTTTTCAGAAAAGCTATTTTTAGCTAGAGAAAGAATTATCAAGGTTAAAATAAATTTTTTAATGCTCATAAGATATTTCCTTTTGTTTTTATTTATATATCTTCAAATAAATCTCCAGCTATGTCTTTTAATATAGAATTTTCTTTTAGCACTTCTTTTAAAAATTCAATAATTAATTTTGAATTAAGAGAAATTTTATAAATTTTAGTTTCTTGAGTAAGTTTATTTTTGACAGTTAAATCTGCAAGCATATAATTCCAATGACCATTTTTATATGTTAATTTAAAAGCATTTTTAATCTCGTCACTCATCAATATTCCAAATGGGTATGCAGTAACATATCCTTCTTCTTGTGAATTTTCAACAGCTAAAAGAGAATTTTTAAGTTCTAGGGTGGAACCAGCTGTTACAAATTTAACATCTTCAATTTCATATTCATCATCTCCATTTTTAGTTGTTTCAAAAAGTATTAATAATGACGCGTAATAACTATATTTTCCATCCATTTTTACAGGAGATATTATATAAGAATATCCAAATTTGTTTTTAAATTCTGGTATTTCTTTTCCATCTTCGCCTAAGATTGTCATTGCCTTTGTTTTTATCCAAGTTACGTCATGATTACTATTTATGATTGGCAATTTTTTATTTGAAATTTTGCCTGATATTAAATGTAATTTTTCATCGCTTATTGGTTTGCCAGTATTGCTGTCTTGATGTACAGATTGTGGTTTCTTAAAAAAAGCGCAACTCAGCATTAACATGGGCAGCATTATTAGTTCCAAATGTTTATATGTTCTAAATACCATTAGATCTTCTTCCTTTATACCATTTAAAGCCTTTTTTAGGCGGTAATTAAAATTTACATTAAATCATAGTAATAATATAGAATGCTAATGTCAAAGTCAAGTCGCTTTTGGTTTTATTTAAAATTGCATTTTTATTTTTAATCTTTCAATATCTTACAATAAAGGTATTTCTGCTGCTAAAAAATGAATTATTCCTATAGTGATTGATATAATTCCAATTATTTGCTGATTGCTTTCAAGTATTGATTTAAATTTTCCATATTTTTTGTTATTTTGAACTTCTGTAGGTAATTTTTGTTTTAAGAACAAGATGAATCCAATTAAAAATAAACTTACAGCTGGAATTAAATTTCCAATTATTGGCAATTTGTAGGGCTTGATTATTTCAAGGGCGCTGGTTATTAAAAATAATAATCCAAAAATGCTTTTTACCTTTTTATTATCGTTTATTAAATTTACAAAATCTTCAAAAATTTTGAAAAAGCTTATTCTTTCTATTAATATTGGAAATGCAAGTATTATTCCTCCTAAGATGTTAAGTGAAACAGACATGAAGTATATTTGTATCATATTTTACCTCTAGGTTTTATTCTTTTACTATAAAAGACATTATTATTGCCATTACTCTTTAATATTATACTTAATAAACTTTCATTTTGATAGATTATATTAGCATATGTTGTAAAGTTTTTGCTGCTTATATAAAGCAAATTGCTTTCAATTAATTTACTGTCTAGATAAATATCTAGTTTGGCTTTTCCCAGGTTGGTAGTTTTTTTTGTTTTTATGTTTATCTTTAGCGATAATCTGTTTTTGTCTTGCTTGTAGCTTATTATCATTTTGATATTATTTTTATTATTTTCGTGATTTTGAATTCTGGGAATTAATAAAATTTTAAAAAATAAAAGAATTGCAACAAAGATTATCCCAATAATGATATGTTTTTTCATTTTTTTTTGGTATTCGATTTCTAGTTTTTGATTGCAATTAATCTTTTTCATTGTATTTGCAAATCCAACCCTACTATAATTATAATTTTAATAATGCATTTAAATTCCACCAGTAAACACTAACACCAGTTTTTCCGCCATAAAGTATACTAAGTATTCCATCTTTAGATAAACTCTCAGAGAGAAACATTAAATTTGGAGGCTCAATTAAAGCTATTTGTTCTTTAATTGAGCCCTTGCTGTCTAATTTCCATATTAAATTGTTAGATAAATTTTTCATATTAGTAGATGCTATTATTTTGTCTTTTTGTATTTTTATAATGTTTATAAAGCTTTCTTGTTTATCATCTAGTAAGTTTTTAGGAAGAGCAATTTTATTTATCACTTCTAATTCTTTGTTTTTTTTCAAACTCATTTTATAGATATATTGATCTTTAATTTTAATTCCAAGATCGTTTATATTTTCATTGTCACCAATGTTTTCATAGTAAGTAGTTTTTACATAAAGAGTTTTTTTGTTGACTTCAAAAAAAACCTTATCTATTGAAATGTTGTATTTTTTCTTTTGATTGTCTATTGTTTTTAACAGGTTTTTGTTGACGTAAATTTTATAAAGCGGGGAAAATTCTTTATTGTAAGAATATATTATATATCCTTCGCTATATATTGATATTATTGCAATGTTGCCATTTTCATCAACATTAACATCATAAATTTGTGGAAATGGCATTCCGTTTAAACCTTCTTGACCCAAAATTTCTACAGATGAGTTTTTGTTTAGTATTAGTATTCTCATGAAGTAGGCAATATTCTCTTTTTGGTTGAATTTTGATTTTTTATTATTTAGTTTGTCTGCGACAATAATAAAATCTTTTAGTGGGTATATTGCTTGAATTCCTTCAAAATCTATTTTTTTTATTTTTAAATCGGGGTTTGTTTTAAATATTCCATTTTGATATGTTTGTATTAGTTTTCCGTATGAGTTGAAAATCATTAATTTATTTGTTTTTATTTCTGCAATGTACACTAGCCCGTTATACGTTTTGATGTCAAATTTTGAATTTGTAAATTTGTTATTCAGAGGCATTATTGCACCAGGAAGTGTTCCAAATGGTATTTTAAATTGTTCTTCTCCTAATTCGTTTAAAGTTTTAGTATTACATGATATAATTGCAAAAAGCAAGCTTAATATAAGAGCTTTATAGTGTTTTTTCATATTTTTATATTATTATTTAAAATGACTTTAAGTCAATTATTTAGGAGAATTAATACCTACCATGTTAAAAGCAGTACTTGAGACAACTATTGGCTCAAAAAGTAAAAGAGATTTAAAAGATTATCTTCCGACTTTAAGAAATATTAATAAGCTTGAGCGTTGGGCATTATTGTTGGCAGATGAAGATTTTTCAAAGGAGACAGAAAAGCTTAAAGATGAATTAAAATCGGGTAATTCTTTAGAGAATATTTTAGAGCGAGCTTTTACTCTGTCTAGAGAAGCTGCTAGAAGGCGTCTTAAAGAAAGGCCTTATGATGTGCAAATCATTGCGGGGCTTGCTCTTCACAAAGGCAAAATAATAGAAATGAAAACGGGAGAAGGAAAAACTCTCTCCTCAGTTCAAGCGGCGTATTTAAATAGTTTAACAGGAGATGGGGTTATTATTGTTACTGTTAATGACTATCTTGCAGAACGTGATTCCAATTGGATGAAGCCGGTTTTTGATCTTTTGGGTGTTAGCGTGGGGGTTGTTCTATCTAATATGGATTATGAGCTAAGAAAGGCTCAATATGCTAAAGATATTACTTATGTTACAAATAATGAACTTGGATTTGATTATCTAAGAGATAATATGCGTTATGACTTGAATGAAAAATCCTTGAGAAAGTTTAATTATTGTATTATTGATGAAATTGATTCTATTTTGATCGATGAGGCAAGAACTCCATTGATTATTTCAGGGCCTACTGAAGGCAACACCAATGCTTATCTTGAAGTTAATTCTCTTGTATCTTTTTTAAAAGAATGTTCCAAGGATCCCAAAACAGGTGATTATCCTTTAGAAATAGACGACCTTGATGGTGATTATACTGTTGATGAAAAAGCCAAAAGAATTTCTTTTACTGCCAAAGGGCTTAATAATCTTGAACAGCTTTTAGTTTCTAAAGGCATTATTAGTGGGTCTATGTATACCGATTCAAATTTTAATTATGTTCATTATATGACTCAAGCCTTAAAAGCACATTTGCTTTTTTTAAAAAATAGAGAGTATATTGTTGGTGATTCTGGGGTTGAGATTGTAGATGAATTTACTGGGAGAGTTTTAACAGGGCGAAGATATTCAGATGGACTTCACCAAGCTATTGAGGCTAAAGAAGGAGTTAGAGTTGCTAATGAAAATAAGACTATGGCAACTATTACTTTTCAAAATTTATTTAGAATGTTTGATAAAATTTCTGGCATGACAGGTACAGCTGATACAGAAGCTAAGGAATTTCATAAAATATATAATCTTGATGTAGTTGTAGTTCCAACAAATAGATTGTTAGCGCGAATAGATGAGGATGATACTATTTATTATACGGAAGAATTTAAATTTAATGCGATTACAGATGAGGTTTACAAAACTTACAAAAAAGGCCAACCGGTTTTAGTGGGAACCGTTTCTATTGAAAAATCTGAGATTTTATCAGCTATGTTTAAAAACAGAGGGATTAAGCATGAAGTTCTTAATGCAAAAAATCATTCTCGAGAAGCATTTATTATTGCTGAAGCTGGAGCAAAACATGCGGTTACAATAGCAACAAATATGGCTGGTCGTGGTACGGATATTAAGCTTGGGGGAAATATTGAGCACAGAGTTAGAAAAAAAATCGGAACTAATGTAAGCCTTGAAGAATTTCAAGAGGCTGTTAAAAATGAGAGAGAAAATTACCTGAAAGACTATAATGAGGTTAAAAGTCTTGGTGGGCTTTATGTTATTGGTAGTGAGCGTCACGAATCAAGGCGAATAGACAATCAGCTTCGTGGGCGTAGTGGAAGACAAGGTGACCCTGGGCGCTCAAGATTTTATGTGTCCCTTGAGGACGATTTAATGCGCCTTTTTGCTGGGGACAACCTAAGATCATTAATGGGTAAGCTTGGAATGGCAACAGGAGAGCCTATTACACATTCTCTTTTAACTAAATCTTTGATTAATGCTCAAAAACGAGTAGAAGACAGAAATTTTGAAATTAGAAAGCATTTGTTAGAGTATGACGATGTTATTACAAAACAAAGAGATTTTATTTATGCTCAGAGAAACTCCATTCTTGAAGATACAGCTATTAAGGATCGTATTCTTGTTGCTTTAGAAGAATATCTTAGTTTTTTGCTTGAAGGGACAAAAAGTAGCACGGTTTCAAATGTTTTTTTAAATGAAGTAAATTCAATTTTTGCTTATATGCTTGA
This sequence comes from Borreliella burgdorferi B31, assembly GCF_000008685.2. NCBI lineage: Bacteria > Pseudomonadati > Spirochaetota > Spirochaetia > Spirochaetales > Borreliaceae > Borreliella > Borreliella burgdorferi. The sequence goes on along the minus strand of NC_001318.1, from coordinate 154,232 downwards.
GAGTCTTGGTTCTATTGAAAATATTAGTTCTCTTGATTTAAAGGCTAAGCTAATGCAAATAGCAAAAGCAAATTTAGATGAAAAGGAAAATTTGATTGGTAGAGATCTTTTTAATGGATTTTTAAGATATGAATATTTGAAAAATATTGATTTTAAATTTCAGGAACATCTTGCAAATTTAGACTCTTTAAGAGAGGCTGTTTATTTAAGGTCTTATGCCAATAAAAATCCAATCACAGAATACAAAGAAGAGGGATTTTCAATATTTAGCGAGCTTATTAAAGATATTAAAGTTTCTACCATAAGGCGTGTTCTTCAATTAAAATTGGATAGCAATTCTTCCGATTTTAAGTCAACAAAGAAGTCTAGGAATGTTAAACCAATTCATAAAGAACTTTCTGGAATTGTTATTAATGAGAATAAAAGCGCTTCTAATGTTCAAGTGGTTAGAAGTTCTCCTAAAATAGGCAGAAATGAGCCTTGTTATTGTGGAAGTGGGAAGAAATATAAAAATTGTCATGGCAAAAGTTAAAACAGGAGGTTTTTATGTTTAAGCTGCCAGAACTTGGTTATGATTATGATGCTGTTGAGCCTTATATTGATGCTAAAACTATGGAAATTCATCATAGCAAGCATCATAATGGTTTTGTAATGAATTTGAATTCTATTTTGGAAAAAATGGGGAAAATTCATTTAACAGATGTGTCAAACATATTAAAAAATATTCATGATTTTCCAGAAGAATTTCAAACTTTAATAAGAAATAATGCTGGTGGTTATTCTAACCATACTTTATATTTTAGAACTTTAAGGCCAGGAAACAAGGACAATCTTTTTGAAAAGTTTAAAGATGATATTAATGCAGCTTTTGGAAGCCTAGACGTTCTTAAGGCCAATTTGAAAGATACTGCAATGAAAATTTTTGGAAGTGGTTGGGCATGGTTAGTATTGTGTCCTGAGAGTGGCCTTAAAGTGATTTCAATGCCTAATCAGGATAGTCCTTTGATGAATTCTTATAAGCCGATTTTAGGTATTGATGTTTGGGAGCATGCCTATTACCTTAAATATCAAAATAGAAGAATTGAATATGTTGATGCATTTTTAAAGGCTTTAAATTGGGAAGAAGTTTCAAAAGTTTACAATGAAGTGATTAATTAGCCTTTACTTTATAAAGATTTTCAATTCTATATTTAGTATTTTACTTTAAAATTTTAAGCAATTTATTTTAAGTCATTATTAAAGTTTTTTCTTTCTATATCATTAAAGTATTCTACTGTTCCAACTTTTAATTCGTAAGTTGCATTTTTGTCAGATACTATGATTGCATTTTTATGTAGTTGGAGTGCACTAATTGTCCACATGTGGTTAACGCCTTTTTCAATGGCATGCTTTAATGCTCTTGCTTTGTTATGTCCATTTACTATTATTAAAACTTCTTGTGAATCCATGATCGTTCCAATTCCAACAGTTAGTGCATTTTTGGGAACTTTGTTTACATCGCCTTCAAAAAATCTTGAATTAGCAATAATTGTATCCTGGGTTAAAGTTTTAATTCTTGTTCTTGATGTTAAGGAGGAGCCCGGCTCATTAAAAGCAATGTGACCATCGGGGCCTATTCCCCCTACAAAAAGCATTATTCCCCCGAAAGATTTGATTTTTTTTTCATATTCTTCGCATTCTTTTTTGAGATTTGAAGCATTTCCGTTTAGTATATTTATGTTTTCTTTTTTAATGTCAATGTGGGAAAAAAAATTGTTCCACATAAATGAATGGTAACTTTCAGGATGATTTTCTTCAATTCCTATGTATTCATCCATATTAAAAGTTATGACATTTTGAAATGAAATTTTTTTATTTTTATTTAATTCAATTAAGTTTTTGTACATGCCAATCGGAGAGCTTCCTGTTGGAAGTCCAAGGATAAATGGATTTTCTTTTGTTGGGGAAAATTCATTAATTTTTTGTGCTACATGATTAGCCGCCCATTTTGATATGTCTTCGTATGTGGGTCTGATTATTAATCTCATTGAGATCTCCTTAAAATTGATTAAAGTTAGAGATTGTTAAAAATTATTTTAGATTCTATCATTGTTAACTTTAGATTAAAATCTTTATCTAGGACATTGAGGTTTGCATCATATCCATGACATATTAAGCCCTTTTTATCAATATTGAGAATTCTTGTTGGATTGTAAGAGCTTGCTTGAACAGCATCGCTTAAGCTGAAACCAAATTCTATTAAATTTTTAAGACCTTGTATCATTGTGAGTGTTGATCCAGCTATTGTGTTGCTTTTCACGCTATGGAATAATCCATCTTCTGCAATATAAACTTCGTCTCCGTTTGCAATTAGTTTTCCACAAGTTTGACAATTCGGAGTAAGTCCGTCAGTTACAAGGACTATTTTACTTATATCTTTAAGCTTTCTAAGCATTAAAATTAATTTTGGGTGTATATGGTGGCCATCTGCAATAATTTCGCAAGAAACATCGCCGTGTATTAACACCGCTCCTATTGCATTTGGATTTCTGTGGTCAAGTTTTGACATTGCGTTGAAAAAATGGGTTGTATGAAGTATTCCAACTTGAAATCCTTCTATCATGTTTTCATATGTTGCATTTGTGTGTCCCGCTTGAAGGTTTATGTTGTTTTCAAGGCAAAATATTGCAAGCTCTCTCATACCCTTAAGCTCAGGAGCAACAGTCATTGTGCTTATATGTGTTTTTCTTTTGCCGTTTGATCCTGTAAATACTCCACCAGCTGCATCTATTAGTTTTTGCATAACTTCAATACTAGGTTCATGAAGATAAGAAACTGGATGAGCTCCTTTTTTTTCAGGAGAGAAAAATGGTCCTTCAAGGTGAAGTCCCAAAATTTTAGCTCCCTTTTCTTTACCAATTGCTGCTATGCAAGCTTTTATTGTTTTAATCATTTCATCTATTGGTCTTGGGTAAAGGGTTGGTAAAAATCCTACTACACCGTATTGTGCTAAATGTTCTGACATTTTAAGTATCGATTCTGTTGAACACTGGTCTGTCCCATGACCGTGAAATCCATGAATATGATTGTCGTAAAGTCCGGGAGTTATATAATTGCCTTTTGTGTCAATCATTTGGTATTCTTCGAGATCCATTTTTTTAAGTCTGTCAGACGTTACAATATCAAAAATTTTATTATCTTTAATTAGAACCGCTGAGTTATCTATTTTATCATTTCCAGTTAAAACGGATTTTGAGTTAAATAAGCAAAAATTTGGCATTTTTTATTTTCCTTTTATTTATTTTATTTTACTATAAGCATTAATCTTTTTTAAAGCTTATATTTTTTATTTTAAAGTGTTTGGATGCTTAAGAATTCATGTTTTTAAAATTTATTTTATTTTTTTAATTATACATTATATTTTGTTTTCAATTTTATTAATGATATAATTTACCCCGGAGGGCAATATTTTGGCATCAGGATTTTTTGTTCCTGGACTTGAGAGTAAGTACAATACTAAAGAAATTCGTGAATCCATGCTTAAGTCCGATAAGGCTAAAATTGATTCTTCTTTTAAGAAACTTGAATCTTTAGAGCAAGAGAAAAGTGCCTGGCAGTTAATTAATAGAAAAATCTCTACTTTAAATTCTCTTGCAAAAGAACTTACATCACTCAACAGTCCTTTTAATCTAATGTCAGGAAATTCTAGTAATAGCGAAGTTTTAACTTTGTCTACTAGATATGGATCTAAGAATGAGACTCATAAATTAATTGTTGATCAAATAGCGTCAGCTGATGTGTTTTTGTCTTCAAATTTTGATCCTAAAAAAGTTACAATCCCAGAGGGAGATTATATATTTTTAGTTGGCAAGAAAGAAATTAATGTAAAAAGTAATGGCAACATTGATTTACTTGTGAAGGATATTAATAACAAGGGAAAGGGCTTTTTATCTGCAAAAATAGTGAAAAGTGATAAAAATGGAAATAGTCGTTTTGTTTTGCAATCCTTAAAGGAGGGCAAAGAAAACAAGCTTGTTATCAAAGGGGAGGGATTGTCTTTTGCTAAGCAAATTGGAATTTTAAGTGAGCTTAAAACCAATTTTAATCCTAATCTTTCAGATATTGTTGTAAATCAATCTAGCAGCAACAATAAACTTGCTTTTGAGAACAATGGTCTTGTTTTAAATCCGCTTTCAGAAGTATCAATTGAAATTCCTGAAGATATTGAAATTACATCTAGGAGTAAGATTAAATTTGAAGTTAAGTATTTTGATACAGGCTTGGAAGAGCCTGATAGTAAGATTATTTTTAATCCCGGAGGGGCTACATTTAAGGATGCAAAAGTTGAGAGTGAAGATAGTGTAGTTGATCTTGGATCTGATTTAAAAACCCCTTTGGAAAAAAAATATATTCAAATGAATATGGTTAAAATATGTAGCAAGGAAGGTTCTTTGGAGCTTCCTTTAATAAATATTTCAAATAATTTTGAAGAAGTTGAAGTTGATGTTGGAGCTCTTTCTAATTTGGAAGAAATAAATATTGAAAATAAAGCAAATAATAAAGTAATTGTGATTAGCAATGTTGAAATTTTTGATCCAAAAAATAGAGATGGTCATTTGCCAATAAATGCTAAAAGTTTTGCTGAAAATGCAAAAATTAAATTTGATGGAGTAGATGTTGAGAGAGATTCAAATGTTATAAATGATTTGGTTCCAAATGTGACATTAAGTTTAAAAAAACCCTCAAGTGATATGGTTGAGGCTAAAATTGAACCTGATTATGAGGGGATTAAGAGGGTTCTTTTAGATTTTATTGGTGCTTATAATGAGGTTCTTGCTGAGATTAATATTGTAAGCTCTAATGAAGATCAGCCTAATAATCAAAAGTCTAATATAGTTGAAGAGCTAACTTATCTTAGTGATTCTCAAAAAGAAGAGGCTTATAAAAATTTAGGTATTCTAAGGTCTGAATTTTTATTAAAAAATCTTAAGTCCAAGCTAGAGTCAATAATTTTTAAGCCTTATGTTACTAGTGATCCTAATTTTTCAATAATTAATCAGATGGGAGTTTTTACAAATTCCATTTCTTCTTCTGGTGGACTTTCTAGATATTTAAGACTTGATGAGAAAAAGTTTGATGAATCAATTCGTAATAATATTGATAATGTTAGAGAGCTTTTTTTATATGATCTTAATGGTGACAGAGTGTATGATAATGGAATTGCTAAAATGCTAGGAGATTGTCTGTCGCCTCTTGTGGCTTCCGGAGGAGTTATTTATAATAAAATAAAGAATTACGACTTGAAAATTTTTAATCAAAAAAATAAAGTTGAAGATTATAAAAAGAAGTACGAAGATAGAGAGAGAAAAGTGGAAGGTGAACTTAATACCTTGGATTTTACCGTTAAGCGCATGAAAGATCAAGAAAATACATTAAAGGCTTTTGATTTTAATCAAAGAAATAAATAATAATAATTATTTTTAATGCTATTGCTATTTGCGTTTCTTTTTTTTTAATTTTTGTGCTATTCTTTTTAACAGGCAAAAGGATTTGCCAAAGTCAGAAATTTAAATTTTATCATGGAGGAATGATATATGATTATCAATCATAATACATCAGCTATTAATGCTTCAAGAAATAATGGCATTAACGCTGCTAATCTTAGTAAAACTCAAGAAAAGCTTTCTAGTGGGTACAGAATTAATCGAGCTTCTGATGATGCTGCTGGCATGGGAGTTTCTGGTAAGATTAATGCTCAAATAAGAGGTTTGTCACAAGCTTCTAGAAATACTTCAAAGGCTATTAATTTTATTCAGACAACAGAAGGGAATTTAAATGAAGTAGAAAAAGTCTTAGTAAGAATGAAGGAATTGGCAGTTCAATCAGGTAACGGCACATATTCAGATGCAGACAGAGGTTCTATACAAATTGAAATAGAGCAACTTACAGACGAAATTAATAGAATTGCTGATCAAGCTCAATATAACCAAATGCACATGTTATCAAACAAATCTGCTTCTCAAAATGTAAGAACAGCTGAAGAGCTTGGAATGCAGCCTGCAAAAATTAACACACCAGCATCACTTTCAGGGTCTCAAGCGTCTTGGACTTTAAGAGTTCATGTTGGAGCAAACCAAGATGAAGCTATTGCTGTAAATATTTATGCAGCTAATGTTGCAAATCTTTTCTCTGGTGAGGGAGCTCAAACTGCTCAGGCTGCACCGGTTCAAGAGGGTGTTCAACAGGAAGGAGCTCAACAGCCAGCACCTGCTACAGCACCTTCTCAAGGCGGAGTTAATTCTCCTGTTAATGTTACAACTACAGTTGATGCTAATACATCACTTGCTAAAATTGAAAATGCTATTAGAATGATAAGTGATCAAAGGGCAAATTTAGGTGCTTTCCAAAATAGACTTGAATCTATAAAGAATAGTACTGAGTATGCAATTGAAAATCTAAAAGCATCTTATGCTCAAATAAAAGATGCTACAATGACAGATGAGGTTGTAGCAGCAACAACTAATAGTATTTTAACACAATCTGCAATGGCAATGATTGCGCAGGCTAATCAAGTTCCCCAATATGTTTTGTCATTGCTTAGATAAAATTCTAGTTTAATTGGTATAAATTGTATTAACAAAAGATCCTTTAAAGGATCTTTTGTTTTTTTATTTCAGATCGGCAAAAATTTAATAATTTTAGTATAATTTATAATGATGTGTTATAAAGCATAATGCAGGCTTATTGAGGAGTTTGCTTTGAGTAGGGTTGCTGTTAAAATTAAAGATTGTTATAAAGTATTTTCGTATTATGTTAACAAAAAGCAGATAAGTCGAGCTATAAAAGACTATGAAGATGGCAAAGATAGAATGCAAATCTACAAAGAATCTTCTATTTTTATTGCAAATGCCAATATTAATCTTGATGTTTATGAAAATGAAATTTTAGTTATTATGGGTATGTCGGGCTGTGGCAAGTCTACTTTAGTCAGGTGTTTAAATGGTATTTATAAAATAGATTCAGGATCTATTTTGGTAAATAATATGGAAATGAATGCTATAAATCGTAAAGATCTTTCTAATTTAAGAAAAGATAAATTTGCAATGGTTTTTCAAAATTTTGGACTTTTTCCCCATATGAATGTACTAAGAAACGTTACATATGGACTTGAGGTTAAGCATATCCCCAGAAAGATTAGAGAAGAACGTGCTATTGAGGTATTAAATCTTGTGGGGCTTGAAGATTCAAAATATAAGTATATTAATGAGCTTTCTGGAGGAATGAAACAAAGAGTTGGAATAGCAAGGGCATTGGTGGTTAATCCAGATATTCTTTTAATGGATGAAGCTTTTTCGGCACTTGATCCTTTAATTAAAGGAGAAATGCAGGAAGAACTTTTGAGGCTAGTAGCCAAGCTTAAAAAAACAGTTGTGTTTATTACCCATGATTTAAATGAAGCTTTTAAATTGGGACATAGAATTGCTTTTATGAGAGATGGAAAAATTATTCAAGTTGGCAAACCTTTGGAAATTTTAGCTAATCCTAGTACAGATTTTATATCTGATTTTATTAAAAATTTACCTGTTTTAAATATTTTAAAAATAAAAGATATTTTAAAAGATGATTTTGATTTAAACTCTGGTGGTGATAATGGCTTAAATGTTATTATTAAATGTCAAGGTGAAAATTTTAGTTTGTATGACAAAGCTCTTAACAAAAGGTATGATAATCTTGTATCTTTAAATTTAGATCTAAACGATGAGATAAAAAAAATTGTTGAATATTTAAATAAGCAAGATTATTTAATAATAAAAGAAAAGGGAACTGTTGTCGGATATATTAGTTTAAATGAAATCTCTTATTTATTATCAAGATAGGAATTTATGACTAAAGATTTTTTTATATTAAAAATAGATAATTTTTTTGATTTTTTGGTTGATAATTTTTCAATTTCTGATGGAGTAGGTTTTTCTAAAAGTATAATTTTTTTATATGAAAATTTAAAAAATTTATTTCTTTTTGTTAACCCACTTCTTTTTATTTTGACTGTATGTTTGCTAAGTTTTGTTTTTTTAAAAAAGAGGTTAATATTTTTAATTTTACCCGGATTCTTTTTTATTTTGTATTTTAATCTTTGGGAAGCTTCAATGGATACAATAGCTATTATATTTGTTTCTGTATTAGTTTCTGTTATTTTGGGAATTCCTATAGGTATTTTGGGCGGATATTTCCCAAGATTTTATGTTTTTTTGAAACCTATTCTAGATTTAATGCAAGCCATGCCCCCTTTTATTTACTTGATTCCCGCTATTCCTTTTTTTGGAATGGGTACAGCTTCTGCTATTTTTGCTACAATAGTTTTTGCTATGCCCCCTGTTATTAGATATACAAGGCTGGGAATTGTTCAAGTTTCAGATGAGGTAATAGAGGCAGCTAAGTCCTTTGGTAGTAGTAATTTGCGCATTCTTTTTCAAGTTCAACTTCCCCTTTCTCTTCAAAGTATAATTGAAGGTATTAATCAGTCAATAATGATGGCTATATCTATGATAGTAATTGCTGCAATGGTTGGATCGTCTGGTTTGGGCAGAACTGTGATTTACTCTATAGAAAGATTAAATTTTGGTGAGGGTTTAATATCTGGATTAGCAGTTGTTATTATAGCTATTATTTTAGATAGGATTATGCAATCTATCTTTATTAAATTTAGCTATTTAAACACAGATCATTATGGTGGAAAGAAAGAGAATAAATTTAAAAGATTCTTAGAAATCTATAATAAATAAGGAGGATATTTTATGTATAAATTATTTTTATTTTTTATTATTTTTATGTTTTTGTCTTGTGATGAAAAAAAGAGTTCAAAGAATTTAAAATCGGTAAAAATTGGATATGTGAATTGGGGTGGAGAAACGGCAGCTACAAATGTATTAAAGGTTGTTTTTGAGAAAATGGGCTACAATGCAGAAATATTTTCAGTTACTACGTCTATAATGTATCAATACTTAGCATCTGGAAAGATAGACGGTACGGTGTCTTCTTGGGTTCCTACAGCCGATAAATTTTATTATGAAAAACTGAAAACAAAGTTTGTTGATCTTGGTGCAAATTATGAAGGAACCATTCAAGGTTTTGTGGTGCCAAGCTATGTTCCAATTTCCAGCATTAGTGAGCTTAAGGGTAAAGGTGATAAGTTTAAAAACAAAATGATTGGCATAGATGCTGGTGCGGGAACTCAAATTGTTACAGAACAAGCGCTTAATTATTATGGATTAAGTAAAGAGTATGAGCTAGTTCCTTCAAGTGAGAGTGTTATGCTTGCAAGTTTAGATTCTTCAATAAAGAGAAACGAATGGATTTTAGTTCCTTTGTGGAAGCCTCATTGGGCTTTTTCTAGGTATGATATTAAGTTTCTTGATGATCCTGATTTAATTATGGGGGGAATTGAGAGCGTGCATACTCTTGTTAGACTTGGTCTTGAAAATGATGATTTTGATGCATATTATGTTTTTGATCATTTTTATTGGAGCGATGATTTAATATTGCCCTTAATGGATAAAAATGATAAAGAGCCAGGCAAAGAATACCGCAATGCGGTTGAATTTGTTGAAAAGAATAAAGAGATTGTAAAGACGTGGGTTCCAGAAAAATATAAGACCTTATTTGATTAATCTTTTTTTAAATTCTTTTAAGGATTCTAAAATGGGTTTGTATTTAGGAGTAAAATCGTTTCCCCCTTTGAATAATGCGTTACATCTTATTATTCTTAGTGTCATTAATATTAAAGCCGTTAAAAAATTGTATTTTTTAAGACATTCAATTGAATATTTTGAGCAGGTAGGTTTGTATATGCATTGTAGTCCAAATATTTTAGATAAAGTATTTTGGTAAATTTTTATTAGAAAAATAAGAGCATAATTTAAGATAAATAAAATTTTAAAAATGTTCATACTTAGAATTGTATTATATTATAATAATTAATCAAATGAATTGAAAATATTAATTAAGTTTTATAACTTTAAAGTTTTGATTTTTATTATAAGGGGGCTTCAAATTAAAAAAATTTTTTTAATTTTTATTACTGTCTCTTTTTCTTTTGCTGAAATTATTCAAATATCCCCCAAGCAAGCTGTAAATATGGCTTTAGAAAATAGCTTGGATTCAGAAAATGCTTTGTACAAAGAAAATATAAAAAAACTTTATAAAAATAATGCATGGAATGTTTTTGTTCCAAATGTTAACCTTAGCTCTACACTTAGTAGAAATCCTTCTGCTTTGAGTGAGCTTGAAAGAGATTATTGGGGTTTTGGGTTTGGAGTTGGGATTAATCTTTCTTTGTCCCCTTCTGTTTTAAAGAGAATGCAACTTGTTATGTTGGAATATGAAAGCGCAAAAATAGAAAGGGAGAGTGCTGTTCGTAATATCAAGCTAAATGTTCTTAAGTCTTACAATCAATTGATAGCTTTAAAGAGCACTTTGAAAGTTTTTGAGAGTCAAATACAAAATAGTAAACTTAAATTTGAACAAGCTAGAATTGCTTATAACAATGGACTAATATCAGAAATAGATTTCCTTGATGCTCAGCTTAAGTATAAAAAATCTCAACCAGATTTGGATGGTCATATTATTAATTTTGAAAAATCAAAAGAAATTTTCAAATTATTAATAGGATTAGATCATGATCAAGATTTTGAAATTATTGGAGAATTGCCAGACGAAACAATAGATTTTTCTCTATTTAATGAGGCATTAAATTTTAATGAATCATTAGAGATTAAGGATTTGAATATGCGCTTAAAAATGACCGAGCAGCTCATTGATTCGCTTTGGTTAGATACTTATTTGCCAAGCCTTTCTTTGTCATTTTCTTACTCTCCTTATAAATCATTTCATGAAAATTCCAAGGGCTTTTCAACTGGATTTTTAGCATCCTTTAGTTTAAATTATGGTTTAACTGAAATATTTCCATTTTCAAAGAGTTTTACAAAAATACAAGATAACAACTATCAGCTAAAAATACTACAAAACAATGTTGAAGGTAAAATCAGGAATTTAAAATCTAGTATTGTGCAAAAAAGAAAAGATATTAGAAGATATAAAGCGATTCTTGATGCTTCTAAAATTAATGTAGAATTAGCGAATAAAAATTATCAAATGGCATTTAATGCTTTTAATTCCGGGGTCATGGATCTTTCTAAATTAAATGATATTGAACTTGTTTATAAGCAGAGCGATTTAAAGTTCATTGAAGATAAATTAAATTATGCCAATTCTATACTTGAATATAAAAATTTAATAAATTCATTAGACTAAGAGGTATTTTGATGAATTTGATTTTTAATATTAATTTATATTTAAAAAAATATTTTTTAGTTTTATTCTTAGTTTTAGTTGCTTGTGTTGGTGATAACAAGCTAGATGACAAAAATATTGATAAGGAGAAAGAAAGTTCCTATAGATTCCCAGTAATTGCTATGAAAGTTAAAAAGGGAATCTTGAGCGATTATTTGTCTTTAAATGGAGATGTAGATACAAAAGTTAAGGCAGATATTTTTCCAGACGCTGTGGGCAAAATAACTTCTTTGAGAATAAAACTTGGAGCTTATGTTCAAAAGGGACAAATAGTTGCAACTCTTGATCCTTCAAGACCTGGTTCTGTATATTTGAAAAGTCCTGTAAGAGCGCCAATCTCAGGATATATTTTAAATATTACAAAAAAAATTGGTGAAACAGTTAATCCCCAGTCCAACATAGCAGTAGTGGGAAGGATAGATACAAAGCAAATTTTAACCTATGTGTCTGAGAAATACATTTCAAATATTAAAGTTGGAAATGATGCTATTATTGAGGTTGGAGCTTATTCTAATGAAAAGTTTAAAGCTAAAGTTTCAGAAATATCTCCCATTTTAGATTCTAAAAGTCGAACTATCGAAGTATATCTTACGCCTATTGGTAGTAATTTAGATAAACTGATTATTGGTATGTTTTCTAAAATCAAACTTATTACTAAGCGATTTAAAGATGTAATTAAGATTTCAAGAGAGGCTGTTGTTGAGAGAGAGGGCAAAAAATTTGTATTTAAGGTTGATTTAGAGAGTAAGAGTGTTCAAATGTTACCCATTACAGTGCTTTTTGAAATAGATAACATTGTAGCTCTTTCGGGCGAGGTTGAAGAGAATGATTTAATTGTAGTAGAAGGCATGTCTGCTCTTTCTAATGGATCTCTAATAAATTTGGTAGATACCAAAGAGGGTCTTTCAGCCGAAAGCAATATTTAATTTGTTGGGGGATGTGTTATGTTGGTAAAGAGAATAGTTGGCAAACCAATAACAATGTTGATTTTATTTTCATTGTTATTGATGATAAGTTTGTATACCTTTTCAAGATTAAAAGTAGATCTTTTGCCGGGAATTGACATTCCCCAAATAAGTATTCACACTGTTTATCCTGGCGCTTCTCCTAGAGAAGTTGAAGAGAGTGTTTCTAGAGTCCTTGAGAGTGGCTTGAGTTCGGTAAAGAATTTAAAAAATATATATAGTGTATCTTCCAAAGAAAGCAGCACCGTTTCACTTGAATTTTATCATGGAACCGATTTAGATTTGGTTTTAAATGAAATTCGAGATGCTCTTGAATTGGTAAAATCTTCATTGCCCAGCAAATCACAGACCCCAAGAATTTTTAGATACAATCTTAAAAACATCCCTGTAATGGAAATTGTTATTAATTCTGTAAGGCCAGTTTCTGAGCTTAAAAGATATGCCGATGAAATCATTAAACCTGGGCTTGAAAGGCTTGATGGAGTTGCAATTGTTACTGTTAATGGTGGAAGTAAAAAGCGTGTTTTAATTGAAGTTTCTCAAAACAGGCTGGAGTCTTATGGGCTTTCTTTGTCAAGAATATCTTCAATTATAGCATCCCAAAATTTGGAACTTTCAGCTGGCAATATATTGGAGAACAAYTTGGAATATTTGGTTGAAGTTTCTGGAAAATTTAAATCAATTGAAGAGATAGGTAATGTGGTCATAGCTTATAAGATACCCGACATTTCTTCTGGCATAAATTTATCTCCTATTGAGATAAAACTCAAAGATATTGCTAATATTAAAACCGATTTTGAAGATTTGTCTGAATATGTTGAATATAATGGGTTGCCTTCAATTTCTTTGTCGGTTCAAAAACGTAGTGATTCTAATTCTATTGCAGTTTCTAATGTTGTTATGAATGAAATAGAAAAATTGAAATTATCTATGCCTAAAGATATGAAATTGGAGATTGCTTCTGATAGTACTGATTTTATTAAAGCATCCATTTCAACGGTTGTAAATTCAGCCTATTTTGGGGCCATGCTTGCAATATTTGTTATTTTTTTCTTTTTAAGAAGCTTTAGGGCCACAATAATTATTGGAATTTCTATTCCAATAGCAATTGTTTTGACCTTTTGTTTAATGTATTTTGTAAATATTTCTCTTAATATTATGAGTCTTGCGGGTCTTGCACTTGGGATTGGAATGGTTGTTGACTGTTCAATTGTTGTAATAGACAATATATACAAATATAGGCAAAAAGGAGCAAAGCTTATTTCGTCTTCTATTCTCGGAGCTCAGGAGATGATGTTGCCTATTACATCTTCAACTTTTACTTCTATTTGTGTTTTTGGTCCATTTCTTATTTTCAAATCAGAACTTGGGGTATATGGAGATTTTTTCAAAGACTTTACATTTACGATTGTTATTTCCTTGGGTGTTTCTCTTTTAGTTGCAATTTTTTTGGTTCCTGTTTTATCAAGCCACTATGTCGGTTTATACACAAGTTTCCAAAAGAATATTAAGAATGCTTTTATTAGGAAAATCGATGCCTTTTTTGCTAGTATTTATTATTTTTTAGAGTTTTTGTATATCAATTTATTAAATATAGTTTTAAATCACAAATTGATTTTTGGGTTGATTGTTTTTTTTAGTTTTATTGGCAGCTTGCTTTTAGGATTATTGTTAGATGTGACAACTTTTACTAGAGGGAAAGAGAACTCAATTACTATTAATTTAAATTTTCCCCACAAAACTAATTTGGAATATGCAAAATTTTATTCTAATAGATTTTTAGAAATTGTAAAAAGTGAGGCTAAAGGATATAAAAGTATTATTGCTACTTTGCGTGCTGATAGAATAACTTTCAACGTATTGTTTCCTCTCAAAGAAGAATCAAGAGATAATTTAACCCAAAGCGTAGATTACGATTCTATTAAATATAAAATTATGAATCGTATTGGTAATCTTTATCCTGAATTTAATATTGAGCCTTCCATTAGTGGCAATGCTTTAGGTGGTGGAGATTCTATTAAAATTAAAATTTCGGCCAATGATTTTGAATATATAAAAGATTATGGAAAAATTTTAGTTTCCATGTTAAAAAAGGAAATTCCCGAACTTGTAAATCCAAGGCTTAGCATAAGTGATTTTCAGCTTCAAATTGGCGTTGAGATAGACAGAGCGCTAGTTTATAATTATGGTATTGACATGAATACCATTTTAAATGAGTTGAAGGCCAATATTAATGGTGTTGTTGCTGGGCAATATGTGGAGAAGGGACTTAATTATGATATTGTTCTTAAGCTTGATAGAATGGATGTTAAAAATTTAAAAGATTTAGAAAAAATATTTATTACAAATTCATCTGGAGTTAAAATTCCTTTTTCATCAATAGCCACCTTTGAAAAAACCAATAAAGCCGAATCTATTTACAGAGAAAATCAAGCTTTAACCATTTATCTTAATGCGGGTATTTCTCCAGATGATAATTTAACCCAAGTAACCGCAAAAGTTGTAGATTTTATTAATAATAAGGTGCCCCATAAAGAAGGCATAACTCTTAAGGTTGAAGGAGAATATAATGAATTTTCAAATATCATGAATCAGTTTAAAATAATCATTATGATGGCTATTATTGTTGTGTTTGGTATTATGGCTTCTCAATTTGAATCTTTTTTAAAACCCTTTATTATTATTTTTACAATTCCTTTAACGGCAATAGGGGTTGTGCTTATACATTTTCTTGCAGGAGAAAAGCTTTCTATTTTTGCTGCAATTGGTATGCTTATGCTTGTTGGTGTTGTGGTAAATACAGGAATTGTTCTTGTAGACTATACTGGTTTATTGATCAAGAGGGGATTTGGCCTAAGAGAAGCAATTATTGAATCTTGTCGTTCAAGGCTTAGGCCAATTTTAATGTCTTCTTTGACCTCAATAATAGGGCTTATTCCAATGGCATTTTCTAGCGGAAGTGGAAATGAACTTCTAAAACCAATTGCATTTACTTTTATTGGCGGAATGACAGCTAGCACATTTCTTACTTTGTTTTTTATTCCCATGCTTTTTGAAATTTTTCCAACATGTTTCAAGTTTCAAATCTAGGCTAAAAAGAGTGACGTCCAATTTAGATGTTGAAAAATCATTCAAAATTAATAATTCAACTAAAAGTAGTTATGATGATTTATTTGAAGAAGATGGGGAATGATATGACTAAATTTTATAATTATAGGATTGAAATAGTTTCTAACTTATCTTTAGAGCTTGATGTTTTTGAATGTATAGAAAAAATAGAGCAAGAGTTAGGAGAGTCTATATATTATTCTAAGATAGGAAATGTTTATGGAAAAGGTAAGAAGGGAGAAAAGCATGGTAATGGCGTTTGGCCTGAAGAAAATTTTATTTTGATTATTTATACCTCCAATCAGTCTATTGTTGAGCGATTAAAGGATATTGTGGATGATTTGAATCGTTCTTACCCTACAGAAGGGATTAATCTTTTTGTTTTGAGAAATTCTTAAGGGTAAAATTTTATTTGCTGTTTTGGTTAACAAGGGAGTGGTTAATAATTTTTTTTAAAGTTATTAGAATATTATAGACACGCGATCAAAGTTTGTTTGTGGGCTTTTTGTTTTAAATGATAAATATTTATTACAAAATAAATTTTACTATTTTATTTCAATAGCTACAAAAATTTTTTCTTTTCATTCTTTTTTTAAAGTCAGAGTCAATATATTTTATAGGCTTATTCATCGTATTCAAGTAAAATCAGATAAATATGATCAGATAAATATTATTTTAAAGCCTATGAAAATTATATTTCCTGTATTTCTGAAGAAAAAAATAAGAAGATTTTTTAGAAAGAGTGACTGATTGTTTTAAAGGTGATAAAATAGATCCTAAACATTGTTATTATATTTGTGAAAATAATTGGATAATATTTAATGTTTTAGTTATTTTGAAAAAAATATTACTTGCTAAAATATTGAAATTGAAATTTACTTCTAGATTTTCAATTATTTTTTTATTAAAATATTTTTTTAAACTTTGTTTTGATTTTTTAGGTTTTTATTAATTGATCGATTTCTGTATGTTTTTACAGCAGGAGAGCTTTATAAATAATCTTTATGAATTTATGGTTAATAATGATATAATAAACCATGTTAACTTTGTTAAAAGGGGGATTATATGTCAATAGCAAAGGCATTTTTTGAAGTGGCTGATCAACAAAAAGATAAAATTGCTCAAATGTATAAAGTTTGCAATGGATATGCCCACGTTACTTATGGCGACTTAAAAAACAATGTTTTAAAGCTTGCTTCCTTTTTAAAGTCAATCAATGTTAAGCATCAAGATAAAATATTTATTTGCTCTGAGAATAGGGCTGAGTGGACTGTGATAGATTTTGCAATTTTATCTTTGGGTGCCGTTGATATTCCAAAGGGTTCTGATGTTACTCTTTTTGAAGCGGAAATTATTTTTAACTCCGTTCTTCCAAGTGTAGTTATTTTAGAAAATTTAAATCTTCTTAATATGTTTATTCAAATTAAATTTACAGTAAAGCCAATATTTATTATTATTGAAAATTTAAACCAAGAGGATAGATTAAAATATAGTGATTTTGAAATTTATACTTATAGCGATTGTATTTTATTTGGAGATACCTTAAGAAAAGATTCAGAAATTATTGAGATTGCAAGTAAAGTTGATTCTAATGATATGGCAACAATAATATATACTTCTGGAACAACAGGCCACCCAAAGGGGGTAATGCTCAGCCATGCCAATCTTCTTTATCAGGTTTCTAGTTTTAGTTTAATGGTTGATACGCATGTGGGACAAATATTTATGTGCATTTTGCCAATTTGGCATTCCTTTCAAAGGTCTTTTTCTTACAATATTTTCCTCAAGGGTATGGTTTGTTTATTTTCCACCATTGTTCCAAGGGCAATGCTTGATGATATTAAAAATGTTAATCCTCATTATATTGCAGCTGTTCCTAGGCTTTGGATTGCAATAAGACAAAATATTTACAAAGAAGTTTCTAAGAAACCGTTTATTTCTAGAATGATTTTTCATTTTTTTGTAAAAGCGGCATTTCTTAGCGATATTTGCTATAGGGTGGTAATGGGGCTTTATCCGGACAACGGGTTTAGTTTATTTTTCCCTATAAAGAAAATTTTAGGAATATTTGGATTAATCTGTGCATTTCCTTTTAAGGCTTTGGGGAATGTTTTAATTTTTAATAAAATAAATAAGATCTTGGGCAATAATTTTGTTGTTGGGATTACTGGTGGCGGGAGTATGCCATTGTCTGCTGTTAGATTTTTTAATTCAATTGGTATTGAGCTTGCCAATGCTTATGGATTGACTGAAACCTCGCCTGGAGTGGCTTCTAATAAGCATAAAAAAGTGATTATTGGGACTTGTGGTAAAATTTTGCCCGGAACTGTTGCTGAAATTAGAGATATTGATGGGAATAAGCTTAAAAAGCCTGGAAAGGGAATTTTGTTTGTAAAAGGGCCTCAAGTAATGCTTGGATATTACAAGGACAAAGAAGCAACTTGTAAGATTATTGGTTCTGATGGGTTTTTAAACACGGGTGATATTGCAAAATTATCCAAGGATAATGTTGTTCAAATTATTGGTCGAGAAAAAGATACAATTGTTTTGAATAATGGAGAGAATGTTGAGCCTGCTCCAATTGAGATTAAGCTTGAAGAATCAGCATTAATAGAAAAAGCAGTTGTTGTAGGGCAAGATCAAAAATTCTTAGGCGCTCTTATTCTTCCAAATTTTGAAGAAATAAATAAATATCTAGAAAGTGTTGGACAAAAAATTTTTGATGCTAATAATAGGCGTCAAATTATTGCGAATAATATTGTTCTTAAGGCCATAAATGATGAAATAAAAAAATTAATCAATAAAGCCAATGGATTTAAGCCTTTTGAGCAGATATTAAAGTTTACTCTTTTAGAAAAACCATTTGAAGTTGGTAAAGAAATGTCTATTAAAATGGACATTAAGCGAAGCTATATTTTAAATTTTTATAAAAATGAAATTAAAAATTTATTTATTTAATTAACCCAATTATTTTAAATACAGTTCAAGCTCTGTTATATCTTCTAATTTTGTATTGGGGGATATACTTTGCTTGTAAACAAATCCATCGCCATTTATTTTTATTTTCATAGTATTTTTATAGTATTTTAGTATGTCTATTGCTTCTCTTTTAGAAAGGTTGATAAAATTTGGTAAGTATGTTTTGTTTTTGTAATTAGTTTCAGCTTTAGGGATCTTGATTTTTGATGGCATTTTAATTTTTTTATATGCTATTGTATTTTGTTGGTGCTCAATAAATTCTATTATTTCTTTTGCCATTGGGGCTGCTATTCTTGTTCCGTATATTATTTTTTTTGGGTATCTGTATACAATGTAAATAATATATTTTGGTTGTTCTGTGGGGTATATTGCCAATATAGAAGATGTATAGTCTTCTTCTGAGTATTTTCCCGTTTTTCTATCAATAGCTTGAGATGTTCCACTTTTTGCAGAAATGTCAAGATTTTTAATTTTAAGATTTGGAATTCCACCTTTATTTACAACTTCTCTCATCATTTTTAAAACTTTTTGTGCTGAATTTTTGGATATTACTTTTCTTATTTCTTCTTTATCAAATTCTTTAATATTTTCTCCTTTATCGTTGCTTATTTTTTTTATTATTCTAGGTTTTAGCATTATTCCATTATTGCTTAGTATGCTTGCAGCTTGTAATATTTGAACCGCTGACACTCCTATTTCTTGTCCAAATCCAATTGTAGCTTTACTTCGTCCTGACCATTTTGAATAATGATTTAGCAGTCCTTTTGTTTCTCCGGGAAATGGAACTCCAACTTTTTCCCCAAAGCCAAAATCTAAAAGTTTTTTATAAAAGTATTCATTGCTAACTTTTTCAGTAATGTAAGCTATTCCAACATTTGATGAATAAATTAAAATCTCTGTAGAGTCGATATGTTTATAGGGGGGATTTAATGTTTTGATTGTAATTTTTTCTCCTGATGGAAATTGTTTTTGATATATTCCATTGTCTAAAAATTTTTCTTCTAAATTTAATTTTCCACTTTCTAATATTATTGCAACTGTAAAAATTTTATTAATGCTTCCGGGCTCATAGGTTAGAGATGAAGAAAGGTTTTTTCGGATTTCTTCAGGATATTTAGAATAAAAGTTTGCATCATATTGAGGAAATTGAACCATGGATAATATTTCTCCATTTTGGGAGTTCATTACCAAGGTAATTAAACTTTCAGGATTATTTTCTTTAAAGTATTTTTTAGCTATTTTGCTAACACCTTGTTGTATATCCATGTCTATTGTTAAGTGGATGTTGTTTGTTTCTGGCTCCTCATTTAAAAATTGTTGCTTGGTTTTATCTTTTCCTAATATGCTATTTAGGGAAAATTCAATGCCCTCAAGGCCAAGATTATCTGTTCCTACAAAACCAGTAATATTGCTTGTGGTATTCCTGAAGGGATAAATTCTTGTGTAATCAGGATATAAAGTGATGTTTGAAAGCCTGCCTTCAGCTTGAATTCTTTTTATTAAATCTGATTCTTCTCTTTTTATTTTTCTTTTTATATATAAAAACCCTTTGTTAGAGGAAAGCTTTTCCTTTAAAATTCTTGAATTAATTTGAAGTATTGCACCAAGAGTTTCAGATGTGCTTACAATATTTTCTATTTTTTGAGGATTTGTACCAATTGAGTAGGATTTTGAAGAGAATGCTATTGGTTTGCCATTTCTATCATAAATTGTTCCTCTTTTGGCAATATCATTTGACTTTAAAGATATTGTGTTGTCTGGGCTGTTATTGAAGGCCATTAGTGTGAAATATTTGTAAATAGTTAACAAAGTTATAGCCAAGAATATTGTTAATATTGTTTTTATTCGATAAGTGTTATTAAGCATTCTTTTGGTCATGAATTTTGGACCTCTTAAATTATTTTATGACTATATGAAATAAAAAATTATTCATTTTTTTTTGCATCTATATTATTATATGTTATTATATTCTGAAAAAGTAAATTACTATATAGCAGAGGGTATAATGTGATGGATATTAAAACTTTAAAAGGCTTTAAAGATTATTTACCGAAGGATTCTTTGATTCGAATTCATATTGTTAGGCAAATATTTAGTGTTCTTAATTCTTATAATTTTGACCTAATAGATACTCCAGTTCTTGAATATTCAGATTTGCTTTTAAAAAAGAGTGGGGATGAGACTGAAAAGCAAATTTATAGGTTTAAGGATAATGGAGGCAGAGATGTTTCCATGCGATTTGATTTAACTGTTCCTTTTGCCAGATTTGTTGCTACAAATATTTCTGCTTTAAAGCTTCCTTTTAGACGTTCTCAATTTGGAAAAGTTTTCAGAGGAGAAAATTCTCAAAAGGGTAGATACAGAGAATTTATGCAGTTTGATTTTGATATAGTTGGAGAGGACACTTTTAGGGGCGATGCCGAGATTCTTTCTGTTGTATATTATGGACTTGAAGAGATTTTTTTGAATTTTATAGAAGGCATTAATAAAAAATTTATTATCCATTATTCTCATATTGGTATATTGAATTCTTTTTTTGAAAAATTAGGACTTAAAGAAAAATCTATTTTTATTTTAAGAAATATTGACAAAATAGATAAAATAGGAATTGATAAGGTTAAAGAAGCTTTGCTTCTTGAGATTGAAAAAGAAGCGGTAGATTCAATCTTAAGTTTAGTGAGTTTGCAAGGTACTTTTAAAGACAAAATACAAGCTTTAAAAAGTATTTTAGGCGATAATGAGTCTATCAAGAGAGTAGAAGATGTTTTTCAGCATCTTAGTTTATTAAAAATTCAAGATTCTTTTAACTTGAATCTTAAAATATCGCGTGGACTTGATTATTATACGGGGATTGTTTTTGAATCTGAGGTGTTTGGCAGTAATATGGGTAGTGTTTGCAGTGGGGGAAGATATGATAATTTGGTTTCTTCGTTCTCAAACTCTATTCAAAAAATTTCAGGGGTTGGAGGATCTTTTGGTGTTGACAGAATAAAGGATATAATTGATCTTGAAAAGTTTAGTTATATTAAAATATTTGTCACTAAGGCTAGATCTAAAGTTTTAATTGTAAATTTAGATAGTGCTTTGCAAAATTATTATTATGAACTTGCTACTAGATTTAGAAATCATGATTATTCCAAGGTTAAAAATATTTCTTGTGAAGTCTATTTTAAAAATAAAAATGGTAAAAATATTAAAGAACAAATAGAATATGCTTTAAGCAAAGAAATAAGATTTTTAGTTTTTGTTGGTCAAGAAGAATACAAAGAAAATAAAATGAAAGTAAGAGATTTGACAAAAAAAGAAGAGTTGCTGCTTTCTTTTGAAGAATCAATAAATCTTATCAAATGTAATGAAAAGTTGTTGTGCACCCCTTTTTAATCTTAAATGTTAATTATTTTTTGAAATTTTGGCAAAGATATTAGGATTAATTTTCATTTTTATCTATTTTTCTAATTGTTATTGCATTTAAGGTAAGTTTGTTCTTTTTGTATTCTATTTGTCCAAGTATTTCAACATTGTCTTTAAAATCAATATCAATATCAAAGGTTGTTTTTGTGGGGATAATTCCTGAGAGTACATTTTTGTTGTATCCTACATAAAAGTCAAATTGAATTATGTTATCTTTTTTTTCGATATTATTTACTACTCCTTCCCATTTTACATACACGTTTGAATATATTGATGGATCTTTTTTAATATCTTTTAGGTTTAGATGTTCATTAAAGCTAATGAAATCTGGCCTTGAGATAAAACTTGCAAGATTTTTGGCTTTTAGCTTTATAGATTCTGATGCATTTGAATTTAATATTTTATTTATTTCTACTCTTGCAAAATTATCTTTTCCCTTTTTTAAATAAATTTTGATTTTTTCGAAAGAGTTTTTAATTTCCTCGCTGGTTAGTATTAATATGAATTGGCCTTCTTCATTTTTTATTTTTTCTTTGTTATTTATTTTAATGTCATCAATGTAGGCAGCAATATTGTTTAAATTTTTGTTTATTTCTGCTTTTAGATTTGCGGATGTTGTTGTTTTTTGTTCATAGAAAATAAAATAGATTGCTAACATTGAAATAAATACAATCCCCCCTATGATAATTATTATGATTAACTTTGTTGAATTTTTATCGGGTATTGCTTTAATTGTTGGGAACAATTTTTCATATAGGTTGCTATTTTTAAAAAAGGCAGAACCTTTAATGGGATTTTTTCGAATAATTTCAAGAGACAGCTCTGATCGATCTACTTCTTGATTTTCTTCTATCATTTTAAGCCATATCTGAATAGCTTTTTCTTCTTTGCCCTGGCTTACTAAAAGTATAGCAATAGCCTGTTTTATATTTGATTCGCTTGGATTTAAAGTGTAGGCTTTTTTAAGATATGTTTGAGCATTGCCAAGGTTCCCGATACGAAGATAAGACATTCCTAAGACATAGTGATACAAATAGTAATTTTTGTAGAAAAAAATTTCTTTTTCTAGGAGTTTTATTGCTTGTGAATATTTTTTTGAATTATAGTAATAAATAGACTTGTTGATAATTTTATTAGGTTCCATATAGCTAGAATTTGACTCCACAATTTTCTTTTTAATATTATAATATAAGATTTTATTTTAAAAGAATAATAAATGAAATATTGTTATTTTGCCCTAATTTCTTGTTTGACTAAAAATTGATAAATGATATAATTATATAAAGTGTAACGGGGGTTTGTATATATTGTTTAAAATGGTGGGAATGTGTCATCAGAAAGAATCGTTGAATTGATTAAAGAGATTTATTTAGATTTTAGAAAAGGCAATTTCAAAGAAGCTTTAGTAAAATCCGAAGAGGCTCATTCTCTTGATTTTGATAATATTGAAATTCTAACAGCTTTGAAAAGTTCTGTGTATTGGAATGGTCAAGTTGAAAGCCTTGATAGAATAGGGCAAGATTATGAAAAGGCAGAATTTTTAATAAGAGAGTGGAATAATTTTGCAGGACGATATTTGAAAAAGATGGGTTGTAATTTTTTGCAAGGTCGCAATTCTATAAAATATTTTGTGTTTCAGACCTGTCTTTATATATATAAAAATATATACAAAATGCATCCAGAAAATTTGGACCTTTTAATAAAAATTGCTAAGTCTTATAAGGGTATGGGAAATTACGAGAGAGCAATCAATGTTTTTTTGCAAATATTAGGAGATTTTAAAGATAACTCAGATGTTGTTGCAGAGCTTGCTGATTCTTATGCGTTGGTTGATGAAATTAAAGAAGCTAAAGTATTATTCAGAGAGGCTTTTTTTATTAATCCTCAAAAGATAGATATATATTCTCTTGAGTCTGATATGATTTTAAGATTAATAGATCTTATTAAGTCTGACAGAAATATTTCAGATGATCTTATAAAAGAATGGATTCCTGTTTATGGCTCTCTTAATGGTGTTTTTAATATTAAAAGAGAGTTAAGGCCTATAGAGCTTGGACAGCTAAAGCAGTCTGTTTACAGTTTGCGCAATGAGCTTAAAGAAAAGTCTTATAGATCAATAAATGAGAGCATATTGCTTCCAAGGCTTATTAATAAATATTTTTGGCTTATTGATCATTATGTAAGGATAAAAGAAGATAGAGCACGTATTGATGAGATTTTGTTATACATAAAAGAAATAGACCTAGGTATTTATCAACAGTATGTAAATTAGTTGCTTGATGCTAAAAAATCGATATTAGGAGAGTTTAATGTCTAATGTTACTACCATAGAGAAATTAGATAGTATTTTACAAGAAGATAAGTGGACAAGAATAGTTGTTAATAATTATTCTCTTGCCAAAATAAAAGAATTGGATGATTTAATAAATAATATAATTGATGAGGGGTTAACAGAGGATGTGCTTGATATTTGTGGCAGGCATTTAAAGGACGTTAAAAAAAGCATAGCAGGTCTTTATATTTCTGGAATGCTTATATATAGTAGGCGACCTTTAAATGATATGAATTTACTTGCTGTTATTGATTTGTTTTCTCAAAATTTAAAATGGGCTCTTGTTGAGCATATATGTAATGAAATGCTTTTAATTTCTGAGAATAAGCACGCTCTTTATACTCTTGCAAAAATATATGCTCAGAACAATGAAAATGATAAGCTTCCAGGTATTTGGACTAGAATTGTTGAAGCAGATATTGACGACACTGTGTTTGTTAGGCAACTTGCTACTTATTATGAAACTATTGATTTGCAAAAATCAATTTTCTATTTTAGAAAAGCTATTTATCGTTTTATTGATAAAAAACAAATGTCAGGAATCAGAGAAGTATGGGCCAAGCTTATTCATTATGTTTCAGATGATTTTGATTCTTTTTTGCTTATTTTGCAAAAAATTGAAAAAGATCTTGGATTTAAAAAGGCCATAGTTCTTTATGAGGATTTATTTGATCATTATTCTTTGACTGACAATGTTGACGAGACAATAGAAATTTTAAAAGGCATTTTAAAACTTGATAACAAAAATCATAAGGCAAGAGAAAATTTAGTTAAATTTTTAAGAGAAAGATATAAAGATGTTAAAAATATTGAGGATTATCTTGTAAAGTCTGATATTGAAAACTTAGATAAAAATTTTGTTGATGTATATTTAGACTTTGAAAAATATTTGTTTTTTGCAAAGGGTAATTTTGTTTATCATCAGACTTGGTCTGTTGGAATAGTAAGAGATGTAAATGATAACGGCATTACGGTTGATTTTGTTTCCAAAAGAGGTCATTTTATTGGTTTTGATATGGCCATGTCGGCTTTATCTCCCCTTAGCAGAGAGGATATTAGAGTATTAAAGGCTGTAACACCTAAAGAAGAACTTGCAGATAGAGTAAAAAAAGATATTGAGTGGGCCATAAAGGTTATTATAAAAAGTTATAAAGCTATTGATTTAAAGGGAATAAAAAAAGAGTTAGTGCCAAGCTTGATGACTCAAAGTTCGTGGAATTCATGGAGCTTGAAAGCAAAGCAAATTTTAAAGGATAATCCCCATTTTGTTATGGATTCTGGCAAGCTTGATTGTTATATATATAATGAGAGATCTTCCAATTTGAATGAAAAAATGTATGATAAATTTAAGATTGAGAAAGATTTTTATAAAAGATACGAGATATTTATAAACTATTGCAATGTTAAGGGAATTGTTAAGGATTTGCATATTGAAGAAGAGATGCTTAACTATTTTTTAATTTATGTTAACAATTTTACAAAGGTTGATCATCATGTTGTAAGTTCTTACGTTATTCTTAAATCTTTAGGTAATTTTTCTGAAGAATTGTCATCAAAAGTTAATATAGAAAAAGATGTTAATTTAGAATCTCTTTTAAAAGAGTATCCAAAAGGAATAGTGGATCTTTTTGATTCAATTTTGAATGCAGAAATTAAAAAAGAATTAGTTGTTTTAATTAAAGAAGAACTTAGTAATTGGATTTTATACTACAAAGAACTTTTTCCTCATTCTGTTAATAAGAGATTGGTTGAATCACTTTACAAAGAAGATCCCAGAGAGGTGGAAAAATTATTTAATTATGTTATAAAAAATTATAAGATCTATAAAGATGCTTATATTTGGATTTTGAAGCACTGTAAAGCTTATTCTATAGAGCTGAGTTATTCGGATTCGGATCTTTTGTCCAATTTGATTAAAATTTTAACAGATAGTGTTATCAAAATTAATAATAAAAATAATTCTGTTGCAAGTAAAAGAATTTATAAAATGGTAATTAATCTTTTAGTTAAAGATGGATATCTTAAATCGGTCTTAGAGGTCGTGAGAGATGAAGAACTTGCAAAAAGAGTTTATATGACTTGTTTTTATGTAAAAGATTTCCCCCCAAAGGATCTTTTAGAGATTAAATCTATAATAAGACAATTATTTGATTCGGTTGAGTTTGAAGATGAAAAGATGCAACTTGCAGGCGAGAGAATGGAAATTGGATTTTTAACCATATTAAGCTCTTTGAATAAAAAACAAAAAGAGCTTAAATATTTAAAGGAAGTTGAAATTCCAGAAAATTCAAAAGAAATTGGAAAAGCTCGTGAACTTGGTGATTTAAAAGAAAATGCCGAATATCATTCTGCTAAGGAAAAACAACAGTTTTTGACAAAAAGATTAAACTCCTTAATGCTGGAAATAGAGAATGCAAAAGTTATAGATACTAAGGATCTTCAAAGTTCTGTTGTTGGTTTTGGGACCAAGGTTGTCATTTTAAATGAAGTTACAGGCAAAGATGAATCTTATTTAATACTTGGGCCTTGGGAATCAAACCCCGATGAAGGCATTATTTCATATAAATCGCCTTTTGGAGAAAATTTGCTTGATTCTAGGGAAGGGGATAGTCTTAATTTTGTTATAAATAATACTAATTTTAAATATTTTGTAAAAAAAATAGAACCCATAAAATTTAGCTAGGAAAAATTTAAGAATGTCAAAGTTAAAGGAAAAAAGAGAAAAAGCTGTTGTTGGCATAGAAAGGGCAAGTAAAGAGGAAGCTATTGAGCTTGCAAGAGTTCAAATAGAAAAAGCTTTTGGAAAGGGAAGTCTTATTAAGATGGGGGAATCTCCTGTTGGACAAGGTATAAAAAGTATGTCAAGTGGATCTATTGTATTAGATGAGGCTCTCGGCATTGGCGGATATCCTAGGGGGCGCATAATAGAAATTTTTGGCCCCGAGTCGTCTGGCAAGACTACTTTAACTCTTCAAGCGATTGCTGAGGTGCAAAAAGAAGGTGGGATAGCTGCTTTTATTGATGCTGAGCATGCTCTTGATCCTGTTTATGCAAAAGCTTTAGGTGTTAATGTTGCAGAACTTTGGCTTAGTCAGCCTGATACCGGAGAGCAAGCTCTTGAGATTGCTGAGCATTTAATCAGAAGTGGTGGTGTTGATTTGATTGTAGTTGATTCTGTAGCGGCTTTAACCCCTAAATTAGAGATAGATGGAGAAATGGGAGATTCTCAGATTGGTCTTCAAGCAAGGCTAATGAGCAAAGCTCTTAGAAAGATTACCGGTATACTTTCTAAATCCAATACTTGCATTATGTTTATTAATCAAATAAGGATGAGGATTGGTGTTATGTTTGGCAATCCTGAGACCACTACCGGTGGGAATGCTTTAAAATTTTATTCATCTCTTAGACTTGAGGTTCGAAAGATCGAACAAGTAACTAGATCGGGCTCAAGCGATGATGTTATTGGCAATAAGATTAGAGTTAAGATTGTAAAGAACAAGGTTGCTCCACCTTTTCGTAAAGTAGAATTGATAATTTATTTTGGGAAAGGTATTTCAAGAGAAGCTGGCATTTTAGATGCTGCTATTAAGCATAATTTAATACAAAAAACAGGCTCATGGTATTCATTGGGAGATAATAAGTTGGGACAGGGGAGAGAGAGTGTTATTGAGTATCTTAGCAAAGAAGTAGAACTTGCAAATAATTTGGATAAGAGGCTTAGAAAAATAATTTTTAATAATTTTGATCAAGAGAATGATAATTTTATTGAATTTAAAGAAGATGAATCTGAGTAATATGGAAAATTTAAATGTCTGAATTGGGTAGTTACTCTATCAGCCTTGATAATTTTACAGGCGGAATAGAGCTTTTTTTTGAATATGTTAGTATGAATAGGCATGTTTTGAGAACTTTGAGTTTAAATCAAATAATTGAAGAATTTATAGTTGTTTCAGGTGATCTTAATATAAGTATTAGGGGATTGATCGATTTTTTTTATCTTGCTAATAATTTGTTTTATTGGAAAACTCAAATTTTATTCCCACTGAAGTTTGAATGCAAAGATAAAGCTGAGCGCAAAGTTGTGGAAAGATTAATATGTTATAGCAAGAATAGAGAAAATGAAAAATTACAATTAAACCAAGCGAAAAATTTTAAATTCTATGACTCAAAAATTATTGAAGAGTTTATTTTTGGCGATAGTGGCAATTTTATTAAAAATATTAATGCTACTGCTAATGATAATAATAAAAAGAAAAATTTGAAGAGAAAGTCTGGTACATTGAAGAAAAAAGTTATTAATAAAAATTTTTTGTGTGATAAAAAATTTAAAGCTGTTTACAATAAATATGAATTGAAAATTTTTGAAAAAAAGATGAAAATTATTTCTATTTTAAATAAAGAGAGTAGCGTAATTTTTGATTCTCTTTTAGATTTTAATGCCGATAATTATTCTTTTGAGAGATTTTCTTATTTTTTAGTATCTCTTGAGTGTAAAATGCTTAATATTGTAAATTTAGGATATTTGAATAATAAATTAGTATTGTATCGAGGTTGTAAAATTAATGATTGCACTTAAAGCCCCTAGAGTTCAC
Organism: Borreliella burgdorferi B31; assembly: GCF_000008685.2. Lineage (NCBI taxonomy): Bacteria > Pseudomonadati > Spirochaetota > Spirochaetia > Spirochaetales > Borreliaceae > Borreliella > Borreliella burgdorferi. The sequence goes on along the minus strand of NC_001318.1, from coordinate 125,517 downwards.
GTTTTTTTAGCTGAAAAGGGAGTGGGGTCAAGAAGATTTTGCGAGGAACTGATAAGAAAGAAACTTGTAAGAGTTAATAACACTATTGCTAAGCTTGGGGATAAAGTAACTTTAGGAGACAGAATAATTTATAAAAAACAGATTTTTGTTTTTAAAGATTTTCAAATTAATAATAGAATTTATCTAGCTCTTAACAAGCCTAGAAATTATTTATGTTCTAATTTTGATGTTGATGGAAGAAAGTTAGCAATATCTTTGGTTCAGCCCTTATTTAAAGAGCGTGTGTTTTCAATTGGTAGGCTTGATTTTAAAAGCTCTGGACTTTTATTATTCACCAATGATGGTAAATTTGCAAACGATATTATTCATCCAAGGCAAAAAGTTGAAAGAGAATATATTATTGAATCAAAAAAAGATATTGATGAAAATTTGCTTATTTCTTTTAAATCGGGTATAAAGGTAAAAAAAGAATTTTTTAAATTAAAATCTTATGAAATTTTAAATAAAAATTCTGCTAGATTGATTTTAGATGAAGGGAAAAATAGAGAAATAAGAAAAGTGTTTTTGAGCAAGAATATTTTTTTAAAAAAAATTCATAGAATTAGAATTGGCAATATTAATTTAGATAGTTTAAAGGAGGGTCAAGTAAAAATTGTTCCTTTGTCTAAGATAAATAGTTTAAAATCCAGGCTGGAGAAATTAAATGATAATAGCAATTGATGGACCTTCAGCATCAGGAAAAAGTTCAATTGCAAGAGAGCTTGGCGTAAGGCTGAACTATAAATTTATCAGCTCTGGGCATCTTTACAGGATAATAACTTTAATTGCTCAAAGATCTCTTATGAATAGTTGCGATTTTATTAGTGAGGATAGTCTTTTAAATTTGATTCTTGAGAATGATATAAGTTTTAATAATTTTGCCTTTTTGCTTAATGGAGAGAATGTTGAAAATCAAATTTTAAACGATAAGATTGATTTTCAAGTTTCTTTTTATTCTTCTTATGTTGGAATAAGAAACATTGTGAATAAAAAATTAAGAGAGGTTGTTAAATTTAGCGATGATAATTATATAATAGAAGGTAGAGATATTACTACTGTAGTTTTTCCAGAATCTGAATTTAAAATATATCTCGATGCTTCTGTTAAAGTTCGAGCTTTGAGGCGATATAAGCAAAGAAATGGGAATGAGACCTTAGAAGAATTAGAGCGTACTCTTAAAAGAAGAGATGATGTTGACAAGAAAAAACAATATGGTAAGTTAAAATTATCAAAAGGGGTTTTTTACCTTGATACAAGCTACAAAGGATTAGACGATGTGTGTAATATTATAATAGAAAAGTTTAATTTGAAAAAAGTAAGAGAGAGGTGAGAATGGAAAATCAAAAAGATTTACAAGAAAATTATTTGAAAGTACTTGAAAGAGTAGAACTTGGAAGTCGTGTTTCTGGGACAGTTGTTAACATTATGAAGGATTATGTTCTAGTAGATATTGGTTATAAATCGGAAGGCTTTATTAAGATTGAAGAATTTGAAAACGTTCCCCAAGTTGGTGATAGACTTGAAGCAATCGTTGTAAGAATAGGTGGAGAATTAGGTCTTATTTTAAGTGTTGAAAAGCTTAATTCTTTAAATTTTCAAGATAAAGTATATGAATATATTCAAAATAAAAAAATAATTAAAGGCAAGGTGCTGGTTGAGCTTCCAAATGGTTATAAGATTCAAATTAATGAAAATGTTTCTGGCTTTATGCCTTTTTATTTAAGCTCTAAATCTAAGGATGAGAAATTAAAAAGAGGGTCTGTTGTTGAATTTTATATTCTTGAAGCAAGCGAAGCAGACGGTTTGAGACTTATTCTTGATAGACGCACCCTAGAAAAAGAAAGAGATCTTGCTAAGAGAATAGAGCTAGTTAGTTCTTATAATGAAGAAGATGTAGTTGATGGTGTGGTTGAGCGTATTACAGAATATGGTGCGATTGTAAAAATTAAAAATTTTGTTACAGGAATTTTGCATAAAAGAAATATTGCCTTTAATCAAGTTGAAAATGTTGAAGATTTTGTTAGAGTTGGTGATAAGTTAAAGTTGAAAATTATTAAGATAAATCCACAAACAGGCAAAATGGAATTGTCTCTTAAGGCCTTAAAAGCAAATCCTTGGGATTCTGTAGATGTTAAATATAAAATTGATAGCATTGTAAAAGGGAAAGTTGTAAAAATTTTACCCTTTGGGGCTGTTATTGAACTTGACAGCGAATTGTCGGGATTTTTACATATAAGTAATTTTTCTTGGATAAGAGTAGTAAAAAGTCCTCAAGAATTAATAAAACTTGGCCAGATTGTAGAAGTTAAGATTTTAGAGATAGATAAAGAAAATCAAAAAATATCCCTAGGCATTAAACAGATCAATGAGAATCCTTGGGAGAGATTAACTGAGAAATATCCTATTGGAAGGGTTGTTCAAGGAGTTGTTACTAATATTACAAAAACAGGTGCTTTTGTAAATATTGAAGAAGGTATAGATGCTTATGTTAGTAAGTTTGATATTTCTTGGCTTGAAGAGATTGATCCTGAAGAATATTTCAAGATAGGCGATTTAGTGAATGGGAAAGTGCTTGAGGTTGACAAGAGAAAGAGAAATGTTAGATTAGGAATTAAGCAGCTAGAAGAGAGCCCCTGGGAAGATTTTTCTAAAAGCTATAAAAAAGGCGATACTATTGAGGTTGAGATTGTAGAGAAAAAATCAAAAGGCTTTCAAGTAAGAGTTTATAATAAAATAATGGGATTTATTAGTAAAATTCAATTGGGGGATACAAAAGAATCTAGTTTAGAAACTTTCGAAAAATTAAACGTTGGAGATAAGCTTAAAGTGGTAATAACAAGTATTGATTCTAAAGACAAATCAGTGCTGCTCTCTTATAGGGAGTATGAAAATCAAAGATCAAGAGAAGAAATTTCTTCTTATTTATTTAAGGGCAATGATGAGGAATCTTACAAGCCATTTGAGAATTTGCTAAAGAGGGATGAATAATGGCTAAAAATAATCTTTTAGTTTTCTTTATTGCTATTATTTTTGTGTTTGTGTCTATTATTGTTGTTTTTTATAATTCTTTAGGCAAGGATTATGTAAAGAGTGGCGGAGAAATAGTAGAAAATCTTGAAAAAGATTTAAATGATTATTTAAAAGAAAATGATGCCAAAGAGAGAGAAAAAATATTTCTTAGGATAAGGGAGCTTATTTCAAAGGAAAAAGAAATTTCATCTTATTTTATTTCAAGGTTCTATTTAGCCAGAGCTGTTTATTTCCAAAGTCAAGCACAGTATGATGAGGCTATTAAAGATTTAGATATTGTTATTAAGGCAAAAGGTATTGAAAGTGAAATTGCTTTTCTTAATAAAGCTGCAGTTTATGAAAAAATGGGATTAAAAGAAGATGCTTTGTTAGTTTATGAAGATCTTATCAATAGTACTAGTTTGGATTTTTTAAAGGTAAGAGCTCTTTTGAGTAAGGCAATATTGATTGAGGAAAAAGATAAAGAGCTTGCTGTGAAAGTATACGAAGAGATTGTTAAGTTTCCGTATGAAAATAATTTATATATAAATATGGCAAATAATAAAATTTTAGAACTTAAGCAAAATTAATCTGTATTTTTGGGGGAGGTTTTATAATTTTTTTTATCTTATATTTTGTATTTTGTATGGGGTTTTTTGGATGTGGTCTTGACAATATTTTAATACTTCCTTCACCAGAAAAGGTTGATAATCGAATTTCAAGAGATTATGTAGCTTTTTTTTTACCAGCGGGTTATTTTTCTAATCAAGCAGCTGGTAAATTAAGAGGTTTTGACATATATTACAAATTTTATCCAGAAGGTGCCAATTATCACATAAGTAGTTTCCAGAAAAGCGTAGAGAAAGATTTTGAAGCCTTAAAGGGTGTTTTTGACAATGTTAGTGAATTTAATAATAGAGGGTTTTATAAAATAAATTTGAGTTCTACTGTTTATTCGGGTAAACCTGTTTTTAAATTAAATAAAGAATGGGTAGATAGTAAATTGCCTTTATATTTTGAAATAAATTTTGGAGAATTAAGAAAGGATGTTCCTGGTGAGGCTTTCATTACTGTAAAAAATGGGAATACTTCTTCATCTGTTATTCTTGAGAAGAAAAATATATATAGGTCCCATATTGATAAAGGAGAATATGTAGGCTTTTCAAAATCTATTAAAAAATCCAATTCTTTAGATAAAGAGAAAAGGCCAATTGATCTAAAACATATAAATGAGGATTTTTTTACAAAAGATATTGCCCCCAAGTATAATTTGGCAATTTTTGTTATGGGTGTGGGCAGCATTGTTGATGATGCTTATAGTGTTCTTATTAATCTTGGGGATTTGTCGGGATTTAGTTTATCTAATTAGTTCTTTTTAAGGGGGAACATGATAGTATTTTTTTCTCATTTGATTTTAACAAACATTGTTATTTCTTTTTTGGTAAGCTTTTTTGTTGCGTTTTTAAACATATTGAATTTTAAATTTATAGTAGTTTATTTAATAAGCTTTTTAGGTGGAATTATATTTCAGTTTTTTATCCCTTTTTTCTATTCCGATTATTATGAAAGGCAAATAGATTTTGTTCTTTATTTGTTTCCTATTTTGGGGTCGGTTATTTTAATAGGTTTGATTAAATTCTCTGAAAGAAATAAGAACGATTTATAAAAGAATGATTTTTAAAAGAGTTGGATATTGATTTAGCTTTTAATATTTTTTTATTAATATAATTTGTTGATAATTTTATTAAAGAGAATTACGTTTATTTTTAATGAGGTGGACTTATTAATTGGATTGTTTTATTATATTCTTATAAAAGGGGGGATAATTTCCGCCGTGTGTTTTCATGGTGAGTAAAAGAGAAGGACAATAGGAGGTTGATTTGGCAATTATTACTATGAAGAGCCTGTTAGAGGCCGGAGTTCATTTTGGCCATCAAGTAAAAAGGCTTGATCCTAGAATGAAAAGATTTATTTTTTCTGAGAGAAATGAAATACATATTTTAGATCTTCAAAAAACTTTGCAGGGTATTAAAGATTCTTATGAACTTGTTCAAAGGGTAATAAAAGATGGCAAAAAGGTGCTTTTTGTTGGAACCAAAAAGCAAGCTAGTGAGATAATAGAACAAGAAGCAAGAAGAAGTGATATGCCATATGTAAACAATAGATGGCTTGGGGGCATGCTTTCTAATTTTAATACGATTAGAAAATCTGTTCAAAAATTAAAAAAGCTAGAAAAGATGGAAGTTGATGGAACTTTTGACATGATAAGCAAAAAAGAGATTTCACAACTTAATCGTGAAAAATCAAAATTAGCTAAAAATTTAACAGGCATCAAGGACATGGAAACACTTCCTGGTGCTATTTTTATCATTGATCCTAAGCGAGAGCAGATAGCTATTAATGAGGCTAGAAAATTAAAAATTCCCATTATTTCTGTGGTTGATACTAATTGTAATCCAGATGTTATTGATTGTCCAATTCCTGGCAATGATGATGCGATTCGCTCTGTTGCTTTGTTTACTAAAATAATATCTGATGCTATTTTAGAAAGTGATAAAGAGGTTGGTATTCAAATAATTGAAAATTTGAATGAAGAAGATTTGATGAAAGAAATTGAAATTAAAAACGATAAAAGTGATTCTATTGAAGAAAGGGGAGAGTAATTTATGAGCATTATTAGTCCTCAGGATGTAAAAAAGCTTCGAGAAGAAACCAATGCTGGTTTTGGAGATTGTAAAAAAGCTTTGTCTGTTGCTGGTGGAGACTTTGAATTAGCTAAAAAAAAACTTAGAGAAATGGGAATCGCATCTGCTGAGAAAAGACTTGACAGAGATGCAAAAGAAGGTAGAGTATTCTCATATTCAAACAATATTTATGCTGGGCTTTTGCTTGTTTCTTGTGAGACGGACTTTGTTGCTTTGAATCACAATTTTGTTAATTTTGGTAATTCCTTGATCAAGGAATTGGTAGAAAGTGGAATAGATTCTTTAACTACTTCTCAAGAGTTAGAGCTTAAAAATTTAGCAGCTACAATAAAAGAAAATATTCAGGTTAAAAAAATTTTTATTACTAAAATTCAATCTAATGAGTTTGTAAAAATTTATTTGCATGGTGAACAATCCAAGATAGGTGTTTTGGTTAAATTAAAAGTAAATGATTTTTCTAAAACGGAAGATAAAATTTTTAAAAATTTTGCTATGGATTTAGCTTTGCACGTGGCTGCGTTTGCTCCTGTTTATTTGAGAAATGATGATGTTTGTCCAAATTATATTAAAGAGCAAGAAGAAATATTTACCAAACAATTAGAATCTAGTGGTAAGCCGGAAAGCATAATCAAGGGTATAGTTGCGGGAAAAATCAAAAAACATCTTGCTGAGATTTCTCTTCTTGAGCAAAGTTTTGTAAAGAATGATAAAATCACTGTAAAGGAAATGCTTGAAGAAATTTCAAAAGCAATTTCAAGCAAGGTAGAAATGGTTGAGTTTAAATATTTAAGAATAGGGTAGATAATGTGCTCTTTATCAGCAAGGAGGAGTTTATATGGAAGATTATAAGGCTTTTCTAGATGAAAAGATGAACAAGGTTCTTTTATCACTTGATAATGAATATAAAACGTTAAGAACAGGTAGAATTAGTAGTAATATTTTTGATAGAATTTGTATTCAATACCATGACCGAAGAACACCTATAACTCAAGTGTCAAGTATTAGAATTCCTGAAGCAAGGCTTGTTGTTATTCAGCCTTGGGATAAAAGCATCTTAAATAAGATAGAGCAAGCCATACTTAATTCTGATCTTTCTATGAATCCTTCAAATGATGGTTCAGTTATTAGAATTAAGGTTCCAAATTTAACTAGTGAAAGGCGACAAGAGATTGTAAAGCATGCTAAAAAAATAGCAGAAGAACATAAAATTTCAACTAGAAATATACGACAGGATTTAAACAATAAAGTTAAAAAGCAAGAAAAAGAATCGGAAATTACAGAGGACTGTTTAAAAAGAATTTTAGATGATATTCAGAAATCCACAGATATGTATATTAAAAAGATAGATTCAATTTTAGAATCTAAAATTCAAGAAATAATGGAAGCTTAAATCCATGAATAAAGGTTCTCTTCCAAGTCATGTTGGAATTATTATGGATGGCAATAGAAGGTGGGCTTTAGGTAAAAGATTGTCTTCTTTAGAAGGTTATAAAGAAGGTCTTAAAAGAGCAAAAGAAATAGTTAAGTATTCTTTAAGGGTAGGTATTAAATGTTTATCCTTTTATGTATTTTCTACTGAGAATTGGAGAAGGGATGATTGTGAGATAGAAAATTTAATGTTTTTAATTGCTAATTATTTGAGAGCCGAATTTGATTTTTACGAAAAAAATGGAATAAAAATAATAGTTTCAGGAGATGTTGAGTCTTTAAGTGGGGAAGTAAAAAGTTCTATAAAAGACTCTATTAGCTTTTCTAAAAATTTCAACAACCTTATTTTAAATTTAGCAATCAATTATGGGGGTCGTAATGAAATACTTAGAGCTGTTAAAAAATTTGTTTCAAGTGATTTTGATTTAGAGTCTTTGAATGAGAATATTTTTTCCAGTTTTTTAGACAATCCAGAACTACCCGATCTTGATCTTTTAATACGTACAGGCGGAAATATTAGAATAAGTAATTTTTTCTTATGGAGGATTGCTTATTCTGAATTAATTTTTTCAAATGTTTTGTGGCCTGAATATTATGACACTAGATATAGTAAGGATTTGGAATGTTTCCAATTTAGAAGAAGAAATTTTGGGAGATGATTTGTTGAGTAAGGTTAAGAGATTTGCTTTTTTTGCAAGGTTGGGAACATTTCTATTTTTTGTTCCTTTGATTTTATTTTTAATATTTTTAGATTTTAAAAATTATTTATTCCTTAATATTTTAATTTTTATATTTAGTGGCTTTGCGGCAAAAGAAGTTAATGATTTATTAAAATTAAAATTCAAATTTTCAGGACTTTCGAGTATATTATCTTTTTTTTTAGGATTTGCTCCCCCAATTTTAACATATATTCATTTTAATGTTTTTTATTTAGGCATGAATGTAATATATTACTTGTTTATAGCGTTAGTTTTTAGCAATTGGATTGTTGATTTGGTGTTTATTAAAGAGCATGAGATTGGAAACTTTTTGTCTCAAGCAACGTCAATACTTTTTATACTTATATATCCTGGGGTATTAATGTCTTTTACGGTTTCTATTACAACCTTACCCAAGGCACCATTTTTAATGTTAATGCTTTTTGCTATGGTAAGTGGAAACGATACTTTTGCATATCTTTTTGGTTATTTTTTAGGGAAAAACAGTTATCGTCCCACTATTATTAGCCCAAATAAAACATTAATGGGTTTTTTTGGGGGCATTTTGTTTTCTGTGCTTACTGCTATATTTGCGGTAGTTTTTAGATTAATAAATTTAAGCTATGGAGAATCTATTATTTTAGGCATTTTGATTGGAGTTTTTACCATTATTGGCGACTTGTTTGAATCTGGATTAAAGCGAAGTGCTGGAGTAAAAGATTCTGGGAAAATCGTTCCTGGTAGAGGCGGAGCTCTTGATTCGATTGACTCTTTTCTTTTAACAGGCCCGATATTTTATTTATACCTATCTTAGTGATTTTTGGAGGAAATTATGTATATTCTTTTTAGTGTGTTGGCTCTCAGTTTTATAATATTTATTCATGAGCTAGGGCACTTTTTATTTGCTAAACTTTTTAAAGTTAAGGTTGAAGTTTTTTCTGTGGGTATAGGTCCTAGCATATTAAAGTTTAAAATTAATAATACTGAGTATAGACTTTCCCCAATCCTTCTAGGAGGATATTGTAAGCTTAAGGGATTTGATCACTTAGAAAAAGAGCTTAAGGCAAATAAAGAATTAGAAGCAGATAAAGATTCTTTGTTTGGAATTTCACATTTTAAAAAAATCTTAATATATTTTGCAGGTCCGTTGTTTAATTTGATTTTTTCATTTATTGTTTTTATTTTTATAAGTATGGCGGGTGTTATATATTTTGATTATTCTTCAAGAGTTAGTATTTTAAATAAAGATTCTTTATTAAAAGATAAATTTAGAGACGGTGATGTTATATTAAAGGTTAATGATAAAAAAATTAAATATTTTTCTGATTTAAGAAAATTCATTCCTGAGGAAAAATCTACAGTTATGTTTGATGTTTTAAGGGAAAAAGAAAATATTACTTTTAAAGAGACTGTTAGTTTGCAAGATTTTTTAAAAGAAATTGGCCCTTGGGCTGATCTTGTAATAGCAGATGTGGTTTCAAATTCGCCTGCTAAGATTGCGGGAATGAAACCGGGTGACGAAATAATTAGCATTGATAATGTTATTTTGAAAAATAAAAGAGATTTAGATTATTTTCTTAAGAATTTAAATTCGGATGTTGTGGAAATTAAGTTTTCTAGAAATGGAGAGATTTTTTCTTCTAAATTAGTATTTCATGATAAAAATAAAATGATTGGCATATATTTTTCACCACCTTTAAAAAGGGTAGTTAAAGTAGAAAATGTTTCAAGTGCCATTAAGAATTCTTTTTTTAAGGTAGTAAGTGCTTTGCAAGACATTTTATATTCTATTTTTTTATTAATGACAAATTTTTTAAATGCTTCTAAGAGTGTATCAGGCCCTGTTGGAATTGTAGGCATTCTCTCTTCATCTTATTCTTTAGGGATATTGTATTGGATTAATAGCATTTCTTTCTTGAGCTTAATTCTTGCTGGTATGAATCTATTTTTTATTGTAATACCTATTTTTGATGGGGGACAAATTTTTATCAGCTTTATTGAGCTTTTGCGTGGAAAGAGATTTAAGGCCAAAACCATTTATTCTTTTTATAGCTTTGGTATTTTTTTTGGGCTGTTTCTTTTTGGTTTAGGCCTTTTTAATGATTTGAAAGGTCTTTTAAATATATTTAATTAAAAATTAGAAATGTATTTTAGCATAAGCCAAAAGTGAGATGCTGATGCGATTATTATTAATATATGAAATACATCATGCATTTTCATGTTAATTGTTGGATTGAATTTTTTACTTAATATGTATACTATTCCTCCTATTGTATATACGATTCCGCCAAAAACTAGCCAAAAAAATCCTTTTCCGCTGAGGGCCTTATAAATGGGCTTAATTTTAAAAATGATAATCCACCCCATGATTATAAATATGGATCCATTAAACCATCCGGGGCTGTTTGTAAATATTATTTTAAAAATTATTCCAATTATAGCCAGGCTCCACACTATGCATAAGATTATTAGTCCTGATTTGTTTGGCACAAGGATTGCACATGCAGGAGTATATGTTCCTGCTATTAGAATAAATATTGAAATATGATCAAATTTTCTAAATATTTTTTTTATTTTACTTCCTTTTGGGAATATGTGGTAAAGAGTGCTCATTACATATAATAGGGTCATTGAAAATCCGTAAATCAAGAATACAACTACATGTAAATCTTTTTTCTTAAGAGTAGATATTGTAACAAGAATTGTTGTTCCAATGATAGACAAAATAATTCCAAAAAGATGCGAGATTGAACTAAAAAGCTCATTTTTTGGTATTTTGCTTGTATTAACATCGCTTAACGAGTAATTTTTAAGTTTATTTTCTCTAAGCACAGCTTTGCCTCCGTTTTATCACTTATTTATAAAAAATATATAATACCTTACTTTAATTGTAGCTTTTTCTCAAGATCAAATTAAATCTTGCTTGATTTATCTAACCTTATTATTTGGCTTGTGTAGTAAGTAAAGTTTTTTTTTGCAAAAAAAGCTTTATAATAAAATAGTGTTTGCTGAAATTAGCATTGGAGAGGCTTAGCATGATTAATTTTATTAAAATAATTAACTTTTCAAGTTTGCAAAAATTTTCTAAAGCACTACGAGTGCCTATTTCTATTTTACCGGTTTCATGTTTATTGATTGGTATTGGATCTGTATTTTCAAATTCTTCTAGTATTGTTTATGTTGATAAAATTTTTATTCAAAATGTTTTAGGCTTAATGAAGGCTATAGGCAATGCTATTCTTCTCAATATGCCTTTAATTTTTTCTATTGGAATTTCTATTGGAGTTGCAAGAATGGGGCAGGGAACAGCGGCTTTGGGAGGCCTTATTGGTTATTTAACATTTAATATTACTGAAAATTATTTTATTGAGGCTTTTTCAGGGCTTGTTGAAGCAGAGACAATGTCTTCTGTTGGGCGTATAAATTTTTTTGGTGTTCAAACTTTAAATACGGGAATTGCAGGTTCTTTAGCGGTAGGCCTTTTAGTTGGATATTTGCATAACAAATTTTATAATATGAAGCTACCCAAACCTTTTGTGTTTTTTTCAGAGTGCCATTTTGTGCCTATAGTAATAATTTTACCCTTTTGTGTTTTTTTGGCTATATTTTTTTGTTTGATTTGGTCAAGTTTTGACGATTTAATTGCATCTTTAGGTTTGTTTGTTTTTAGGTTTGAATATTTTGGCAGTTTTCTTTATGGATTTTTAAATAGGCTTTTATTGCCTTTGGGGTTGCATTCTATTTTATCTTTTCCTTTTGAGTTTACTTCTTTGGGAGGAGTGGAGATAGTTAATGGCGATACTGTTAGAGGTCTTAAGAATATATTTTATGCTCAGCTATTAGACCCATCACTTGGTAAATTTTCATCAGGCTTTGCCAAAATTAGCAGTGGATTTTATCTATCTATTATGTTTGGACTGCCCGGAGCAGCATTAGGGGTTTACAAGGGTATTGTTCATGAAGATAAAAATAAGGTTGCAGCACTTCTTTTCTCTGGGGCCTTGACAGCTTTTTTAACAGGAATAACTGAGCCTTTAGAATTTTTATTTATTTTCACAGCGCCTTTGCTTTATTTTGTTCATGCCGCTTATTCGGGGTTTGCATTGTTGCTTGCTAATTTTTTTAATGTTACGATTGGCAATAGCTTTTCTACTGGATTTTTGGATTTTTTTATGTTTGGGATACTTCAAGGAAATTCTAAGACAAATTGGATTAGTGTATTACCTTTGGGGGCAATGTTTTTTGCTCTTTATTATTTTACTTTTAGTTGGCTTTATAGATACTTTGATTTTCAGATATTTGTTACAGACGATCCATTTTTTGAAGGCCAAGAAGGAAAGCTAGAGAGTCTCGGAATTGCGCATCTTTTAATTCAAGGTCTTGGTGGATTTGATAATATTACAAAGCTTGATGTTTGTTCTACAAGATTGCATGTAGATGTTGTTAATACTGAGCTTGTTGATAATAATTTGCTTAAAGAGGCTGGAGTTCTTAAAATAGGGCTTGTTAATGGCAAGGTTCAGCTTTTTTATGGATCTAATGTTTATTATATTAAAAATGCCATTGATACCTATTCTCCAAAGAGTCTTTTTGAAGCTAGTGTTATGGTTGCAGTTGATAATGTAAAAAAAGGTTTTAAAACTTATATTGAAATGAAAGAAGACAAAAAACTTGAAAAGCAAGGTAAATCAGGAAAAACCTATAAGCTTAGCGAATTAGAAGAAGATTAGGGTTTAAGATTATTTTTCAGTTACATTTTGTATATTATAAAAATTTTTATTGTTGAAAAAAATTAGTCTCTTTTATATACTAACTAAGTAACCTTTGTTGCATATTTTGCAATGCGATAGACCATAAGGAGTTTTAGTAATGATTAAAAGATATGAGGCATGTTTTTTGTTTAAAAGTGAAGAAATTGAATATAAGGGTTCTTTAGAAGAGGTTAAAAAATCTTTAGAGTTTTTTGGTGCAACTGATGTTGTTAGCAATTTTATTGGAGAGAGAGCCTTAGAATATCCTATTAAAAAGCAGGCTAGAGGTCGTTATGAAATAATAGAGTTTAGTATGGAAGGCAATAATTTAAAAGAATTTGAATCAAGGCTTAAGTTAATTAGAAACTTGCTTAGGTATATGATTTTGGTGAAAATAGTTAGAAAGATCAATACTAAAAAAATCAAAAGAAGAAATTTTAGAGAATTTAGAGACAATATTGACAAAGACAGTCTTAAAGGTGCCTCTAAAGTTGAAACACCAACAGGTCCTGAAAGCACAGATATTCAGGAAAAATAAGAGGGTTTTTAATGGCTGATATTAATTCATTAGTATTGTCTGGTAGGCTTACAAGAGATTCTGAGCTTTCTTATACAGAAAGTGGCATGGCTGTTCTTAGATTTTCTATAGCTAATAATAGAAGAATGAAGAAGAATGATGAATGGATTGATTATCCACAATATTTTGATTGTGTTATTTTTTCAAAAAGAGCCGAAAGTCTCAACGATTATTTGAAAAAGGGCAAACAAGTTGTGGTAAGTGGATCTCTTAAATATGAAAGCTGGCAAGATAGGAATACGGGTGATAAGAGGAGTAAGGTAAATATATTTGTAGATAATTTGCAAATGTTTAGTTCAGGTTCTAATACTATTCAAATGCAAGATTCAGATGTTAATAGTTTGACAAATCATAAAAAAGAAGATGTAGTTAAGGATATTGATATTGTTGATGATAAATTTAGCGAAGATATACCTTTTTAATGGAGTTTAAGTTATGTATAAAGATAGGGATACAAATCAAAGAGATTCAAGATTTGAAAATCAGCAGGATGGCTTTAAAAAAAATTCAAATTTCAGATTTTTTAAGAGAAAGTCATGTAAATTTTGTGATTCTGGTAAACATCCTGATTATAAGGATTTTGATTTTCTTAAAAAGTTTATTACCGAGCAAGGTAAAATTTTACCCAAAAGAATTACTGGAACTTCTGCTAAGCATCAAAGACGCTTGGCATTAGAAATTAAACGGGCAAGATATATGGCTTTGTTGCCTTTTGTAAAAAAATAATTATTTGGGGGGTAATTATGAAAGTGATTTTAAAGGAAGATTTTATTAATCTTGGAAAAGAAGGAGATACTGTAGAGGTAAGAGATGGATTTGCAAGAAACTATTTACTACCCAAGGGTTTTGCAGTTTTTTCAAATAAACATAATATTGAGATTTTTAATCAAAAAAGAAGATCAATATTGAAGAAGCAAGAAGCAAAAAAACAAATGGCCAACGATCTGAAATCCAAGCTTGATCTTGTTAAATTAGAATTTTTTATGAAATCTAATGATTCTGGCAAATTGTTTCATAGTATTAATAGTTTAAATATTGCTGATGAACTTTTAAAACTTGGTTTTGATATAGAGAGAAAAAAAATAGATATACATCATGGAACTTTAAAGACTTTTGGAACTTATGATGTGACAATTAAGCTTTATGAAGGTATTAGCTCTATTATTAAAGTAGAGATAAAAAAAGAAAAAAAGCAAGAGGATAAAAAGTCTTTAAGTAAAAAGTTGAATAAAGCAGATGAGCAAGGTGAAAGAGCAGAGGTGTAGTTTGTGGCTTTAGCAGCTTTTTCGAATTCTGCACTTCTTTTTAATGATGGTGCAGAAAAAGCGGTAATTTCTAGTATATTTTATAATTCAGATAAGATAGAGCAAATTGCTTTTCATGTAAGAGCTGATGATTTTTACAATGAAACTCATAAGTTGATTTTCAAAGCAATGGTTTCGCTTTATGAAAAAAGGGAAAATATTGATCCTATTACTGTTTTTGAAGAAGTATCTAAGCATGTTTCAAAAACGCAACTTTTGATTAAAAAAGATTTAATCAATTTGCCTGATTATTTAGATTCACTTTCAGTTTATTTGCCAACAGATAGAACTATAAATGTTTATGCGAAAATTGTAAAAGAACAGAGTGTTCGCAGAAGCATTTTAAATGTTTCTAAAGAGCTTAATGACTATATAAATGATTCTACAAAATCTATTAATGAGATTGTTGAAGAATCTCAACAAAAGATTCTTTCAATTGAGTTAGATTATTCTAGTAAGAACCTCTATCATGCTAAAGTTATTGCAGAACGTGTTCATAATGAGATATATGAGCGCAGCATGAAGAAAAAAGAAGCAAACTTTGGCATTCCAAGTGGCTTTAGAAAGGTCGACTCTCTTATTGGGGGATTTAGAAATAGTGATTTTATTATAGTTGGTGCTCGTCCTAGCATCGGTAAAACGGCATTTGCTTTAAATATTGCTTCTTATATAGCATTAAGAAAAGAAGAAAAGAAAAAAGTAGGATTTTTTTCCCTTGAAATGACAGCAGATGCTTTAATAAAAAGAATAATATCTTCTCAGTCTTGTATTGATAGCTTTAAAGTTCAAAATAGCATTTTATCTGGACAAGAGATAAAATCATTAAATGATATTATAAATGAAATTAGTGATTCTGAGCTTTATATTGAAGATACTCCCAATATTAGTTTGCTAACTTTGGCAACTCAAGCTAGAAAACTTAAGCGATTTTATGGTATAGATATAATATTTGTTGATTATATCAGTCTGATTTCTTTTGAAACAAAAAATCTTCCAAGGCATGAACAAGTTGCTTCGATTAGTAAATCTCTCAAAGAGCTTGCTAGAGAGCTTGAGATTCCTATTGTCGCATTATCTCAGCTTACAAGAGATACGGAAGGGCGTGAGCCTAATCTTGCTAGTCTAAGGGAATCAGGAGCATTGGAGCAAGATGCTGACATTGTAATTTTACTTCATAGGGATAAGGATTTTAAATTTGAGTCTTCTGCTGAGATAGAACCAATAGAAACCAAGGTTATTGTAGCAAAACATAGAAATGGCCCTACAGGTAGGGCAGATATATTATTTTTGCCACACATTACTAAGTTTGTTAACAAAGACCACCAGTATTAGTTGTTATTTAACGACTATTCCAATTCCTAAATAATTAAAGTTAATAGAATGTTTTTCTAATTTTTTTTCATCTAAGTTATAAGCTATAGGAATATAGTTAACTTTTGAATATATTTTGAAAATATACTCAGTGTTGCGGTATTTTAGCATTTTGAACAAAAATCCTAATTCATTTTCAATTCCAACTTGAAGAATGTTTTTTATTCTTATTGGTCTTGAGATGCTTTTGATATCTTTATTGTTTTGATTATAGGCAAAAAATAATCCCGAAATTAGGTAAGGATTGAATGTTTTTTGTGGTAAAAATTCATACATGATGCCTGATGATAATTGATTTGTAAAGCTATTAGTTTCATTATAATTAGTGTAATAATTTGTTGATATTGAAAAGTAATGGTTGATGTTTTCATTTATTTTATAAAATAATGAATTTCTTATTTTTAATGGGATCATAATATCAAATCCAAAGTAAAAATTATTACTTATAACATTAAATTCATTATTTGATTCTGATATTTTTTTGTATTCTTCAGGTGTAATGATTATTCCAAATCCCCCAACGCTTAAGAAATTTTCTTTGGTTGAAAAATTTTTAATGTTTAAATTATTGGTTATGAAAAAATTTTTAGAGTAAAATTGATAATTTATTCCAATTCCTGTTTCTGCTTCTTGTGTTTTTGAATATGTTTTGAGGCTTTTGATTTGATTTTGAATTTGGGAATAAAGTTTTATATCAAATCCAATATTTTCATTTTTTAAGGTAATTCCAATACTGTTTTTAATAAAATAATCTGCAAAATAAGATAAGTCCATATAATTTTCTAAATTTAAAAAATTCATGTAAGAGTAATTTAGAGCAAAGCTTAAAAATCCTCTATAATTGTAGCTGTCGTAGCTTTTTATACTTGGAATTGGACGGTGTTGATTTAAAATGAGGTGAATTATGCTTTGCATTAAATGCCCTCCCCAGTCTCCAAATAATAAGTTTTTAACTCCAATTCCCAAGTCTATTTCTCCAAAATTTTTTCCATTAATTAGCAATAAAATTGGAAAATAGTACATGAAGCCTATTTCAATTAAGTCTGTTCTACTAATTAAAGATTTCGGAGAGTCTTTATAACCCCTATAGGTTAACATGTGTGCTTCTAAATTTATTATAAAATTGTATTTTGAAACATAGGTAAAAATAAGAGAACCACTTCTCAAGTCATCAAAAAAATCGCTTAATGAAAATCCGAATCCATCATTTAGTATTTCAAAATAATATTTGTCAATACCTTCATTTTTATATTGGATTGCATAATTATAAGAATAAACTTTTAAATTAGAAATTATAAATATTATTAAAAATATTTTTTTAAACCGCATTTTAAAATTATAACATTTTAGCTTGTTTATTAAATAATTCAGGTTAAATAGTTTATTTTTATTAAATAAACTTAGTTTTTATATGATCTATTGTATTGTATAATTCAATAAGTTTATTAAGACTTTAGGAGTAATTGTGATAAAAAAGGTAGCTATTATTGATGGACTTAGAACACCCAATTTCAAGTTTGGAGGTTCTTTTAAGGGTTTAAATATTATTGATGAATCTTCAAAAGTTGTTAAAGCTTTGCTTGAAAGAAATAAGTTATACAAAGTGGATGAGGTTATTATTGGTAATGTAATATCTGCGGGACTTGGTCAAAATATTGCAAGACAAATTGCTTTAAAGTCTGACTTAGGCGATACTGTGCCTGCATTTAGCGTTAATAAAGTTTGTGGTTCTGGGCTTAAGGCCTTGGAGCTTGCATTTAATTCTATTGCCCTTGGAGACAATGATATTGTTTTAGCTGGAGGAGTTGAAGATTTAACCAATTCTCCTTATTTATTACCTAGAAAGATTAGATTTGACGGTCTTAAATTTGGTAATTTTGGAATTGAAGATTCAATCCAAAAAGACGCCTTAATAGATTCTCTGAATTTTATTTCTATGGGGCTTACGGCTGAAAATCTTTCAGAAAAATATAGAATAACAAGAGAAATGCAAGATGAATTTGCATATAATTCTCATGTAAAGGCATTAAAGGCAAGAGAGCTTGGATATTTTGAGGATGAAATTTATCCCCTGACTGTTTTTGATAAGAAGACCAACTCTAGCGTAACTATCTCAAGTGATGAGGAAATAAGAGATAATTTAACTTTAAATAAGCTAGCATCTCTTAATCCTGTTTTTAAAGAATCAGGCACAGTAACTGCCGGAAATTCTTCAAGTTTAAATGATGGTGCTTGTTTTTTAATTTTAGCAAGTGAGGAAAGAGTAAAAAGCTTGGGGTTAAGTCCATTAGCTTATATTGGAGGATTTAAAAGCGTGGGGCTTGATCCACTTTATATGGGTTTTGGAGCTTATATGGCTATTGAAGGCATTATTAGTAAATTAAGTTTAAATCCTAGCGAAATAGATTTGATTGAGGTAAATGAGGCATTTGCAGCTCAAGCATTAAGCATTGAAAAGGCCTTGTTTAAAAAATACAATATAACTAGCGATATTATTAATGTAAATGGTGGTGCTATTGCTTTGGGGCATCCATTTGCCGTTAGCGGTTCAAGAATTTTATTAACACTTTCTCGCTCTATGAAAATGAAGAATAAAACAAAAGGGATAGCATCTGTTTGTATTGGTGGCGGACAAGGAATTTCTAGTTTTTTGTATAGATGAAAATGTTTTATTAACTAGATTTAAATGTAAAATTTTGTTAAATTAGTGGGTAAGTGATTCTTTAATAAGAGGTTATGTTATGAAGAGTTTTTTATTTTGGGTAATATTGGGAACTGTAGGGATTAGCTCTTTTGCTCAAAATACTCCTGTTGCTATTATTAATTTATATAAGAATGAAATTATTACTAAAACTGGTTTTGATTCTAAGGTTGATATATTTAAAAAGACCCAAGGTAGAGACTTAACTGATGCTGAGAAAAAGCAAGTTCTGCAAGTTTTAATAGCAGATGTTCTTTTTAGTCAAGAGGCTTCAAAGCAAGGAATTAAAATCTCAGATGATGAGGTTATGCAAACAATTAGAACTCAATTTGGGCTTGTGAATTTTACTGATGAACAAATCAAGCAAATGATAGAAAAACAAGGTACAAATTGGGGCGAGCTTTTGTCTTCAATGAAAAGATCTCTGTCTTCTCAAAAGCTTGTTTTAAAGCAAGCTCAGCCTAAGTTTTCTGAAATTAAAACTCCTAGTGAGAAAGAAATTGTTGAGTATTATGAGGCTAATAAAACTAAGTTTGTAAATCCCGATATTTCAAGAGTTAGTCATATCTTTTTTTCTACTAAAGATAAAAAAAGATCAGATGTTTTAGATCAAGCAAAAAATATTTTAAGCCAAATAAGATCAAAAAAAATTACTTTTGAAGAAGCTGTAAGAAAATATTCAAATGACGAATCTTCTAAGGCTAAAAATGGTGATCTTGGGTTTTTATCAAGAGGTGATCAAAATGCTCAAAATCTTCTTGGAGCCGATTTTGTGAAAGAGGTTTTTAATTTTAATAAGGGTGATATATCTTCGCCTATTGCTTCAAAGGAAGGGTTTCATATTGTTAAAGTTACAGAAAAATATGCTCAGAGATTTTTAGGTTTGAATGATAAAGTGTCTCCTACTGCAGATTTGATTGTCAAAGATGCAATAAGAAATAACATGATTAATGTTCAACAACAGCAAATTGTTGTTCAAGTACAGCAAGATATGTATGGTAAGCTTAACAAGTCTGCAAATATACAAATCTTGGATTCTAGTCTAAAATAAAACATATTTTTATTTATATAATTTTATTATGGATTTAATGCATGAAGTTAGAGTTTTAGCTTTTCAAAAGATTTATAGCATTGATATTAATCAAAGCGCAATGGACGATATTTTTGATATTTTTAATATTGAAGATAAAGATTTAGACATAGAAAATGAGTCTATTAAGTCGTTTTACTCTTCTTTGGTAATTGGTACTTTTGATAATTTAGAGCATATTGATAGCCTCATTAGGGATATTTCTTTGAATTGGTCTTTAGAACGCATGGATAAGGTTGATCTTGCAATACTTAGGATGGGCGTCTATTCTTTGAAGTTCCAAAATTTTGAAAATTCAAAACGTGCTATAATTGATGAGGCAATTTTGATTGCCAAGAAATATGGCAGTAAAAACTCTTATAAGTTTATAAATGGTATACTTGATGCTTTGCTTAAAAATATGGAGAGTGGTATTGAAAAAAAATAAAACTTTAGTGTTCATTTCATTATTCTTATTATCAGTTTTTTTAGGTGGCTTTTATTTCTATTTCGATCCCAATATTTTATATCTTCTAAAAGGTGAGAAAGATTTTAGCAAACTTATTATGGGAATTGATTTTTATATTGATAAAAAAAAATTTGCTGATGCTAAAAAAGCAATGCTATTTTCATCATATTATGCTAATACTGAATTTAAATGGCTAGCCCTTGCTAAAAGAGCTAAACTTTGGGCTTTAAATACAGGTGATTATCATCTTATGGGGGAAATAGTAAATCTTGGTGTTAAAGTTTTGCCGGGGAATTTGAAATTAAGAGCTTTGGAAGTTTATTCTAAGCTTAAAATTGGGCTTTTAAAAGATGCTTATAGAATTGCAAATGAATATCTTTTAAATAGCGAAGAGTATCAAGGTCTTTATGATGAAGTTTTTATTAAAAATTTAAGTTCAGATAATGGTATTTTAGATTTTAACAAATTTATTGATAAAATCTATAAAGAAAAGGATGCTCGTATTTTTGAAGAGATAGGTTTAAATCTTAAAAATAATGCATTTTTAATAAATGCAATGCTTTTGTATATAGAGAAAAAAAACATAGATTCTGCTAAGCGTATACTTTTTAGAATCAAAGAAGACAAAAGTTTTTTAAAAGAACTTGCATATATTTCATATAATCTTAATGATTTAGATTATACAATTTCCAATCTTAAGTCCATTAAAAATGAAGAAGATCCCACTTTACTTTTTTTGCTTGCCGATGCTTATTTTAAAAAAGGAGATATTAAGAATGCTAAGAATGAATATTTAAAGCTTTATACAAGATTTCCTGATTACAATGTTCTTGTTTATTTAAATCTTGCACTCATAGCTAATAGTGAGAATGATTATAAAAGAGCAATTTCTTATTTAAATAAGGCTAATGAGGTATTTAAAGATAATAAGATAATAAATTATTATTTAGCAAACATATACTTTGGAATTAAAAATTATTTTAAAGCTAATGAAATTATAGCTAATTATAAGGAAGATCCGTTATTTTTTAAACTTTATTTTGCATTAAATTATGCAAATTCTAAGTATGAGGCAAAAAAATCTTATTTGTGGCGATTATTTTATAAGACTGAGTATAATTCTAGTATTGCTCAATTTTTGGCTTGGAATTTGCTACTTTATTCAGATTTAAAGGACTTGGATTTATTTTTCAGAATTTATAATTTTTCTGAAAATAAACAAGATTGGTATGATTTTTATAAATTTTATTATTATTTCCTTAAAAGAGATTTTATTAGTTCAAAAAAGATAATTTTTGACAATAAATCTCAAAAATATATGTTTGGAATTTATTATAATCTTGGAGTTTTGAGCTTTTCTGAAAAAGACTATGAAGAAGCGGAAAGATATTTTAATAAAGGAATATCTTTATTGCCTAGTAGTTTTTACGATAAAGATTCTACTACCCCCTATGAGCGTGAGCTTGTATCAAAAATCTACTTAAAACAAGGAATTAATTATCTTTATTTAGGAAAAATGGAAAAAGGCAAAGAGTCTATTTTGGCTTCTTATTCTTTTTACGAAACCGATGAAGGAAGGCTTTATAAAAATATGATAGATACACTTAGAGAAAGGAATTTGAATTTTGACTAAACTAAGATTGAAATCTAAAGATGAGATTAAAAAAATAAAAGCTTCAGCAAGTTTGTTAGCGCTTACTTTGTTAGAAGTTGAGAGAAATATTGTTCCTGGTATTAGCACCAAGGAGCTTGATTTGATAGCCTATGATTTTATTATTAAAAATAGAGCTAAGCCTGCTTTTAAGGGATATCGTGGGTTTAAGGGCACTATTTGCGCATCTGTTAATGAAGAGGTTATTCACGGCATTCCCGGAAAAAGAAAATTAGCGGATGGGGATATTGTTAGTATTGACTGTGGGGTTATTCTTGATGGGTTTTATAGCGATATGGCAAAAACTTTTAAGGTTGGAAATGTAGATTCTAGTATCGATAAACTTTTAGAAGTTACAAATGCCTCTCTTTACAAGGGTATCGCTGAGATGAAAGTTGGAAATAGAATTTTAAATATATCAAAGGCAATAGAAGATTATATAAAGCCGTTTGGTTTTGGAATAGTTAGAGAATATACAGGCCATGGTGTTGGATTTGAACTTCACGAAGAACCAAGTGTTCCAAATTATTATGCTCCTTTTTTTAAAAATATTAGAATTCAAGAGGGTATGGTTTTGGCTATTGAGCCTATGGTAAACTTAAGGGGGCACAAGGTTTCAATAAAAAGTGATGGTTGGACTGTTTTTGCATCTGATCTTAGTTATTCTGCACATTTTGAACATACTGTTGCTGTTGTTGATGGATTGCCTTTAATTTTAAGTGAAGTTTAAATTTTAAATTAATCAAATATTTAAATATTATTTATAAAATTGAGTAATTATGTGGAGGTTATAAAAGTGGAAAAAAAGTTTTTTTCTGGATTTCTTCTTAGTTTTTTGGCTTTGAGTATTGGATTTTTTATTGGGATGCATTATTTAGCTTCTAATAGAAGCAACATTGTTTTTGCAGAAGAAAAGGACAATACCGTACGAGCCTTACAAGATTCTTTTAGAGAGGTTTCCAAGAAAATTTTACCATCATCTGTGGAAGTTCATGCAACAGGGGTAATCAAGCAGAGTTTTCCTATTCCATTTTTCTTTTTTGATATGCCAGAATTTGATTCTGAGAGAAAAAGCAATTGGGCGGGGTCTGGAGTAATAATTGGTAGAGATTCTCAAAAAAAATCATTATTTTATGTGGTTACGAATAGTCATGTGGTAGATAAGGCAACTGAACTTGAAGTTGTATCTTATGATAAAAAAAAGCACAAGGCTAAGTTAATTGGCAAAGATGAAAAAAAGGATATTGCCCTTATTAGCTTTGAAAGTGATGACGCAACTATTAAAGTAGCTGATCTTGGAGATAGTGATAAGCTTGAAATAGGTGATTGGGTTATGGCAGTGGGCAGCCCTTTTCAATTTAGTTTTACAGTTACAGCAGGTATTGTAAGTGGATTGCAACGTTCTGCAAATCCTAATTTGCAATCAAGGAATCTGTTTATTCAAACCGATGCTGCAATCAACAGGGGTAATTCAGGTGGTCCTCTTGTAAATATAAAGGGCGAGGTTATTGGAATTAATGCTTGGATAGCTTCAAATTCTGGCGGAAATATTGGGTTGGGTTTTGCAATTCCTGTTAACAATATTAAAAGCACTGTAGATTTTTTCCTTAAAGGTAAAAAAATTGAATCGGCTTGGCTTGGAATTTCTTTTTATCCGCTAAAGACAAGAGATTCTGAGGTGCTAAAAAGCTTAGGGGTTGAAAGTAATGATGTTTCAGCTGCAATTATTGCTTCTCTTTATCCGGGTTCACCCGCTGTTAAATCAGGGCTTAGGGCAGGGGATATTATTATGAAGGTTAATGGGGTTTCCATGAGCGTTTTTCAAGATGTTACATCATATATTAGTGATTTTTATGCTGGTGAGAAAGTAAATGTAGAAATCTTAAGAGGCAATGTCAAAAAAAATATTGAGATTGTTCTTGCTGTTAGACCTAAGGATAAAGAGCTTTCTTCTTCAAAGATGCTTCCAGGCTTTGTTGTGTATCCATTGGTTGAGGATATTAAAGCTCAGCTTAATTTAAGAAATTGGATTAAAGGTGTTGTTGTTGATTATATTGATAAAAATTTAGCATCAAATATTAAAATGAAATCAGGAGATGTAATTCTTTCTGTAAATTCAAAAAGTGTTTCTAATTTAAGAGAATTTTATGATGCTCTTGAGGTTGGAAAAAATACTTATAAAATTTTGAGAGGAAACGATTCTTTTAAAATTACATTTTAGTAAATTTTAGTTTTGGGTTAAGAGTTGATCTTAGCCCTTTTTTGTTTTACATATAATTGTAAAGCTTTTAGATTGTAATGATTTTATTTTATGCAAATATTTGTGTGTTAATTTGCAAGTTAAAATATTTTGATTAAATAAATTTTATTGTTATTAGGAAAGAATAAAAGGAATAAGTTTGAATTATGAAGAAATATGTTTCTTATGAAGAGATAAGAATTAATGGATTTAAGCTTGCTTATAAAATTTATAAAGATGGATTTATTCCAGATATTATGTATGTCTCTCTGAGAGGAGGGGCCTATCTTGGCAATATTATTAGCGAATTTTTTAAATTTGTAAAAGTAGATAAACCTCTTTTATATGCTGCTGTTGTTGCTAGATCTTATGATATTTTTAATGAGCAAAAAAAGATAATGATAGATGGCTGGACTTATGATCCAAAATATTTAAGGGCAGGCGATAAAGTTTTATTTGTTGATGACATTTTTGATACAGGTCGTACTATTGTTTATTTGAGAAATGAAGTTTTAAAAAAAGGCATAGAGAGTGAAAATGTTAAAATAGCAGTTTACGATTATAAGGATCATGGATTTGTAGATTATATTCCTGATTATTATGTTAATAAATATTCTAACCAAGAAGAATTAAATACTTGGATTCATTATGGAAATCATGAGCTGACAGGATTAAATGAAAGTGAATATAAGAATAGTTTCAAATACATAGATGATGAGCTTAATGAGATTTTAAAATTTTTGGCAAAAAATAAATCTTAATTATTGTCCTCTATGTATTCTATTAAAGTGTATCCCTTTGTTTTTAGCATTTTAATTATTATTCCTAGATTATCTTTTAATATTGGGCCGATTAGCATGTGAGTTTTTTCGGTTTTAGCTGGAAATTTATTAGCATTTTTAATTTCTTGAAAGTTATCGTCTTTATAGTTGGGATAAACTTTAACATAACTAGTTTTTGTAAAATTTACATCATTTGCAGTTTTTTGATTGATATTATTGCCTAAATTTCTGTTGGGGTAATTAATTTTTTTTGATTTTTGTATGTATATATTGGAATTTATATTTTTTTCGCTGTTTGTATCTCTTTTTAAAATTGATTCTTTTTTGATCTTTTTGCTGTTTGAATTTGAGTCGTAATTTTTAGAATTTTTTTTGATTTTTGTTTCTACGTTTGAAAATAATTCCAATTTATTGTCTGATTTTTCATCTTTTACTGAAAACAATCTTGTTGTAAAAAGAAAGAGTAGTATTAATTTGTAAAGTTTTGGTAATTTCATCTTTTTGTTTCCTTTCTTTTGATTAAAAATAAAGATTTTTAGGAGTCCTTGGGAATGGTATTGAATCTCTTATATTAGATATTCCTGTTGAGTATTGCACCAATCTTTCAAGTCCAAGTCCAAAGCCAGAATGAGGAGCCGAGCCAAATCTTCTTAGATCAAGATACCAGTTTAGATGTTCAATGTTTAAGTTTAATTCTTTTATTCTATTTTCTAATTTTTGAAGGTCATCTTCTCTTTCGCTTCCCCCTATAATCTCTCCAATTTTTGGAACAAGTATGTCCATTCCTTTAACAGTTTTATTGTCTTTATTTGCTTTCATGTAAAATGCTTTGAAATTTTTTGGATAATCAATGACCACTACCGGTTTTTTAAAAGTCTCTTCTGTTAGGTATCTTTCGTGATCTGTTTGCAAATCTATTCCCCAGTAAGGTTTTATTTCAAAATTTTTTTTTGAGTTTTCAAGAATTTCAATTGCTTTAGTATAGGTAATAACCTCAAAATTTGAATTTATTACATTTTCTAGTTTTTTAATTAAACCTTTTTCAATGTAATTTTCTAAAAAATCCATATCTTGTGAGCATTCGTTTAAAATTGAACTTAAAAGATATTTCAAGAGATCTTCTGCTAGGGCAATATTGTCGTTAAGCTTATAAAAAGCCATTTCTGGTTCTATCATCCAAAATTCTGAAGCGTGGCGTGTGGTGTTAGAATTTTCTGCTCTAAATGTTGGTCCGAATGTATATATTTTAGATAAAGCCATTGCATATGCTTCCCCATGCAATTGACCAGTGACAGAGAGAAAAGCTTCTTTTCCAAAAAAATCGTCTTTAAAATCAATATTGCTAAGTGCATTGTTTAGTTTATTAAATTTTAGTGTGGAAACCCTAAACATTTCTCCAGCACCTTCCCCATCATTTGATGTAATTATTGGTGTATTAATATAAAAAAAACCATTTTTTTGGAAATATTCATGAATTTTGTATGAAATTTTGTTTCTTACCCTAGCAATAGCTCCAAATGTGTTGGTTCGTATTCTTAAATGGGGTATTTCTCTTAAAAATTCAAAAGAATGTCTTTTCTTTTGCAATGGGTAAGTTTCTGGGTCTGTTTCCCCGATTACATTAAAACTATGTGTTTTTATTTCATAATTTTGCCCTTTTGCAGGACTTTCTACTAATAGGCCCGTTAACGATATACTTGTTCCTGTTGTTAATTTTTTTAGATCTTTTTCACTAAATTGATTTTCTTCTTCGTTTATTACAGCTTGAATTCCTTTAAGCGTTGAACCATCATTAATTTCTATAAATCCAATTTTGCCATTACTTCTTTTGGTTCTAATCCAGCCGTTTATTGTAACATTGCTGTTTAAAATTGGGTTTTTTAAAATATCTTTAATGCTTGCAAACATTTTATTTATCATCCTAAATACTTAACTT
This sequence comes from Borreliella burgdorferi B31, assembly GCF_000008685.2. NCBI lineage: Bacteria > Pseudomonadati > Spirochaetota > Spirochaetia > Spirochaetales > Borreliaceae > Borreliella > Borreliella burgdorferi. The sequence goes on along the minus strand of NC_001318.1, from coordinate 98,788 downwards.
ATTAATATTGTTAAATCAATTTTATTATAGCTTAAAACTTTTTTTAAAAAAAACATTTAACAATTTTTATTATTTTAATTCTTGATATTAACTTTGTTAATATTTATACTTTACTTTTTAGGGGTGATTATTATTTTGTAATGAAAAATTTCAAAGAAGTAATAATTATTTTTGATTCAGGAATAGGAGGGCTTTCTTATTTTAAATATATTAAAAGTAGAATAGGGGGATGCCAATATGTTTATGTTGCCGATAATAAAAATTTCCCTTATGGAGAAAAAAGTCCTGAATATCTTCTAGAAGCAGTTTTGTTTTTGATTGAGAAGCTTAAAAAAATCTATAATATTGGTGCATTAGTTTTGGCTTGTAATACAATTTCTGTTAGTGTATACAATAAATTAAATTTTGTTTTTCCAGTAGTCTATACTTTGCCAGATGTAAGTTCAGTTTCAGATCTTGTTTTAAAAAGAGTTCTTTTGATTGCAACAAATACTACTCTTGAAAGCAAATTTGTTAAGGATCAAGTAAATATACATAATGATTTGATTGTAAAAGCTGCTGGAGAGCTTGTTAATTTTGTTGAATATGGAGAGAATTACAAAAAATATGCTCTTAGATGTTTAGAAGCTTTAAAATTTGAAGTTGTAAATACTGGTAGAGAAATTGTTTTTCTTGGATGCACGCATTATTTGCATCTTAAGGTAATGATAGAAGATTTTTTAAAAATTCCTGTTTATGAGAATCGTGAATTAGTGGTAAAAAATCTTATTAGATCAATGAATTTTTCTGAACACAAAGGTAATTATTATAAGAATGATTTTGATTTTGTAGATGATGAGTTTTATTTGACCGAAAATAAAAATTTGACTTTTTATCAAAATTTTTGCAAAAAATATAATCTTCGCTTTAAGGGAATGATAGTTTGAATTATCTTGAATTTGAAGTTATTTGGGGAGTTAATAATATATATTCTATTTTAGAGCTTAACAGTAAGTTAATTTATGAAGGAATTTTTAAGGGTAAGGTATTAGAAACAGGTTGCAAGGAGTACAGTCCTTTAGTTCCGGGGGATATAGTCTTAGGATATATTTATAGTTCTCGCAAAGTGTATATTGATAAGCGATTAAGCAGGAAAAATATTCTTTGGCGTTACAATAAGAAAGCAGATCTTAGACAGACAATTGTTTCTAATATTGATAATGTTTTGATTGTAAGTTCTGCTAATTTTCCTGAGATGAAAAATTTCTTTATTGACAGAGTTCTTATTGTTGCAGAAGAACAAAATATTGTTCCTATTATTGTGATTAATAAAATTGACAAAGGAATAAGCCAAAAGGCACAAGAATTTTCTGAAATTTATGAAAATCTAGGATACAAGGTTTTAAAAACTTCTGTTAAAACTTATGAGGGCATTAAAGAAGTAAAAGAGGTTTTGAAAAATTCAAGAACTTCTTTTATTGGCCAGTCTGGCGTTGGTAAATCTTCTTTGATAAATTTGATTGATTCAAGAGCTTCTCAATCGGTAAATGAAATTTCACATAAGTATTCTAGGGGAAAACATACTACCGTTTATTCAATATCATTTCATTCTGATAGCGGAATAATAGTTGATACTCCAGGAATAAAGGAGTTTGGAATTGAAACATTACCCTTTGAGAATCTTAAGTATTATTTTAAAGAGTTTGAAAATTTTGCTAGTTTTTGTAAATATAAATCCTGTTTGCATGTTAGCGAACCTTATTGTTCTGTTACAAGTTCTTTGGATAATGGAATTTCTAAACTTAGATACGAAAGCTATTTAAAGATTTTGTCAGAGCTTAAAAATTATAAAAATTATGCAAGATGAACAAGATAAATATTTAAAAAATATTGACTTTTATGAAATTTTATCTTTAGTATCTAAATACGTTTCTAATCCGGATACTGTTAATTTACTAAGTAATCAAAAAATATTAAAAACAAAAGAAAGTTTAGAGAAAATATTCTCCTTTGTAAGTCTGATTAGAATGCTTTTTGAAAGTTGCAAAGGATATCCAAATTCTTTTATAAATAGTTTAAAATATCCCATTTCATTATTATTAAAAGAAAATTCAAGAGTTTCTATTGAAAATTTGAGAGATATTATAGTGTTTTTAGATGAGGTTTTAAGAATAAATTTATTTTTGCATAAAAATAGTGATATCAAGCATCTTAATGTTCAGATTTTATCTGATTTATTATTTTTAAACCCAGAGCTAAAAAATTTGCTTAATGAATTGAAAGAACATATAGATGTTGATGCTCTTGAATTGAAAAGTGGTGTTGTAAAAGAATATGATTCGATTGAATTTGAAATTAAAAATTTAAATAGACGAGTTGAAAATCAGATAAAAAAAATAATTAGTTTGAACGCAGAATATTTGACTTCTAATTTTGTTTGTTATAAATCGAATAAATATACCCTTGCTCTTAAGTCTAATTTTAAAGGCAAAATTAAGGGTAATATTATTTCTATTTCGTCATCAGGTGAAACATTTTATATTGAGCCAAACGATATTGTAAATGCTAACAACAGGTTAAATTATTTGAGCTTAGAAAAAGAAAGAATAATTTTAAAAATTTTACGAAATCTTTCTGCTAAAGTTCATAGCAACATTGTTCTTTTAGATAACCTTTATAATAATTTTTTGTATTATGATTCTTTAAAAGCTCGAGCGATTTATGGAATCAAAACTAAAGGGGTATTTCCCGAGATTTCAAATGTATTAAATATTTTTGATGCACACCATCCTTTGTTAAAGGATTCAAAGGCAATAACTTTTACTCCTGCTGAGAATCGTGTTGTAATTATTACTGGTCCTAATGCTGGTGGAAAAACGGTAACTTTAAAGACAATTGGACTACTTAGTGCAATGTTTCAATTTGGGATCCCTATTGTTGTTGGTGAGTCTAGCACTTTTAAAATTTTTGATAACATTTTTATTGACATTGGTGATGAGCAGTCAATTTCTAATTCTCTTTCAACTTTTTCAAGCCATATGAGCAATATTTCTTATATTTTAAAACATACTACAAAAGATAGCCTTGTAATATTTGATGAATTTTGCTCAGGAACAGACATTGATCAAGGTCAGGCGCTTGCTATTTCAATTCTTGAATATTTGATCAATATTAATTCTTATGTTTTAATATCAACTCATTATAATGCTCTTAAATATTTTGCATATACCCATGAAGGTGTTGTTAATGCTTCTATGCGGATGGATTTAGAGACAATGCAGCCCAATTATAATTTAATTTTTTCCATTCCTGGTGAAAGTTATGCGTTTAATGTTGCTAGCAAGGCTTTGATTGACAGGAGCATAGTAATTCGTGCTAATGAAATTTATTCATCTCAAAAAACAGAAATTAATGAAATTTTAGAAAAATTAATAGAAAAAGAAAAAGATTTGCTTTTAATTAAAGAAAGTATGGATAAGAAATTAATCCAAATAGAATTGCAAGAAAAAGAGCTAGAAAATTTTTATCAAGATCTTTTATTAAGGGAAAAAAATATTGAGACAAAGCTTTTAAATGAGCAGAATGAATTTTTAAAAAATTCAAGAAAAGTTTTAGAAAATTTGGTTAGAGAAATAAAAGAGGGCAATATTAATGTTGCAAAGAATAAAGCTTTTATATCAGATTTGGAAAAAAATGTAGACCTCAAGACAAATAAAGTGAATTCTCTTAACAATAAGAGAAATGTAGTTGCAGATTTTAAAATAGGAGACAAGGTTAGAATAGTTAATTCTAATGCAAAAGGAAAAATAGTCGGGATCTCAAAAAAGAAGATCACCGTTAATGTAGGTGCTTTTAATGTTAGTGTTTCTAGCTCAGAGATATCTTTGGAAAACTTTAAAGAAAAAAAAGAGAATGGAAAAAATTTTAACTTTTCAATTGATTATAATAAGGAAAATTTATTAAGCTTTACCATTGATATTAGGGGTATGAGGTCTGTTGATGCTCTAGACTTTTTGAATAAGAAAATAGATAATATTATATTAAATGGTATTAATAAATTTGAGATCATTCATGGAAAAGGGGAGGGCCATCTTATGAGAGAAGTTCACAATTTATTAAAAGAATTGAAGTTTATTAGAAAATATTATTTTGCTCACCCTAGTGATGGAGGGTCTGGAAAAACCATAGTTGAGATTTAATTTAAGTGAATATATCGAAATTTAATGAATTTGAAAATGTATTGTTTCACATTTGCCTTGATGTTGATTTTGTGCTTGAGAATGAATTTGGCAATTCTTATGATATTCATCCCAACAGGCCCTTTAGGGGTAAGGCTGCAAATGGTCTTTTAGATGGTCTTTTTAGTGTTACAACAACTTTTACGTCAGGCTATGGATCTAGGTTTGGAAGAGGTTATTTGATTATTATTGAGATATTAACTTTAAATTTTGTTGATGATGAATTTTGGGATAAGATAAATAAAAGGGGTATTGAAATCTTTAGAGAAGGACTTAAAAATAAATTTCCAAGCAAAAATCTTGATATAGTGCTTGATGGCAATGTTTATAAAATTATTGGACCATTTTTTTAATGGTTGTATTATTTCTAATAGTTGAGAATAAGTATATTCTTTAAAGAAGTATTATTGTGCCAACTTGATATGTTTTTTAATATTGTAAAATTTTTGATATTAAAAATTTATTTTATGCTTTTTTAAAGTTTTGTTTGCTAATAAGTGTTAGGTTATTATTTTTATCTTATATGATAAGGAGTTTTGATGCAATTTGAAGTAAAGGATCTGATAAATAAAATTAAAAAAGATGGGCTTGAAGAAGCTGAGAGAGCATCTAATGATATTATTTTGAAGGCTAAAAGAGAGGCAGAGGAAATAGTTGCTAGAGCAGAAGAAGCTGCTAGAGTATTAAAGGCAAAATCAGAAAAAGAAGCTAATGATTATAAATGCCATGCCCTTGAAGCTTCTCGTCAGGCAATAAGAGATTTAATTATTGGCGTTGAAAAGAATCTTAAATCTCTTTTTGAAAATGCTTTAAAAGATAATGTGACGGAAGTTTTAAGTGATAATAATTTTTTAGCAGAGCTTATAATTAAAATAACAGATTCATGGGCTAAGGGAGAAAAATTAGTTATTCAATTAAATGAATCTGATTTTTCTAGTTTAGAGCAGATATTAAGACTAAAACTTGGCAATAAGCTTAAGGAAGGGATGGAGCTTAGGCCTTTCAGGGGCATAAGCAAAGGTTTTAAGATTCAAAAAAAGAATATTGGTTTGCATTATGATTTTTCAGCTGAAACTATTGCAGACATTCTTTTTGATTATCTTAATCCAAGATTTAAGGAAGTTATAAAAGTGGTCTAGGAGACTTTTGTGTTAGATTCATATTATTATGTTTTATCTTCTTTGCCTTATATTGATTTAAAATCTTTGAAAAATTATAGTGTTTCAGATTTTTTAAATAATGTCGAAATTTCTTTAAGTAAAAAGGACTTCAATTTTTTAAAAGAGTTGCTAGAATTTAAGATAGATAGGGGCAAGTCAAGAGTTATTGACCTTTTTCTTAATTTTGAAGATACAATAAGATATACACTTGCAGCTTTAAGGGCAGAAAAATTGGGATTGTCTAAGGATTTTTATTTAGAGTCTACTTATTTTTCAAGTTACTATCTTAGTATTTTGAAAAACATCTGCTTGAAAGAAAATCCTTTTGAAATAGAATTAAGTTTTGACCTTCTTAAGTGGCAATTTTTAACTGATCTTGAGGTTGGGCATGAATTTGATTTTGAGAAATTAATAATTTACTTTTTAAAGTTAAGGTTATTTTTAAGGCATAATTTGTTTAAAGAAAAATTGGGTATTCAAAATTTTGACAATATTTGTAAAAATTTAATTGATAAAACTAATGAAAAAGTTTAGAAAAGGAATTTAAATGAATACAAAAGGAAAAGTCGTTGGAGTTAATGGAAACTTAGTTACTATTGAGGTAGAAGGTTCAGTTTCTATGAATGAAGTTTTATTTGTAAAGACTGCTGGTAGGAATTTAAAAGCAGAAGTAATTCGTATTAGGGGCAATGAAGTTGATGCACAGGTTTTTGAATTGACAAAAGGGATATCTGTTGGAGACCTAGTTGAATTTACAGACAAACTTTTAACAGTTGAACTCGGACCAGGGCTTTTAACTCAAGTATATGATGGGCTTCAAAATCCTTTGCCTGAATTGGCTATTCAATGTGGATTTTTTTTAGAAAGGGGAGTATATTTAAGGCCCTTGAATAAAGATAAAAAGTGGAATTTTAAAAAAACCTCCAAAGTTGGAGATATCGTTATTGCAGGAGATTTTTTAGGTTTTGTAATTGAGGGAACTGTTCACCATCAAATAATGATTCCATTTTATAAAAGGGATTCTTATAAAATTGTGGAGATTGTAAGTGATGGCGACTATTCGATTGATGAGCAAATTGCTGTAATTGAAGATGATTCTGGTATGAGGCATAATATTACAATGTCTTTTCATTGGCCTGTTAAAGTTCCTATTACTAATTATAAGGAACGCCTTATTCCTAGTGAACCTATGTTGACTCAAACTAGAATTATAGATACATTTTTCCCAGTTGCCAAAGGTGGAACTTTTTGCATTCCGGGTCCTTTTGGAGCAGGAAAAACGGTTCTTCAGCAGGTTACAAGTCGAAATGCTGATGTTGATGTAGTGATTATTGCAGCTTGTGGTGAGCGAGCAGGAGAAGTGGTAGAAACTCTTAAAGAATTTCCCGAATTAATGGATCCAAAAACCGGCAAATCTTTAATGGACAGGACTTGTATTATTTGTAATACATCTTCAATGCCAGTTGCAGCTAGAGAAGCTTCTGTTTATACTGCTATTACTATTGGTGAGTATTACAGGCAAATGGGCCTTGATATTCTTCTTTTGGCAGATTCAACTTCAAGATGGGCTCAAGCAATGAGAGAAATGTCTGGACGCCTTGAGGAAATTCCTGGCGAGGAGGCTTTTCCGGCATATCTTGAGTCTGTTATTGCTTCCTTTTATGAAAGGGCAGGTATTGTAGTTCTTAATAATGGGGATATTGGATCTGTAACAGTTGGTGGCTCTGTAAGTCCTGCTGGTGGTAATTTTGAAGAGCCAGTTACTCAAGCAACTTTAAAAGTTGTAGGAGCATTTCACGGGCTTACAAGAGAAAGGTCTGATGCTAGGAAATTTCCAGCTATTAGTCCTCTTGAATCTTGGAGTAAATATAAAGGCGTTATTGATCAAAAAAAGACTGAATATGCAAGATCTTTTTTGGTGAAAGGTAATGAAATTAATCAAATGATGAAAGTTGTTGGAGAAGAAGGCATAAGTAACGATGATTTTTTAATTTATTTAAAATCCGAGCTACTTGATTCGTGCTATTTGCAGCAAAATTCATTTGATTCTATTGATGCTGCTGTTAGTTCAGAGCGTCAAAATTATATGTTTGATATAGTTTATAACATTCTTAAAACTAACTTTGAGTTTTCTGATAAACTTCAAGCAAGAGATTTTATAAATGAGTTAAGGCAAAATCTTTTAGACATGAATCTTTCTTCTTTTAAGGATCATAAGTTTAATAAATTGGAGCATGCTTTGGGTGAATTGATAAATTTTAAAAAGGTAATTTAGGGGGTTTGGAGAAATATATATATGAAAAGAGTCTATAGTAAAATAGAGTCTATAGCAGGCAATGTAATAACTGTTACAGCTCAAGGTATTAAGTATGGTGAGCTTGCTATTGTAAAAGCAAAAGATACAAGTTCTCTAGCCGAAGTAATTAAACTTGATCGAGAAAAAGTTTCTCTTCAGGTTTATGGTGGTACAAGAGGTGTTTCCACGTCAGACGAGATAAAGTTTTTAGGGCATTCAATGCAGGTTTCATTTTCTGACAATTTGTTGGGCAGAATTTTTGATGGTTCTGGGAATCCTAGAGATGGGGGCCCTTCTCTTGATGATAATTTGATTGAAATTGGTGGGCCTTCTGCAAATCCTACAAAACGCATTGTTCCTAGAAATATGATAAGGACAGGGCTTCCAATGATAGATGTTTTTAATACTCTTGTTGAATCTCAAAAATTGCCAATTTTTTCTGTTTCTGGTGAGCCTTATAATGAGCTTCTTATAAGAATTGCACTTCAAGCAGAAGTTGATTTAATAATTCTTGGCGGAATGGGACTTAAGCATGATGATTATTTAACTTTTAAAGATTCTTTAGAAAAGGGAGGTGCTTTAAGTAGAGCAATTTTTTTTGTTCATACTGCTAATGATTCTGTTGTTGAATCTTTAACTGTTCCTGATATTTCACTTTCTGTTGCTGAAAAGTTTGCTCTAAAGGGCAAAAAAGTTTTGGTGCTTCTCACAGACATGACAAATTTTGCTGATGCAATGAAAGAAATATCTATTACAATGGAACAAGTGCCTTCTAATAGAGGTTATCCCGGGGATTTGTATTCTCAGCTTGCATATCGTTATGAGAAGGCTATTGACTTTGAAGGCGCAGGATCAATTACAATACTTGCAGTTACAACAATGCCGGGTGACGATGTTACTCATCCTGTTCCTGACAATACTGGATACATTACAGAAGGTCAATACTATTTAAAAGGTGGCAGAATAGAGCCTTTTGGGTCTCTTTCAAGACTTAAGCAAATGGTAAATAGTAGAACTAGAGACGATCACAGGACTATAATGGATTCAATGATCAAGCTTTATGCATCTTCAAAAGAGTCTGTAGAAAAAAAGGCTATGGGATTTAATATGACTAAGTGGGATGAAAAATTGCTCAAGTATAGCAATATGTTTGAAAGTAAGATGATGGATTTGTCTGTTAATATTCCTTTAGAAGAGGCTTTAGATTTAGGTTGGAGCATTCTTGCTAGTTGTTTTAGCCCAAAAGAAACGGGAATAAAAACAGATCTTATTGAAAAATATTGGCCTAAAAAAGAGACTTATTGATTATGTCTAAAATTAAATTAACCAAAAATGATCTTAAAAAGCAAAAAGACGAACTTAAAATGTTTAAGAGATATTTGCCTACTTTGCAGCTTAAGAAGCAGCAGCTTTATATGGAAATTGTTAAAATTGAGAATTCTTACAAAATTAAAAATCTTGAGCAACAAAAACTTAAGGAGAATATTTCTAATTGGATTTCTCTTTTTAGCGAAAAATTTCCTTTTGAGAGTTGGATTCAAGTAAAAACAGTAGTCAAAAAGTCTTTAAATATTGCTGGAGTTGCAATTCCTATATTCGATTCTATTGAATATGAAGACATAAGGCATGATTTACTTTTTACTCCTTATTGGGTAGATAAGGGGATTGAGATTCTTAAAGTTGTGATTCAAATTGATGTAGAACTTAAAATTTTAAAAAAACAGATTGATTTGCTTTTAAGAGAGTTTAGAATAACATCTCAGAGGGTTAATTTATTTGAGAAAGTTATGATACCAACAGCTAAGGCTAATATAAAAAAAATTAATATATATCTTGGAGATCAGCAAACCGCGGCTGTTGTAAGAGGTAAGATTGCTAAATCTAGTTTGATAAAAAAAAATAGGAACAGCTTATGATTGTAAAAATGAAAAAAGTGTTGCTTTTAACTTTATCAAAATATAAAAAAGAGTCATTAGAGATTTTAAGAGATTTTGGAGCAGTTCATATTAATTCTTGCAATAAGAATTCAGATTCTTTAAAAAAAAGCATTGATGATAGACGAATTTTAATGCAAGCTTTTTCCCTGCTTAAAGAAGATGGAGGTGTTAAAGCTTTAAAATCTTCTAATGGAAATTTTTTAGATATTGCAAAAAGCATAGTCAATTTGGGCAATGAAATTAAAGAATTTCAAGATATTAAACGATCTTTATTACATGAAAGGAATTTGATTTCTGTTTGGGGAAATTTTTCTTTAGAGAATATTGACGAATTAAAAGAGTCTAACATTTATATTCAATTTTTTAAAATCCAAAAGAGTGAATATAAAAATTTATTAAGAGACCCTAATGTCAATGTGCTTTTGATTAAAAACGTAAAAAACACTTCTTATTTTGTGAGTGTTGGTGAATTTGAGCAAAAAATTGAAATTGCTGATGAGTTTAAATTTAATTTTGATCTTGATTATATTAATAATAAATTAAAGGTTGTTGATGAGATTTTAGATCAAAAATTGACACAAATTTCTCTTTTTAATAAATATATTGATATTTTAAGAGATGAGATAAAAAATTACGATCAAATCGTAGAGTTTGAGCAAGTTTTAGCTGATATGCAAACTGATTTKGAAGATTTTTCGTATATTACAGGATTTGTTCCAGCTGAAAGTCAAGAATCTCTTAAAAACGCAGTTTTAAAAGCAGGTTTTGCAGCTCAATTTGCAGATCCTGAAGAAAATGATATTATTCCAACTTATATAAAAAGAAAAGGAATTGCCAATTTAGCTGCACCCATTTTTAATATTTTAGAGACAATTCCTGGGTACAAAGAAAGGGATATAAGTTTTATCTTTATGTTATTTTTCTTTGTGTTTTTTGGTATGATAATAGGTGATGCTGCTTATGGAGTGATATTTTTTTTGATAGGAATTTTGCTTAGTTTGAGTTTTCTTCTTAAAGGCAAGCCCTTAACGCCATTTCATGGGTTAATATTTTATCTTAGTGTATCATCGATACTTTATGGTGCTATGACTGGGACTTGGTTTGGTAGTCCTTTAATTCTTGAAATGTTTCCTATTTTAAATTCATTTAAAGTTAGTTATTTGACAGAGAAAAATAGTGTACAAAATATTATCTTTATCTGTTTTTCAATAGGGGTTTTGCAAATTTCATTGGCGCATGTTTGGAATTTTTTCAGACAAGTAAAAGAAAAGCCCCATATTCATTCAATTGCACAGATTGGTTGGCTTATGTGTATAGTTGGACTTTATTATCTTGTTTTGAATTTAATACTAAGTCAATCTAGATTTCCCATGTATAATGTTGTTTATAATGTAATATATTTTGGCGTTGCACTTGTATTTGTTTTTGGCAAGCAAGATGGTTCAAATTTTTTCAAGTGTATATTGAAAAGTTTTGGGGGTATTATAGAGCAGTTTTTAACCACTGTGTCGGGGTTTGCAGATATAATATCTTATATTAGACTTTTTGCAGTTGGGCTTGCGGGGCTTTCAATATCAGCAAGTTTTAATACTATGTCAATACCTTTGTTAAAATCTTCTAATATTGGTCTTATAGTAGCTGGAATTATTGTTATACTTTTTGGGCATGTTTTAAATATAATGTTATCTTTGCTTTCAGTAATTGTTCATGGGGTAAGGCTTAATATGCTTGAATTTTCAAACCATTTGGGGCAAGAATGGAGTGGATGTGCTTATAGGCCTTTTAAAAAAATGAAAAAATAAATAAAAAGGAGTATTTATGGATATAGGTTTAATAGGGGTTAATTCAGCTTTAACAATCTCAGCAATAGGTTCTGCGTTGGGCATGGGGGCGGCAGGTAGTGCTGCTATTGGAGCATGGAAGAGATGCTATATGCAAGGAAAGCCAGCACCATTTTTATTGATAGTTTTTGTTTCAGCACCATTGACTCAAATAATATATGGATATATTTTGATGAACACATTATATGAGGTAATGATGCAGACAAATCCATGGTTGTTGCTTGGAGCTGGTATTGGTGGTGGGTTTGCTATTGCTGTTTCTGGATTTGCTCAAGGTAAAGCGGCAGCAGGTGCTTGCGATGCATTTTCTGAGACTGGGAAAGGATTTGCCACATATCTATTAGTTTTAGGATTAATAGAATCCGTTGCTCTTTTTGTAATGGTATTCTTAATGATATTTAAGTTTGTTTAATTTTGATTTATTATTTCTTTTAATATTAAATTTTCTCGTAATTTATGAGTTAATTTAATATATTTATTATTATGAGAAGTGCGGTTTTATTTTTTTTTGCTTTGCCTTTTTCTATTTCTTTGTATTCTTCAAGTAATAAAAATTTTCCGTATTGGATTTTACTTGAAAAAGGCAGGCAATTTCTTTATTCTAAATCTGAATTTAGTAAGTCTAATCTTACACATGCTATTAATTATTTGCAGGAAGCTTTGCTTAGAAAAGGCGTTTATCCTGAGGCTAGTTATTATTTGTCAGTAGCTTATGGTATGTCTGGCAATGCTATTCTTGAAAAATTAAACCTTTATAAGTCTTTTGAAGACAGATATTATTTGCTAGATGAATCTTTTGAAAAAAAAATACTTTTTTCTTTAGCTAAAATGGCTGAACTTGAGAATAATTATGTTGATACTATTGATTATTTGAATGACATATTAAATAAGTTTTCAACTAAAAAAGATTATTATAGTTATCATGATTATTCTCAAGGCGAAAACAGTATGTCAAATAATGAACTTAATGCTTCATTTTATTTAACTTCTTATTTAAAACAAGTAAGAGGAGCTTTTGGTATTGATTTTACTTTTAATCTTTACAGATTTAAAAACTACAATGTTATTGATACTCATCAATTATTGTCAAAAGTTTATTTGCACTTAAAAGCTTATGAGCTTTCAATTACTCATGGACTTATAGCTGCAGTAGGAATTTTAACAAGAATGTATGATTATGTTTGTTATTATGAACCTGTGTATCAGTTTAAAAATTTAAGGTCTTTTGTTCAAAAAATTAATAAGTATAAGGCAATAAAAAATGCTTTTGAATCTACAGATTTTTGGGAAATAGTTTATAATGTTGCTGCTGCTACTTATGCATATTCTAATGGCAATTATAAATTTAGAGCAATAGATACTTGGAAATTAGTAGTAGATCTTGCGCCAAGGTTTTCTCCTTATATTGCTAAATCAAGAAGTCAAATTAAAAATTCTGTATATTTAAAAAAAAATTAAATTTTTAAATTTTGACTTGTAGTTCAGGGGGGAAGTAGTATTAGTATTCGTAAGAAAAACTTTTGCATTATTGCACACATTGATCATGGTAAATCTACATTAGCTGATCGATTTATTCAAAAAGCTAAAATAATATCTGATCGTGATTTTAAAAGTCAAATGCTTGACAGTATGGATATTGAGCGAGAAAGAGGAATTACAATTAAAAGTCAGGCAGTAACAATTACTTATAAAAGTAATGATGGTGATTTTTATGAGTTAAATTTTGTAGATACTCCAGGCCATGTTGATTTTTCTTATGAAGTCTCAAGGGCAATTTCATCTTGTGAGGGTGCTCTTTTATTAATTGATGCAAGTCAAGGAATACAAGCTCAAACAGTTTCTAATTTTTATATGGCTTTTGAGCATGATTTAGAAATTATTCCCGTTATTAATAAGATAGATCTTCCAAATGCTAATGTTGATTTTGTAAAAAAGCAAATAAAAAATGATTTAGGATTAAATGAAGAAATTGCTATTTCGATTTCTGCTAAGAATGGAATAGGAATTGATGATTTGCTTGAAGCTATTTGTAAGTATGTGCCATCTCCTAGGGGAAGTATTAAGGATCCATTAAGAGCATTAATTTTTGATTCTCATTATGATTCTTATAGAGGAGTTGTTGTTCACTTTAGGATTTTCGAAGGACAAATCAAAATGGGCGATAAGATTAGGTTAATGCATACTAATAGCGAGCATTTAATTGAAGAAATCGGAATTTTTAAAATATCACTTGAAAGAAAAGATACCTTAGAAGCAGGAGATGTTGGATATTTTATTGCAGGAATAAAAAATATATCAGATGTGAAAATTGGAGATACAGTAACACTTTGTGATTTTCCCGCATTATCTCCTCTTGAGGGATTTAAAGAAGTTAAGCCTGTAGTATTCTCTTCAGTTTATCCTGTTGATGCTAATCAATATGATGATCTTTTAAAGGCAATGGATAGATTAAAACTTAATGATGCATCGTTAACATTTGAAAAAGATTCATCATCTGCTCTTGGGCATGGTTTTAAGTGTGGATTTCTTGGTCTTTTGCATTTAGAAGTTATTCAAGAACGCATTGAGCGTGAATTTAATTTAAACGTGATATTGACTTCTCCTTCTGTTAGATACAAAATAATTCCTAAAAAGGGAGAATCTTATTTTATTGAAACTCCTGAGCAATTTCCCGGAAATGAAGCTATTGAAAGCGTTCTTGAACCTTATATTAAGGCTAATATTATTGTTCCTACAGAATTTTTGGGCAATATTATGAGTGTGTGTTTATTGAAAAGAGGAGTTCAGACGAACTTAATTTATCTTGATACTAAGCGTGTTGAACTTATTTATAAAATGCCTCTTTCTGAAATCCTTTTTGATTTTTATGATAAAATTAAATCTGTGAGCCGTGGATATGCTTCTTTTGATTATGAGCTTTTAGATTATGAATATACAGATTTGGTAAGATTAGATATATTAGTTAATGGGGATAGAGTTGATGCACTCTCCCAGTTGGTTTTTAAAGATAGCGCCAGAACTAAGGCTATTGGGATTTGTAAAAAGTTGAAAGATGAAATAGCAAGGCAACAATTTAGAATAGCCATTCAAGGTGCTATTGGCTCTAATGTTATTGCTCGAGAGACAATCTCTCCTGTTAGAAAAGATGTTACTGCCAAGTGTTATGGTGGTGATATTACTCGTAAGAGAAAACTTTTGGAAAAGCAGAAAGAAGGTAAAAAGCGAATGAAGATGGTGGGAAATGTTGAGATTCCACAAAGCGCTTTTCTTGCGGTTCTAAAATCCAATGATAATTAAATTTGTTTTTAATTTTTAAAGGTATGTGATTGGCAAAGCCCTTAGAAATGCGATAGAATATTTTTATCATTACTTATTTAAAATTAGTTTTGTATATAGTTTTAATTTAATGGAGTAATTATGCTTAAGTCTAATAAAGTTGTTCTTATTGGAGCTGGTGGGGTTGGTTCAAGCTTTGCGTATGCTTTAACAATAGACAATTCACTTGTACATGAACTTGTAATTATTGATGTTAATGAAAATAAAGCAAAAGGGGAGGTCATGGACCTTAATCATGGCCAAATGTTTTTAAAGAAGAATATTAATGTATTGTTTGGGACTTACAAAGATTGTGCTAATGCAGATATTGTTGTAATTACAGCAGGACTTAATCAAAAGCCTGGTGAGACAAGACTTGATTTGGTTGATAAAAATTCTAAAATTTTTAAAGATATTATAACTAATGTTGTATCTAGCGGTTTTGATGGTATTTTTGTTGTTGCAAGCAATCCTGTAGACATTATGACTTATGTTACAATGAAATATTCCAAATTTCCTATTCATAAGGTTATTGGTACTGGGACTATTCTTGATACTTCAAGACTTAGATATTTTTTAAGTGATCATTTTAATGTGAACACTCAAAATATACATTCATATATTATGGGTGAGCACRGTGACAGTTCTTTTGCTACGTGGGATGAAACAAAAATAGCAATGAAGCCTTTGTCAGAATATCTTGCTGAAGGCAAAATAACTGAGTTGGAGCTTGATGAAATTCATAAAAAGGTTGTGAATGCTGCTTATGAAGTTATTAAGTTAAAGGGGGCAACCTATTATGCTATTGGACTTGGTATTAAGAATATTGTAAATGCAATAATTGGAGATCAGAATGTTATTCTGCCAATATCTTCTTATATTAATGGCCAGTATGGGGGATTGATTAAAGATATTTATATTGGAGCGCCTGCTATAGTTTGTAAGGAAGGAGTCAAAGAAGTTTTAAACTTTAAGATAAGCCCTAAAGAGCTTGATAAGTTTAATAGTTCTGCTAATCAGCTTAAAAGCTATATTGATAAAATGGAATTTTAGTATTAAGACCCCAAATATTTTGGGGGTTTTCATTTTTCAAGCATATTTTCTCCGTTTTTTCTGTGTTCAATTGCTTCAAGCAATGCTTCTCTTGAAATATTTTTTTCTTCCTTTAAATCGGAGATTGTTCTTGCAATTTTTAGTATTGAATGTGTTGCTCTTGAAGATATGTTGAGTTTATTTAAAATGTAAATCAAATCATTTTTTAAGATTGCACTTAATTCGCAAAATTTTTCAATGTGATCGGAATTAAGATCAGAATTTTTATTTATGTTTGCAAAATTTTCGTATCTTATATTTTGAATATTTCTTGCTTTTATTATTCTTTGTTTTATTTCACTTGAACTTTCGCTTGTTTCGCTGAGTAATTTTTCATTATTAATTGCTCTTGTTGGGACTCTAATATCAATTCTATCAAGCATTGCGGCTCCAAGTTTTTTCCAATAATTTGAAATTTCTTGTTGTGAGCAAAAACAATCTGTATTTTTTTTTCCAAGATTTCCACAAGGACAAAGATTCATTGCAAGCATTAATTGGAAGTTGGCGGGGTATTTGAATAATTTAGAACTTGCTCTTGAGATTGAAATTGATTTGTCTTCAATAGGTTCGCGTAAAGATTGTAGGATAGATTTTTTAAATTCCAAAGCTTCATCTAAAAATAATATTCCGTTGTGGGCAAGAGACACTTCCCCAGGTAAAGGATTGGGACCCCCACCGATTATTCCTTCTTTGCTAGCAGTGTGGTGGGGATTTCTAAAAGGTCTTTGTTTTATTATTTTCCTGTCTATTAATTTCCCAGATATTGACCATATTCTGTTTGTTTCTATAAGCTCTTTGTTTGTAAGTGGAGGAAGAATAGATTGGGCGCATTTAATACTAAGTGTTTTTCCGCTTCCAGGTGGACCAAATAGCATGATGTTATGCCCACCGGCAATTGCTATTTCAATTGCTCTTTTTGCTCTTTGTTGTCCTTTTATGTTTTTAAAGTCATAATCTATAATATAATCTTTTTCAATTATTGATTGGGGTTTAGTATTTGTTCTTGGGGGGAGTATATTGCTGTTTAATTGTTCTATTATTTTTATAGTTTCTTTTAAGTCTTTAACACCCCAAATATTCAAACCATCTATTAAACTAGCTTCTTCTAAATTTTCAAAGGGAACTATTGCAAATTTTATTTCCTTTTCTTTGGCAAGTGCAATGGCCGGTAAAACCGCTTTTATCGATCTTATTTTGCCATCTAATTGCAATTCTCCTAATATTAAGATTTCTAAATTTTTATCATCTTTGCTTTCTTGGATTTTAATAATACTAATAGCGATCGAAAGGTCAAAAGCTGTTCCAAGCTTTTTAATTCCAGCTGGTGCAAGATTTATTAATATTCTATTTTTGGGAAAATGAAAATTTGAATTCTTGATAGCTGATTTTACTCTTTCTCTTGATTCTTTAATTTCACTCCCAGCAAGTCCTACGATATCAATTCCAGAAATTCCTTTTTTAATGTCTATTTCAATCTCAATTAGTTCTCCTTCATATCCGATTGATGAGTGTGAATAGATTTTCATCTGATAGTTCTCCTTAAAGGCTTATAGCTTTCCAAACTATCTTTTAATGATTTGTATGGCAGTAAAAAGCAGTCTTTTCTATTTGTATTTGTAAATACGTTAAAAATTTTTAAACTTACGTCAATTTCATCTAGATTTGCAAAATTACTGTTTATCACTTTTTGCACTAAATTTAGGATTTCGGACTTTGCTTTGTTATTGCACAATTTATTTAAAGCGTTTGCGCTTGCAAGTAAAACTATGCATCCAGATGCATGATGTTTTAAATTAAATTTCCCATTATTTGTTTCTATTATTTGGAATAAAATTTGGTCTCCACATTTAGATTGATGTTTGAAATTCTGGTTTGTTTCTACTTTTATTATGTAATTATTTACTTTACTTAGTCTTATTAATTCTTTTTTAGTTTTTTCAGTGAGCATAATTTAATTTTATTTTCTTTGATTTATTAAATCAATAATAAAAGATAATATAAAGATTTTTAAATAAAAAACTTTAAAAATATAGTATTACAGTTGAAATTGTTTTTATATTTTTAAAAATTAAAACAATTCTTATTAATCCTGAAATTAAAGTTAATCAAAAATACAATTTTTGATTAACTTTGTTAAGATCTTTATTTTATAAATTTTTATGAAAGCTCTTTTATTACCTTTTTTAATCCCAATATGAAATTATCAATTTCTTCTTGTGTATTATAAAAATAAAAGCTAATTCTTAAAAGATGGTCTTTATTTAAATTTTCTGGGAAAAATGCCACATAGGAACAAGTTCTTCCGGCTCTGGTTGCTATTCCCATTGTATCTAGATATGTTTCAATATCGTGAGAGTGGATATTTTTTACTGTAAATGATATTATTGAATTTCTTTTAAGATTTGTATTTAGTATAAATTCAACTTCATCAAGCTCTTGTAATTTTTTTACCCCATATTCGATTAACTGTTTATCATGCTCTAAAATAAAATCCATAGAAATATTGTCAATATATTTTATTGCCTCTTCAAGTCCAATAATTCCTGCAATATTTGGGGTTCCCGATTCAAATTTATTAGGAGAATCAGATGCTTTAAATTTAATTTTTTCATTTTCTATAAATATTTCTTCTACAGTATTTCCCCCCAATTTTGAGCTGTGAAGTTTTTCAGCCATATTATTTGAAATATATAAAATTCCTATTCCTGTTGGAGCAAGCATTTTATGTCCAGAAAATACCAAAAAATCACAGCCAATTTTTTTAACATCTATTTTTATATGAGGTGCCATTTGTGCAGCATCTACAAAGAGACATATATTGTATTTTTTTGCGATTTTTCCAATAGATTCCAAATCATTAATGGTTCCTAGGGTATTATTTATTCCTGAAATACTGATGAGCTTTGTTTTTTCTGTAATAAGTTTTTCAATTTCTTCAGGGGTAATAATTCCCATTTCATTGAATTTAGCTAATTTAATTTTTAAATTAGCTAAATTTGCAAGATTTACCCAAGGCAGTAAATTGCTGTTATGTTCAAGAGTTGTAAGAATAATTTCATCTTTTTTTTTAAAGTATTTTGAATAAAAAAATGAACTTGCAATGGTATTAATTCCATCAGTAGTTCCAGAGGTGAATATTATATTTTTTGCAGATTCTGCATTAATGAAATTTTTTACAAGTTCTCTTGTTTTTTCTATTTTTATGCTCGATTGAATTGCAAATTTATGACCGCTTCTGTGTACATTTGCGTTGTAATTTTCATAATATTCAACGTTAGAATAAATTACGTTTTTGGGCTTTTGAGAGGTTGCTGCATTATCAAAGTAAATTATATACTTATTGTCAAATTTTTTATTTAAAATAGGAAAATCTTTTCTTAAAAATTTAACCTTTTCGACATTGCTTTTTATTTGTTTGAAATCCATTATTCTTATAAATTCCTTTGTTTTAATTTTTAGCTTTTAATTATTATATCATTATTTTTTATTTCACAAAAAAAGTTTAAAATAATTATTAATTAATAATCATTTTTTTTTAAAATTGAAATTTATTTTTGTATAAATTTTGTTTATTGGCTATGTTTTTTGATTATGATATACTCGTTTATATGAAAGAAGTAATTTATAGGTTTGAAAAAGCCGAAGATTATAAATTAGTTCCTGTTAATAATATTTATGGGAATGTAACTAATACAGGAGAAATTTTTTGTGATCTTGTTTTTGAATCCACAGAGATTTCTGAGGAGATTGCTTACACAAAAACCAAAGAAGGTGTTTTAGAAGAGGCTTCAAAAGAATTTAAAAGTGGAGAAGAGGGAAAAATAGTATTAATCAACTCTTTTATAGGGATTTCTATTACAAAGACCACTGCTAGAAATATTGCGTATTGGCTTTTAAAAAAAGTTGATGAATTAGAAGATAATGAATAGTAGTAAAACATCTGAAGATAGAATTAAGATTTATTTATCGAAGCTTAAGAAGCATAAAAATAAAATTTTAAGCAAAAAGAGTATTAAAAATATTATTGAAGTATCAGATATTTCTGATAATGACATTGAAAATATGGGACTTCACTTTAGAAGATCTTATGCGAGAGCCAAAAGATTTGTTGATATAGGCAAGATAGATATTGCTTTTAGAGAGCTTGAGTCTATCTATTTTTATTCTCTTCACGACAAGTCAATGTTTAGTTTATTTTTTTTTCTTTTTAAAGAAGTTGCTGATAAGGTAAATACTAAAGAATCTAAAAAAAAAATGATCCATGTAACTTTACAAGCAAAAGAATTTGGAATAAGAGATGATTTAGATTTAATCGACTATTATGAATTTAAGAAATCCAAGAACAGAATGTTAATATTAACCATAAGCTCTATCTTGATATTTTGTATTTCTTTGATTACTTACAGATCTTTTCAGGGTTTCATGAGTATGAATGGGAATGGTGCAATGGCTTTAAAAGAAAAATTTGCTCCCTCTTTTACATCGCAAGGCCTTCCTCCTATTACTATGGCTACGGATTTAGTAGTTGAAGCTGTTAATCTTATTTCAAGTCCCAAAGATTTCTATTACATAGAAATAGAGGATGCTAAAGTTTTGGTATTTGAAGATGCGCATTTGTATCAGCTTAAAGCGGGGGTTATCTCAACAATGCACCCTGTTAAAAAGATTTCCTACAGAGTTACAGTTTACGATGATCTTGGCAAATCTGTGTTTAATCAGATTTTTTCTAAAGAAAGTGATTTTTCTGCAAAATGGGGTAAAGATGTTTATATTCCAATTGATGTTATATCAAGCATACCAAGAGCTATTGATGTTAATCCTAAAAGAATAGTATTAGATATCATTGACATTGATTTTTTTGAGAATGTTGATGATAAAATTGGTGTAAATCTTGACTCAGATTCTTTTATATTAAAATTTAAATATATTGGAAATTATTTTCAAAAGTCTTTTGGGATTTGCAAGGCAAATACTGTTATAGAAGTTTTCAATTCTTCAAAAGATGTTGTTAAAAATTTGGAGATTGAAATTGGTTATATTGATAAGGAAGGTAGAATCATTAGGTCTTTGAGACGCAAATTAATTTCTTCTGCCAATTCTTTTTTAAAGTCTAAATCCAAGCAGAGTTTTACAATTAGTACGATTTTTCCAAATGAGATTTATCCTACAATTGAAAAGGATTTTTCTTCTATTAAAATTTATAATGTGATGATTAAATAGAGTTTTAAGCTATCTTAAGATTTCTTTTTCTTTTAGATTTGAGACAATGTTAAGCGGAATCAGTGTAGTTAAAATGTTTATTAACATATAAAGACCAAGAAGTGTTAAGCTAAAGCTTAGGCTTAAATGTATTTGAAATTCAGATACGTAATATTCTGAGTTTAATATTTCAGAATTTTCTTCTCCAAATATTTTTAAAAAAAAGTTTAAAATATTGTCAATAAAGTTTATTAAATAAGATATTTTAAGTGTTAAATAATTTCCAATTATTATTCCAATTCCACAAAAGATAGTGCTTAAGGTGAGCGATATCAAAAGAAATATTATTTTTATATTTAAATTATTCATTCCAATTGATTTTAGTATTGCAATTTTCTTTTTATTTTCAAAAATAAGCATTGAAAGGGACGAAGATATATTGATGCTTGCAAATATTATAATCAAAGCCATAATGAATATTAAAAGTTTTTTACTTATATCCAGATTATTGTATTTATTTGAGTAAAGTTCATAGAATGTTTTTATTTGGAATTCTTGAAATTCGGTTTCTAAATTCTGTTTTAAGATCTCATTATTTTTTATGGAATTGGAATTTGTTTTAAGTCCAATTATACTTTTTGAAAATTTTTTTGACATTAAATTTTCGTTTTCAAAAGAAATCAATACCAAATTATTATCAATATCTTTTAATCCGGTTTCAATTATTCCTGAGATATTAAATTTTTTTATTCTGGGCATTATTTTATCATTTTTTGTATTTGGAATCAAAATATCAATTTTTTCATTAAGATTTAAATTAAGTTTATTTTTGATTTGATTTGAAATGAGTATAGAATCCTTTTTTAAGTTTTTAGTACCTTTTATTAATTTTATTGATTTGTTTTCTAATATGAATTTATTTTCTATTGCTCTTATTAATACACCTTGTTTTTTATTGTTTCCAATAATTCCATAAGTTCTTTTCTCGAAAAAATAATTTAGATCCTTATAATTATGTTTTTTTTTCAATAAGCTTAATCTGTCTTTTAAATAATGGGTTCTATTTGTTTCGTTGTATTCTATTTGCATTGAAAATCCTTCACTTTCAATATATTTATTAATAGTAGAAGTCATGATGTTGCTAGACATGTAGTAAACAATAATTAATGGGATCATTACTAAACTTAATGATATTCCAGAACCTATTAAAGCTATTTTATTTGTTGAATTTTTGAAAATTAAATATGCAATTTTTGTAATTTCTGGTAGCCTTAGTATCATAATTTTTTCAATGTCCTATCTTTGAATTCGTATTTTGAATCTGCTTTGTTTGCAAATTGTGGGTTGTGACTAACTAGTATTAAGGTTTTTTTAAAATTTTTTGCTGTATTGATAAGTAGATTTTCTACAGTTTTGGCTGTGCTTAAGTCTAAATTTCCCGTGGGTTCATCACACAATATTATATTAGGTTCATTGATTAATGCTCTAGCAATAGCAACCCTTTGTGATTCGCCTCCTGAGAGCTCTGAAGGGTAATGATTTGCTCTGTTTTCTATTTTTAATATTTTCATTAGATCTAAAGCTTTTTTATTTATTGTTTCTTTTGTTTTTTGGCCTGAGATAATTTGGGGTAAAATTATATTTTCAATTACACTAAATTCATTTATTAAATTATAATTTTGAAATACTAAGCCTATTTGTCTGTTTTTGTACAAACTTAATGTTTTTTCATTTGCGTTTTTCAAAAATATTCCACACGATATTATCTCTCCAGAATCTATTTTATCAATTCCTGAAATCATGTTAAAAAGAGTTGATTTTCCACAACCACTTTTTCCTTGAATTGAAATAAATTCACCTTTTTCTACAGTTAAGTTTAGATTTTCTATTACTTGAATTTTTGTTTTATTTTTTTTATATGCTTTGCAAAGATTTTTTATAATTAATATATTCTCCATTTTACTGTCCATTAATAGTTTCAATGTTTTTTTGACTTCCAATTTTTTTTGTTGCCTTCATACTTGAATACATTGTAGAAAAGCATGCAAAGCAGAAAGTAAATGTTAAATCGCTTAAAAATAATTTAGGAGTAATTGTATTTTTTACTATTTGTATTTTAATGCCATCTATTTTTAAAGCCAATATTTGATTTAAAAAATTTATTAAAGTGTTTACCAGATTGTCAATTATTTTTAAAATTTCATTTATATTTAGGGAAATGGAAATTCCCAGTGTCAAGCCAAGAAGTCCTCCTACAGTGCAAATTATTATTGAATGAATAAAAAAAATTTGCTTTATTTTTTTTATTCTAAGTCCCATGGCTAATAGTATTAAAATAGCTTTATTTTTGTTTATTATTATTCTTTTTTGAAGATAATATGTATTAACGGCAATAACAATGAAAATGCTTGCTAAAATAATTAACATTGTATTTCGTTCTATTTTTAATATTTTATAGAATTCTTTATTGTATTCATTCCAAGTTTTTGCTTTAATTTTTGGATTAACAGCTTTAATCTTTTCAATTAATTTGTTACTTGGATTTAAATTTTTTGTTTTTACTTGGTAATTAATACCAGAATTATGTAAAATTTTATTTTTAATGAAATAGTCTATATTCATAAAAATTAAAGTTTCATTTATTTTTGCATAATTACTTTTGAAAATTGATTTTATTTTAAAGCTTTTTATATCATTTTCTAGCGATATAAGTGTTTTTTATTTCATCGGTTATTATTAATTCTAGGGGATCATTTTCGAATAAGTTGAAATTGTGAGAGAGTACATTTCCAATAATGATTTCATTGTCTTTAAGATCCAGCTCATCTTTTTCAAGTCCTGTAAATGAAATAAAATTTTGGTCTTTTTTGAGATCTTTAATATCAACTGCAATGA
This sequence comes from Borreliella burgdorferi B31, assembly GCF_000008685.2. NCBI lineage: Bacteria > Pseudomonadati > Spirochaetota > Spirochaetia > Spirochaetales > Borreliaceae > Borreliella > Borreliella burgdorferi. Next base: position 74,836 of record NC_001318.1, on the reverse strand, counting down.
TATTTAAAATAGTTGGATAATAATAATTTTGAATTCCAATGCCTTGTGTTTCGTATATTTTATTTATATGTTTTATTCCTTCAATCTTTTTAATTTTTTTGATTTCTTCTTGAGTTAATTCATTTTCTATTTTTAAGTTTCCGCTTTCTACATTTGTAATGCTAAGAAAAAAATCGTTTTGAAAACCATTCATGATTGATATTGTTAGGATAATTATTATTTCGCCTAAGGCAATGCTTAATATTATTACAATTGTGAGGGCTAGACTATTTTTTTCTTCTAGTATTAATCTTTTAAGCAAAAAATTTCTTATACCCATTTAATTTGTTCCTATTGGTTTTTCTTCGGTGACTTTTCCGTTCTTGTGTTTTACCCTAAGAGCAGGTTTTTTATTGTAGTATATTTCTTCTTCATATTCATTGTCATTGTGGTATTCAGTTTTTAGATAAATTATATCGTTCTCATAAATTTTTTTGCTTTTTAATTGATTGTCTTTGTTATATTCGTATTCAATTTTAGTATTGGTGTATTGGTCTTTATCCTTTTCTTTAGTGTTTTGAAAAATTATCATATCAGATTCGTTGTATTGAAAATCATTTACTTTTATAAGTTCATTATTTTTATATGTTTCTTCTTTAATTAGGTTGTTTGCCTTGTAGGTAGATATGATTTTTGTATTCTCTTCTTCAAAGGTATTTACTATTTTTTCTTCATCTAAATATTGGTTTTTTTCTTTGGATTTTATTTTATTATTAACAATTATTGTACTGTTTGAATTTCTTTTTTTATCATCATATTTTATAACTTTTGTTGTTGCTTTTTTGATGTCAAAATATGTAGATTTTATGTCGCCATTAATTCCATAGTTCCAAATTTGGAAATTTGATCCTGTTATTTTTAGTAATTTACCATTGTCGTCTTTAGAATAATATATTAATTTTGGTTTTTGGTTTATTGTTTTTAAATTTTTAGATATTAAGTTTTCGTTTTCATAAACGTAATTTGCTGTTTCAAGAGTTTTTCCTTTGCTATCATATTCAATTTCTTGTATTTTGTTATTTAAATTATCGTAAATCTCTTCTTTTCTTTTTGTATCTTTTGTATCATAACATGTAATTTTTTTTGTGTTTTCTATGATTTGAATTGTTTTGTATTTTATTAAGTTATTTTCTTTGTATAGGTAGAGTTTTTCAGTATCATCAACAGAATAATACTCAATATAAAACCCCGTTTTTGGTTTTTCATTTAATTTTTGGTATTTATTGAAAAATACATCAGATGCAAAATAGCTTTTTGCATAAATAATTTGTGGCATAAATAGAAGAAGTATTAATTGTTTTTTTTTCATAGTAATTTATTAAAATATTCATTTATATCAAATTCTTTAATATCTTCTAGTTTTTCTCCAAAGGTAGTAAAGTATATAGGTTTTTCAAGAATTTTTGAAATATTTAGTATTGTACCTGCCTTTGAGGATGAATCAAGTTTTGTGATTATTATTCCGTCTATTTCTATTGCTTTATTAAAAATTTCTGCTTGACTATTTGCATTTTTTCCAATAGTAGAATCTATTACAAGTATTTTTTGGTAATTGATGTCGGTGTTTTTTATTTGCTTTAATATTACATTGTTTATTTTTTGAAGCTCTTTTATTAAATTTTCTTTATTTTGCAATCTTCCGGCTGTGTCAATAATTAATGCATCGTAATTTTTAAGCTTAGCGCTTGATATGCTGTCGAATATCACAGCTGATGGATCGCTTCCTTGGTTTTGAGATATTATTCTAACACCGATTTGTTCTCCATAAATTTTCATTTGTTCAATTGCAGCTGCTCTGAATGTATCAGCAGCCGATATTAATATATTTTTGCCTTCATTTTTTAATTTATTTGCAAGTTTTGCTATGCTTGATGTTTTTCCAATTCCATTTATACCAACTATTAACAAAATATTTAATTTGTTATTTTCTAGAGTAAATTTTTTTGTATTAATATAGCTGCTTAAAAGTTCTTTTAGTTTTCCAATAATAGTTTTTTCGTTTTCATTTTTTTCTTTTGTTAATTTATTTATTATTTCTATTACAATTTCATTATTAATGTCTGATTCTAATAAAATGTCTTCTAAATTTTCAATAACATTTTCTTGTTGTTTGCTTTTAAATAAATTTTTTATTTTTTCTAAAATGCCCAAAAGTTTGTTCTCCTATTTTATTGCAGATTATTAAATCTATTCTCCCATATTTGCTTCTTTAATATATTCTACTAAATGAGTTATTAATGAGATAAAGCTTCCAATAGTTAAAGTGATTCCTACTCCAAATAGAAATGTTGCAGTCATTTGTTCCGCTTTTGCCATATAAACATCTTCTGCTGTTAATCTTTTGTTAATAAAGTGATTGCCTGTTATTTTATAAAGTACTTCTGAATTGTTAAGCAATGTTCCTGCAAAAATGGCTCCTATTGTGCTTAATGTAAAGACGGCCAGATTGACATAAAATTTATCTCTTGTGTCGATAAGTCTATTTTTGTTAGTTTTTATCATTTCTATTTCTACTTGATCTTCTTCTTTATTTATTAACTTGAATTTATCTTTATATCCTTTAGATTTAAGCAAGATGATATCTTGATTTTCTGGTTTTTCAATTTCAATTGGGGTTTCTCCCATAAATATTCCTTTTTTAAAAACTTTAGATTGTACATTGCTTTTAATTGATACTTTTTTAGAGATTGTTCTTTTTAAGTCAATATCTAATATTATTGAGTCTGCATTTTTTACCGTTCTTTTAATAGAATAGTTTTCGAAATTTGCACTTGTGATTTGTATTTCAATTTCTTTGTTTGGGAGTTTAGAAATGTCAAAAATATTATCGTGATAGATTCCTTTTGAAACAAATTTTTCATTTATGTAGATTTTTGCATCCGAGTTATTTTTGACGTTAATGTTGATTTTTAAAAATTCTCTGCCCAATATTTCTTTGAGGCTGTATTTTGTTATGTGATCTGCAATTTCATTAACAGAAGATGATGTTTTAAATACCGCTTTTTTAGTCTCAATTTTCTCAGGAGTGATGTTGCTAATTTCTAGCAAATAATAATTTTCTATTTTTTTAAGATCAATATAGTTAATAAAAAATAATTCTTCTCTTATAAAAAATTCTTTATTTAAATTTGATATATTTGTTTGCTCTTCGATTTTTTTATATTTTACTTTTAGTTTTTTTAAATTGTTAAAATATTCTGCAAATTTTTTTTGTTTATTGTTAATATTTTGAATATTTTTTTTAAGCTCATCAATTTTGGTTTTGGTGTTATGCTTTTCTTTTGCGGTTATTATGTTTTGAAGTTTTTTTTTATCCATTTCTTTTTTTAATTTGCTAATTTCAAGTTCTGTTTTTATTATATCTTGATTTATATAAATGTCTTCAATGATGCTCTTGTCATCATTGTTTACTATATGTTCTGTTATTTTATCATAGATTTTGTCCAATTGTTTTTCAATACCCTTTTTTAGGTCAATATTTTCTTTTTTTGTATTAATGATATAGGAAAAATTGTATTCAATATTACTTTGAGAATGTATTTTGCATATTGTAAATACTAGCAATGGTATTGCTAGCTTTAGTTTAAGCTTTTCCATTTTAGATACTCTTCTATGAAATTGTCTATGTTTCCGTCCATAACCGAAGTGGTGTTTGAATTTTCAAATTTTGTTCTGTGATCTTTTACCAAATTGTAAGGTTGAAATACGTAAGATCTTATTTGGTTGCCCCAAGAAATTTCTTTTTTTGTGTCTTGCTTGGATTTGTTTTTTTCATCTTCTTTGCTCTTATAGTATTCATAAAGTCTTGATTTTAAAACTTTCATTGCCAAGTCTTTGTTTTTGTGCTGGCTTCTGTCGCTTTGAGACTGAGTTACTATTCCTGTTTCAATGTGAGTTATTCTTACAGCAGAGGATGTTTTATTGACGTGTTGTCCTCCGGCTCCCGATGCTCTGTATGTATCAATTCTTATGTCTTCTGGTTTGATTGTTATTTCTATTTTGTCATCAATAACAGGGTCAACAAATACTGATGCAAAAGAGGTATGCCTTTTTTTAGCAGCATCAAAAGGAGAAATTCTTATAAGACGATGTATTCCAACTTCACTTTTCAATAGCCCATAAGCATACTCACCTTTGATTTCTATTGTAACAGATTTTATTCCACCTTCTGCTTCGAGTAAATCAATAAGTTCTGTTTTGTATTTTTTTCTCTCAGCGTATCTTGAATACATTCTGTAAAGCATTGCGACCCAGTCACATGCTTCAGTGCCCCCAGCCCCAGAATGAATAGTTAAAAAAGCATTGTTTGCGTCAAGCTCTTCTTTAAAGTAAGAAATTGTGAGTAAATCTTTGTATTGTTTTTCAAGCGTATTAAATTCAATTTCCAAGCCGTTAGTATCTTTTTCATTTTCGGCAATTTCGCACAAATCGCTTAAGTCTTTTATTTTATTTATTAGCTCTTCCCACGGATCAATTTTATTTTTTAAAATACTTTGAGCCTTAATTACTTTTTGAGCTCTTTTAGGATCATTCCAAAAATTTTTCTGGTTTATTTCTTTTTCATATTTTTCGATTTTAGCTTGAATTTCATTTTTGTCAAAGCTTCCTCCAAATGTCTTCGGCATGTTTGAGCAATGTATTTATTTTTTCTTTCATTTTTATTTCTCGCTATTATTGATTGTATATTAATATAATTATATTTGGAATTAAAGATAAAATAAATATTATAAAAAAATATATTGGTTCGTTTTCCAATATATTGATTTTGGGGTTTTTATCAAAGTTTTTTTTTATTGATGTTATTGACATTAAAGCTATTAGTATGCCAAGTGCAGATAGAATAAGTATTTCTAATCCTTCAAAAAATCCGTTGTTCTTATCAAGCGCAAAAAATGTTATTGCAATTAAGCTGCTATTTGAAAGCATGAAATCGTTTGAATAATTTGATTTTTTGTTGTAAACAATAAATAAATCATTTAATACTTTAAATAATAATATCAACACGTAAATCAAAATTACATAAAAAATTGGCACTAAGAACAGTAAATTATTCTTTGCAAACAGTTTATAGAGATAAAACGATATTGAATATATTAATAAAGAAGTAATTGTTATTATGGCGTACCTTTTTATTAGCATTATATTGTTTTTTATTTTTATGTCCTCAAATCCAACAAAGTGTATTAAGGTTAAGTTGTTAATAATTAGGCATGCAATTAAATTATTGGTCATAATTTTATTATATCCTTTTCATTCTCAAGAGGTGTTTTGAGTGCTTTTTCTTTATTTGTTTTCAAAACATGCATTATTTTTTTAATTTTGAAGGTTAAGCTATATTTTTTTATTAAGTTTGAGCTTGTTTGTAAGATGAAAATAGATATTATGACTGATAAAGTTTCAAAAGGAATGTAGCTTAATGTCAAAAAGTATATAAATGCCAATATTGATCCGTAGAGTATTTGCTCAAATTTAAAGTGAGGTGTTATTTGCAATTCTGTTGCCATTGTAAATATTAACAGCATTGGGATTGGAGAAATAAGTAGTGTTAACATGTCGGAGCTGATGTGGTTTAGCATTCCTATATTATGTGCTATGTACGAGATTGCCATTAAGCTTATATAAAATGAGAGTGGTATTAATTTGTTGATTATATATTTGCCAACTATTAATAAGAGGCCAAAATAAAGCAAGATAGGAGATATTTTTTTTTCATTATTAACTCCCAAAAGACTTTCAATATGAAATCTTGTGACAATTATATTAAAAGCGGAAAAAATGTTTTGATTTACAAAGTTTTCAATTGCATCTATTTTTTTACTTTCATATCTTGTAAAGGTATTTAAACTTTTTAAATTTTTTATGTTTGGATTTGTTTCAATTATTTCATTCCAGGTTGGAATTATTGAATTTGAATTTTTAAGTTCCTCTTGATAGGCTTGCTTAAAACTTACCGGAAAATTTAATACCAAAAACATAAAAGAAATTAATATAGGGTTTGCCAAAAATGCTGATAGTCTGAAAAAGTAAAAGAATACCAAAAAAGTAAATAATAAGGAAATTATTTTTAGTGTAATTTCTAAATCCAAGGGCAATATAATGCTTATCATTAAGGCGGCGTAAACAAAAAAAGACAAACATTTGTAATTAATTTTTAGCATTATAGGTATATAGATTGCCACACTAATAAATATTAACAGCAAGGTGTCTGTCATGAATTTTGTGTTATTTAGGAAAGAAAATATCAGGCTAGGTGATAGTGATAGTATGATAGCAAAGTATATGTCTTTTAAATTGTTTTCAGTGTATATTGCTTCATTTGTTAGACTTTCATTTAGAATTTTGCTTTTAATTTCTTTTTGAACCTTATGTATTTCTTCTTCTACTTCTTTGTCTGTATAATTAAATATTTTTAATTTGCCGCTATTATTTATTTTTTCTTTCTTTAAGAATGAAAAAATAATATTTTCCATTTGCAATGGTGCAAAGCTTGATATAAACAATGCTTTAATTTTGTCGTATATTGACTTTTTCTTTAATATGGTGAGACTATAAATATCTCTTGTTATCGGTATGTTTAATGTATCGATTTTTATTTTATTGGCTGGGTTGTTTAAAAAAATTTCATATTTTTTTGTGTCAATTTTCTCATTTATTAGCTGGCTGAAAGAGGTTCCAATTTTTACCTTCAGTATTCTACTTTTTATTTTTTTATTTCCATTTATAGCTACAAATTTTTCTTTATAAGGGTTGTTATTTTTTATGACAAGATTTGCATTGTATAGATCTTCAATATTTGCTAATAAAATATTGTTGTGGGGATTTATATCATCTTTTGTATTTTTATTATTGTATAAAAAGTGCATTATCATTTCGTGATTTGTATAAGGATATGCATTTTCTAAAGATTTAATTTTTATTTTTCTGTTTTTAAAAATACTCAATTTTTCGAATTCTTTTTTTAGTTTGTCTTTATTTGATATTATTATTATTATTTCTTTGAATTTGAATATTTTGTCGATTATTTGGAATCCTGAAAAAATTTCTTCTAATTTTTCTGCCATCAGTGCTTCTGAAATATTTGTAAATGCATCTTTTCCGTTTGTTAATAAAATCATTTTGTCTATTTTTTTACATTTGTTTATGAATTGAAATAAAGAATTTTCGTTAAACCAAGGAATTCCCAGTTGAATTAATTTTTCCAAGGTTTTTTCTCTTGAGGCTCCTTCTTCAATTGGTGTTTTTTCAGTTTTTATTTTTCCTTGAAATTTGATTAATGCTGATTTTAAATTTTTTCCATCTGGAAAATTGGCTGTGTATATTTTTTCTACTATTCCAGATATTGGAGAATATGTGTATAGCTCTATGTTTGAGTTTTTGGATAAAATTTGATTTTCTTCTATTTTTTGTTTTTCAATTATGTATATTATGGATTTTGAATTTTCTGTTTCAAGGGGTATTAGGGCATATTCAGGTATTTGAATCTCGTTAATATTTATTTCGTATTTATTGTATTTTTTAAAAATTGTTTTTACTTTTTCTAAGTCTAGCATTAGCTATTTATCCTTGAATATATTTTTTATAGGTTTTTTCATTTATGTTTAAAAGAATTGTAAATCTTATTGCTTTAAATAGGAATAGTAATACAAAGAAGGGCAAAGAGAAAAAGAAAAGTATTTTGTAATTTTTTTTATCTGTGTTGATATTATTCTTGTTTTCTTTATATATTAGGATTGGATTTTTATTTTTTAAAAACAGACTTGCAAGATCTTTTTTAAGAATTTCATCAATAAATGATTTGTCTACTTCGTAAACAGTTTTAGGATGAATTTCTATTTTGTCGTTTTTGATTTCAAAGTAATTTTCTTTTATATCTTTAGGAATTTTTCCATACTTAGCGGTAATATTGTATTTTAGTTCGTTTTGATAAAGAATGTGGGATAGGTACCCTATAATATTGGGCATGTCTTTGTTGTATCCCAGCATTATATAAATGTTATTAGGATTTAAATAATCAAAGTAATTTAATTTTTTACTGTAAAGGTAGTTAATGTTTTCATAAGAATTTAGCATATAGCTTGAATAAGCGAAAGGAATTAATGAGAGTGTAAATAGTAGTAGATGTATTGCTATTTTTGATTTTAAAGCTTTTTTTCCTTCTATTTTTTTCTCTTTAATCTCGATTGGGAATAAGAAAGTGTCTTTAAAATTGCTTTCTGTTTTTATCCAGCTGAAAATTAAGAAAATGCAAAGGGTTGGTATTGCGACAAATGCAATAAAAGTGGGATCAATATTTGTAGTAAAAAAGGTTGTGATTGTAATGAAATATAGAGCTGTGAATGTAAATAAAAATAGTAAGTGTTTTATTTTTGTCATTAGTGTTAAAAAATTTATTTCTTTTAAATATATTTTATTGTAATTTTTGTTAAAATTACTGATTATTAAAAATAACAAATAAGAGAGAACTGTAAATGGATAAAAATACATTATTTCTTTGCTTATCATAAAAGCAAGAGATGAAATTAATAGAAAAATTAAAGTAAATATAGAGTTTGTTGGGTCTAAAAAAATTAATAAAATTATTATGATTAGAAATATTATGCTTGAAATAAAATTAATTTTTGTTTTGTAGTCAAGAGAATGTATGTCGGCATTAATATTGAGTTCTTTTTTTAGGTTTTTAAAATTTATACTTTTAAACCTGTTTTCAACATAAAGAAGTTTTTTGTGCTCTATGTTGAAAAGATTGGAGAGCTTTTTTAAAAATATGCTTTTTCTCAGGTCAAGATTGTTAAGTTTGTTTATCTCATTTATTGTGATTTCTTTATTTTCGGGAAAGTCTAAAATGTCAATTTTTGTTGTGTATTCTGAGATTGTTTTGTATCCTAGTGAATTTATATATTCATTGGCAGTTTTTAGATCATTTTCATTTTCAAAGTATAAAGGTTTGTAGTCTCCAAATTGAGCTGCATCACAGGATTTGATAAGTGGTATTGTTGTAATTAAATATAAAAAACCTAAAAAACGCACCATTTATTTTTTCCTATGCTAAAAATAGCACACAATATACGCAGAGACTATTCCTATTATTATGCCCGTTAGAACCTCTTTCTTTTTGTGCCCCTTGACCACTTTTATTTTTGTTGTGTCAATTTTTATTTCTTTTTTTAATTTTTCTGATAATGCATTTAAATATTCTGCTTGAACTCCAGACATATATCTTACGCCGAAAGAATCTCTTATTGTAATAAGGGCAAATGCAAGAGCTATTATAAAATTTGTATCTATTCCTTCAGTTAGTGCGATTGAGGTTGAAAGAGCGGTGACCGTTGATGAATGACTACTTGGCATGCCTCCTGTTTCTAGAAAAATTTTTTTTAAAAGATGTACTGGAGTTAGTTTTAACTTTCTTGTTTTTACAGTTTGGATACCATATTTAATCACTTGAGCAGAAATTCCTGATACAAGACAAGACAAAAAAAGATCATTGGTAAGCAATGCCCTTATCATTATTAAGCCTCCTTTTATATTGCGAATTTACCAGCTTTTATTATTGTGTACTCTTTTCCATTTTTGTCTACACCAATGACATTTAAGTCATCGCTTCCAATCATTAAATCTGTATGTATCAATGAAACGTTACATCCGTAAGTTAGCTTATCGGCATCGGTCTTTAAATCTTCTTCATTGCTTAAACAAGATGGATATGCAGCTCCTAGTGCTATGTGGCAACTTGCATTCTCATCATATAATGTGCTGTAAAAAATAAGATTGCTTTGATAAATAGGGGAGCTACTGTCAACTAATGCTACTTCTCCTATATATTTTGCTTGAATGTCGGTTTCAATGTGTGATTTTAATATTTCTTTTTGCTTCTCATCATCACAGCCAAAGTCAACAACTTTTCCATTTTCGAATTTTAACCACATTCCATATATTAGTGTCTCAAGAACCATTACAGGGCGGGTGGCGTACACGATGCCTTTTGTTTTTTTATAGTTTGGAGTTGTAAAAACCTCTTCTGTTGGCATATTGGCATTGAATTCTATTTCTGTTCCTTTGATTTTTTCGCTTCCACCTGTCCATAGGGAAGTTTCAAGCAGATATACTTCCAAGTTTGTTTTTTCGGTTTTAAAAATTACCTTTTCTAGGTTAAGTTCATTTAATGTTTTGCATCTTTTGTGAAGTTTTTCTCCATGGGATTCCCAACTTTCTATTGGATTTTCACTGTCGAGTAATAATATTTTTTTTTGTATTTTGAAAAATTCTTCTAAAGTTTGACTTCCTTCTTTTTTATTTAAAACTTTGGAAGCCCATTTTGGACCTGGTGCACAAACAACGCACCAGGCTATTTCGTTGCTCATTATTGCTTGTGATAAGGTTTTGCTTGCCAAATTTAAGGCTTTTTGATAAATTGACATTTTTTGACCAATGCTTTCTTTTAAGTCTTCAAAATTTTCTGTATCATCGACGTTTATTCTTGCCCATTTATCTTGAACCATTTCTTCTAAAAAGCTTTTTTCTGCATTTGGAATAAATTTCAAGCTTTCTTCTTGTGAAAATTTTAGTCTTGATTTTAAAATATCAATGTCTTTAATGTTTAGCTTGACATACTTAGCCCCGTGTTCATAAGCTTTTTTTGCTAATATTTTCAAAAAATTATAATTGTCGATTGAACCTTGAATTAAAACACATTGATTTTTTTGCAAATTAATTCCCTTTAAAATTATAAGCTCTGCATATTTTATTAAATCTTTCTCCATTTATTCCTCCTAAATAGGTTCTTCTAAGACATTCTCATTAATGTAGTTTGCAACAGCTTCTTCATCATTTGTTCCTATTACTTCTAAGTAAGGAAGCATTGCTTTTAATCTATAATTTGCATTTCCCATTAGTAATCCCTTTTTAACATTTTCTAGCATATCAGTATCATTAAAGCCATCTCCAAAAGCTATGGTTTCGCTTAAATTAATATTTATAGTTTTAAGAACTTCTTTTAATGCATTACCTTTGGAGACTTTATGATCTACAATTTCTAGTGAATTTGGGGTAGAAAGGTATGCATTTATTTCTCCTTTATATTTCTCTAAAATCATTGCTTCATATTCTATTAGGCTTTCTTCTCCGCCAGCTAGTATTATTTTTGCAACATTTTCAAAATTTTTAAGCTCGTTAAAGTCTTTAATTTCTTGAATTTTATTGATTGGGCTGATTATTTCATGTCTGAAGACATTGGATTCTTTTTGCAATTTTTTACATTGATCAATTGCAATTTTAGTCTTGATGTCAATATTTAATTGGTCGTCGTTTTGATCTGCTTTATGTAAAAAATGAGGTATGTGACTAAATTTCTCGTCTCTTAAATTTAAAATCTTCTTTACCACTTCAGCAGATAAATTATGACTTTTTATTAATTTCCATTCTTGATTGTAAACTTTTGCTCCGTTTAATGTAATGAAAAATGAAACTTGCAGTTGATCTGTTTTTTTTATAATTTGAATGATTTCATTTTTACTTCTTCCTGTTGCTATTATGAATTTCTTTTTTTCTTTTGTTAATTTTTTAATTACAAGTTCTGTAAAGGCTCCAATATAGCTTTTTGATAGTAAAAGAGTGCCATCAAGATCAGAGGCAACCGCTTTAATATTTTTCATGTTTTATCCTTTAGGAGTTAATTTCAAGCTAAATTATATCAAATAATTTTTTTTTTTTAAATTGATAATTATTTGGTATACTAATATTAGTAAGGTTGTATAAAGGGGATTTTTTTGGATATTAATAAAAGATTAGCTTTGCTTAGAGATCATATGAGAGATAATGGGGTTGATGCTTATTTGGTAGCAGGCTATGATCCTCATTTTAGTGAATATTCTCATGAAAGATATAGCACTCGTAAGTTTATTACAGGTTTTTCTGGTAGCTTTGGTACGGTAATTATAACATTATCAAAAGCTGTTCTTTTTACAGATGGTAGGTATTTTTTACAGGCCGAGCAAGAGCTTAAGGGAACTGAAATTGCATTAATAAAGCTTGGAGTAAAAGGATCTCCTGATATTTTTACGTATATAAATTTGAATCTTAAAGAATCAAAGCTTGGAATTTATTCAGATGAGATTAGTATAAAGTTTTATAAAGAGTTGTCTGAAAAATGTAAAAATACACATATCAAGGCTTTAAATCAAGATCTAATTGATTTAATTTGGAAATCTAGACCCCAGCTTGAGTTTAGCCATGTATTTGAATTGGCTGATGCTGAGAAGAATAACAAAAGAGCTGAAAAAATCAAATCTATTTATTTGATCTTAGAAAAGAATTTGGCAGATTTTTATGTTATTACTGCTCTTGATGAGATTGCTTGGGTGCTGAATTTAAGAGGGGCAGATGTTGAAGAATCAGCATTATTTTATTCGTTTCTTTTAATATCTAGGAATAAAAATCGAAAAAATGTTCTTTTTGTTGACAYAAAAAAACTTGATTCGGGTGTTAAAGAAGCACTTGAAATGGAAAATTTTGAAATAGAGTCTTACAGCAATTTTTACTGTTTTTTGGACAAAATAAAGCACGAAGGTAAATTTTTTGTTTCATTTTATGCCAATGTTAGGGTTTTAAAAGTTCTTGGTGAGACTAATATCATTTTGGGAGAGAGTATTATAAGTAGTCTTAAGGCATTAAAAACCGATTATGAACTTCTTAAGATGAAAGAAGCGCATATTATTGATGCTATTGCATTGATTAAATTTTTACGTAAATTTAAAAGTCTTAGCAAGGTTGAATTGTCTGAATTAGATGAAATAGATGTTGCTGATATGCTTTTGCATTTTAGAAAATTGAATAAAGATTTTTTTAGTTCTAGCTTTGACTCAATAGTTGGTTTTAGAGAAAATGGAGCTCTTCCGCATTATAAGCCCAAAAGAGGTAGAAAAATAAATACCAATGGTCTTCTTTTGATTGATTCTGGGGGTTCATATTTTGGACTTGGTACGACAGACGTTACAAGAGTTTTTTTAATAGGTGATGCCTCTGATGAAGAAAAGCGCGACTATACTTTGGTTCTTAAGGCTTTCATTGGCCTTTCTTCTTTAAAGTTTCCATATGGATCTTCCGGAGCTTTTCTTGATGGAATTTGTAGATTACCGCTTTTAAAAAATGAATTGAATTTTATTCATGGCACTGGGCATGGTGTTGGGTTTTTTCTTAATGTTCATGAACTTCCAGTTTCTATTAGTCCTAATTCTAGTTATCTTTTTAAAGGATCTGAGGTAGTTTCAATTGAGCCTGGTCTTTATAGAACATTTAGTCACGGAATAAGAATTGAGAATTTAGTTTTTGTAAGGCAAGCTTTTACAAATGACTTTGGAGCTTTTTTAGAGTTTGAGAATTTAACCCTTGTTCCTTTTGAAAAGGAATTGATAGTAAAAGAAATGCTCTCAGAAGATGAGTTAAATTATATCAATGATTATCATGAATGTGTATTTTTAACATTAAAAGAGCGCTTTGATAATGAAGGAGAGTTGGAATTTTTAGCAAAGCTAACAAGTAAAATATGAGATTTATAATTGCATTTTTAATGATTTTAAATCAAGGATTTTCAAATTTGTTTTCTTTGCCTCCGGAAGATATTATTTTTGAGAGTTCTTATGAGGTTGCAATTAAAAAAGCTCAAAAATTGAATAAAAATGTTTTAATTTTGGTTGGTAGAGATATTAAAGAAAATTTAATAAAAGATTTTTTAAACTCTTTTACAAATGGTGAAATTATTCACAAAGTATCTAGAAAAAGTGTTTTTTTAGTTATTGATAAGGATAATGAAATTTTTAATAAAATTAATCTACAAAAAAGTCCGACTATTTTTTTTGTTGATTCTAAGAATGAGCAAATAAAGGCAGCTTATGTGGGAGCTGTTTTGAGCAGTGTTCAATTTGATAAGGATTTTTTAAACTATGTTATGGGAGCTATAAAATCAACAAGTGTTTTAAAAAAGCAAAAAGATTATGAAATTAATACTGCTGATGAGAGAACCTTTTTTTACAAAACATTAAAAGGTGATTGGCGATTAAAGTTTAATGGTAAAGACAGAAAGCTTGTTCTTTTTGATACAGATCTTAAAGAATTTTTAGTTTTTAAAGATATTAATGAAAACAAGCTTTATGCTATTCCTAAGTCTAGGATTGGTAATATTTATTTTTCATTATTGGGAAATGAAGAATGGAAGCTTTTTGGAAAAATAAAATAAGTGTCTTTTTTGTTTGAAAGGGGGATGGGTTTTTATGGAAATGGTATTTTATCCTAATGATTTGCTTCGTGTTAAGACAAAGCAAATCGAGAATATTGACGATAAGATTAGAGATTATGCTAAAAAGATGATAGAATTGATGGATATTAGCGGTGGAGTTGGGCTTGCTGCTCCCCAAGTAGGCCTTGATTTGGCGCTTTTTGTAGTTAGAGAGAATAAAATGGCAAGGCCTTTGGTTTTTATCAATCCTTCAATCATAGAGACTTCTTATGAGTTTAGTTCTTACAAAGAGGGGTGTTTGAGTATACCAGGAGTTTATTATGATTTAATGAGGCCTAAAGCTGTTGTAATAAATTTTCATGATGAGAATGGAAAATCTTTTACTATAGAAAATTCTGATTTTTTGGCAAGAATTATTCAGCACGAAATGGACCATTTAAATGGAGTTCTTTTTATTGATTATTACGAAGAAAAGTTAAAAAATAAATTACTAAAGCCTTATATGAGAGAAAGGGGGCTTAAGGCAAAATGAAAATATTTTTTGTAAGCTCTTCTTCTATTGCTTTAGAAGTTTTCAAAGAGATTGTAAAGCATTATGAAGTGGTGGGAGTTTTGACTTTGCCTGATAGACCCAAGGGTAGAGGACAAAAGTTAAGTCAAAATGTAATAAAGTCAGAGGCTATTGCTAGGAATATTAAAGTTCTTGATCCTTTGATTCTTGATGATAATGTATTAAATTTAGTTAGAGATTTGAATCCAGATTTAATGTTAGTTTTTTCTTATGGCAAGATTTTTAAAAAAGAATTTTTAGATCTTTTCCCAAAGGGATGTATTAATGTTCATCCTTCTCTTTTACCCAAATATAGAGGCGTTTCTCCGATTCAATCTGCAATTTTAAATGGTGATTGTGTTAGCGGTGTTACTATTCAGAGTATGGCTTTAGAAATGGATAGTGGCAATATTTTAGTGCAAAAAAATTTTAAAATAAGATCTTATGATACAAGTCATGATATTTCAAAACTTGTATCAAGCCTTAGTCCAAGCCTTGTTCTAGAAGCTTTGGAAAAAATTAGCAAGGGTTTTTTGGGAATTCCTCAAAAATCAAGCGAAGCTACTTTTTGTTCTTTTTTAAAAAAAGAATCTGGATTTATAGATTTTAATTTAAGTGCATTTGAGATTAAAAATAAAATTAATGCGTGCAATCCTTGGCCACTTGTAAGAGTTAGGCTTGATTATAACGACATTATTTTTCATCGCGCCGATTTTTTGGAGGTAGATTTATATAAGGAGAGAAAAATAGGAGAAATTGTTGATTTTAATCCTGAAAAAGGATTATTTGTTAATACCGGGAAAGGGATTCTTTTGCTTTTAGAAGTTCAAAGACCTGGAAGAAAGGTTTTGGATTTTAAGTCCTTTTATAATGGAAGTAGGCAGCTAATAGGGCAAGTGTTTTCTTCAATAGAATAGGGGGGGATATATTAGTTTTAATAATAATGACAATCTAGAAAATAAATTTTCTAATGAAGGGGAATTGTTTAAAAATAAATTAGATCTGTCTCAGAGTGACAAAAATTGCAATAATGAAATGTTGATTTTGCCCAAAACCACAATTAAGGCATTGCTTTTAGTTATTTTTGGATCTTTAATTGTTTCTTTTGCAATTTTCTTTATGGTTTTAGAAAATAATGAGATTACAGTCGTTCCAAATCTTTATTCTCTTGCTATTGAGGATGCTGTTCTTGAATTGCAGAGAAAAGAGTTGATTCCGCACATTGAATTTAAATTTTCTTCAAGTGCTCTTGATAAAGGGAAAGTAATAGATCAGGGTCCAAAACCAGGAACTGTTTTAAGACATGGCAATAAGGTTATAATTTTCATTAGCAAAGGGGCTATAATAAACAGAGTTGATAGTTTTATTGGTAAAAACATTGACGATGTTATTATTAATTTAAAGGCCAATTCTTTTGATAATTCTAAATTACTTTACCATATTGTTCAACCTCTTGAGGTTGAAAGCGAATTGCCAAAAGGAATAATAATTAGTCAAAATCCATCACCGGGTAGTCAAATATCAAGTTTAACGGATCTTCAATTTTTAATTAGTAAGGGTAAAGATCATTTGGACAAACATGTTAAAAATTATGTTGGAATTTATTATAAAGATGCAATTGCTTCTCTTTTAAGCGATAGCATTAACTTTGACATTGATTTGGCAAATATCGGCGATTTTGGAAATATTATTTCTCAGTCTATTCCGCCTGGAACTAAAATAAATGAATCAGATAAAATTTTAATTACTATTGCAAAGCCCAAGGTTGACAATAAAATTGTTTTTGGAATTTTGACTTATAAATTAAGACAACATCCATCTTATGTCGATATATCTGTTAGGTTAAAAGGCGTGGATGGTAAAAATTCTTTGATTTATTCCTTTAAGTCAAAGGGAGGACTTATTAAGTTGCCCTATGAGGTTAATAAAGGTTCTATGATTGAGCTTTATATTTATGATAAGCTGATTAATCAAACAGTTATAAATTAATTGTGCTCAAAAACATATTGATTTAAAATGATAAAAAAATTTTTAATATAAAATCACATATTAATTAGTTTTGATGCTGTAATAATAGATGCAGCAATTGTGGCTGTTTCTGTTCTCAGGGTGTTTGTGGATATGCTGTAAGGGGAAAAATTATATTGTGCTATTAATTGTTTTTCTTTTTCTGTAAATCCTCTTTCAGGTCCCACAATAATGACCGCATTGTTTATTTGTTCTATATCAATTAAATTTTTTTCACTATTTTTTTCAAGCAATATTTTTATTTCAAAATTTTCTTGTTGAATATATTTAAGGCTTTCTTTCAAATTTTTTATAATTTTTATTTTTGGTAAGTATGTTATTTTTCCTTGCATTGCTCCGGCTATTAAATGTTTTTCGCAATCATTGTTTTTAAAGATTTTAGAATTTAAATATGATTTTTCAGTAAGCTCAGTGTTAAAAAAAATTATTTTGTATGTTCCAATGCTAGCAAGTTCTTTTATGATTCTTTTGGCAACAATTGGTCTTATCATTCCAATTAGCACATATAATTTTTTAAGTTTATTAGATTCACCTACTTTAAAGATTTTCTTGAAAAATAGTTTTTTATCTTTTTTGTAAATGCAGTGGTAAATGTTTTTTTCTCCAAGAATACCAAATTTAAATTTGTCGTTATCTTTTAATTTTAAGATTTTAACAAGATGTTCTGCCCTAGTATCATTGAGTGAAATTCCTGTTTTAAATTCATTAAAAGTTATTAACATTAGATTCATTTCTTATAATTCCTTATTATTAATATTGTATTTGTGATATAATTTTAAGTCGATAGGGGGGCATGTAAAATATATGGCTATTTCTTTAACCGAAGAAGATTTTGTTGTTAAAGTTTTTGATTATAAAAATGATAAAGAGTGGAGTTTTAGAGGTGATAGACCCGCAATAATTGATTTTTATGCTAATTGGTGTGGTCCATGTAAAATGCTTTCTCCGATTTTTGAAAAACTTTCTAAAAAGTACGAGAATAGCATTGATTTTTACAAAGTAGATACAGATAAGGAACAAGATATTTCTTCTGCGATTGGAGTACAAAGTCTTCCAACTATTCTTTTTATTCCTGTTGATGGCAAGCCAAAGGTTTCTGTTGGCTTTTTGCAAGAAGATGCTTTTGAAAACATAATTAAGGATTTTTTTGGTTTTTAGTTTGCAAAATAAAATAATTTAATTGCTATAGCAATTAATCATACTTGTAAGTTATATGTGGATTATTTTAGGGTATATTTAATTTGTCCAAATCTGATTTGAATTTATTGGTAGAAAATATTAAATTTGAACATCTTAATGTTTTTTATGATTTTGTTGTATCTGTTTTGAATGCTCTTTCCATTAGCGATTTTGAACTTTCAGTTATTCTTTGTGATAATGCTTATATACAAGAATTGAATAATAAATTTAGAAACAAGAACGAGCCAACTGATGTTCTTTCTTTTAATTATAATGAACATAATGAGCTTAACGAAGATTTGGTTGATGGCATAAATTATAAAATACAAGGAGATCTTGTAATATCTTTTGAATATTTAAAATTCAGCGCTCAAGAGTTTAATGTTGAAATTTATGAAGAACTTCAACGTGTTACTATTCATGGGATTTTGCATTTAATGGGATATAAACATGAAACTAATGATTTTCAAAAGGAAGGTATGTTGATTCTTCAAGAAAATATCTTAAAAGAAAATAAAAGGGTATTTTAGATGTTGGGATTTTTTAATTTTAAAAACAAAAAGAAGAAAAAAGGAAGCCCAGAAAATGATCTTGAAGATAAGTCGAATATTGAAACTTCTTTGATAAAAAACTTCAATGCGCTTAAAGAGACTGTTGTAAAAGAGATTATGATTCCTAGGATAGGAGTTATATTTGTTGATTATGCTAAGAGCAAGGACGAGCTTTTAAAAGTTGTAACATCTAGCAGTCATTCAAGATTTCCTGTGTATCATGGTACCATTGACAATATTGTTGGGATAATTCATACAAGAGACATACTATTACATATGTGTAAAAAAGATTTCTACGAAATAGACTTAAAAGATATTATGCGAAAGGTCATGTTTGTCCCCGAAAGCAAAAAAACAGACTCTCTTTTAAAAGAATTTCAAGAAAATCATGTTCATATTGCAATTGTGGTTGATGAGTATGGTGGGGTTTCGGGGCTTGTAACTCTTGAAGATATTCTTGAAGAGATAGTAGGTGACATTCAAGATGAATTTGACAATGAGCTTGATGAAATAGTTCGTCTTGATGATGGATCTTATCTTTGTGATGCAAGAATTTTAATAGAGGATTTAAATGAGAAACTTAATTTAAATTTGCCAAATGGAGACTTTGATACTCTTGGCGGTTTCGTTTATGATCTTTTTGGGAGGATTCCTTTGAAAAATGAAAAGGTGGAATATAACAATTTGGTTTTTTCGATTAAAAATATGCATCAAAGAAATATTAAGGTGATAAAGATTTCCGAGAAGGAAGGTTTATGAATTTTAATTGGTTTTTAATGTTATTCCTTTTTAATTTTAGTGTTCTATTAGGAAGTGATACTACAGCATTAGGACATTATCAAAGGGCTAATGAGTATTATTTATCTAAAAGGTATTATGATGCTATTGATGAGCTTGTTGAGGCTATAAAAATTAATCCCAATTATTATGAAGCTTATAAATTTATTGCATCAATTTACTATTCCCTTAAGATATATACTCAAGCACAATTTTTCATAGAGAAAGCCTCTAAAATGTCCAATGAAGACACTGAATATAAAATTCTTTATGCAAATATATTGTTAAAAAACGATAAAATTGATCAAGCAAAAAAAATCTATTCTGAGGTTTTAGTCAAACAAAGGAATAATATTGATGCTTTGGTTGGACTTGCTTCAATTTTTGAAAAAAATGGATTATTTATAGCTGCTGCTAATTATTATTTATCTATTCTTGATTATAGTCAAAATAATTATAGTGCTTTTGAGCATCTTATTGACATTTATCAAAGGCTAGGAATGCATGACAAGATTAGACATTTGATAAATAAAGTCAGGGTAAATTTTTTATCTTTTCCAGATTTTCATAAAAGAGTCGCTGAATTTTATATTAGTATTAATAATTTGGGGCTTGCTGAAAAGTATGCTTTAAATTATTTGGCTTTAATTGAAAGCTCTTACAAAGATTTTGGAGTTGTTGATGCGTATCGATTGCTTGCGCTTGTTTATTTGCATGAATTTAAATATGAGGATGCAATAGAAGCATTGCAGAAAGCTATTTTAGTTAATAAAGATTCTGATGAGCTTTATTATTTATTGGGGTATTCTTACTTAAGATTTGGAGATATTGAAAAGGCTATTTTAAATTTAGAGCGAGCTAAAAATCTCAAAAAAGATTTAGAATTTTATAATATTGCTCTTGAGGAGAGTTTTTTTGCATCTAATTTTAGAAATTTTTTGAAAAATAATTCCAATGCTAGAATTTCTAAGCATTATGAAAATGAGGGGCTTAAAGCTTTTAAATCTTTAAATTTAAACAAAGCATTGTTTAATGCAAAAAATGCTGTTGATATTTGGCCTGATAATGATAGTGCTAGGTTTTTGCTTTCAAAAATATACAAGCTTATGAATTTAGATATTATGGCATATGAGCAGCTTTTTTATTTAGCAAAACAAAGAAATTCTACTGATTCTAGAATTTTAGATTTTTACGATGTTGTGTCTTTTGATGTTAGAAAGTCTTTATTTTATAAATATGGATACAAAAGCATTGCTGATTTTAATAAGCTTTACGATGACAGAGTGGTTTATAAAATGGCTATTTTTACTCAAAGTGAGAATAAGTTTTTTGGGGCAAATGATTTGATATTGAGATACGCTGAAAGGGTGCTTGAGCGTAATTTAAATATGGAAATAGTTAACTATAATTTTGATTACAATAAAAATAGAGACTATCTGATTAATAATTTTTCTGAAGGGTTTTCTTATTCAAGAAATAATAATTTGGATTTATTTTTAATTTTTGATTTTAAGGCAGATATTTTGAAAAATACAGCTACCTTGGTAGTGAATATTTTTTCAGGTAAAACAGGGATTAAGCTTGTTTCTTTCTCTTATGATGTGGGAGGTGTTAATTATTTAAGCAATGCTTTAAATTCTCTTTCAAAAGATTTTCATGATTATTTGCCCAAAAAAGGAAAGATTCTTCAAATTAAAAATGACGATGCTCTTATTAATCTTGGCCAAGTAAACGGTGTTGTAAAAGGCGATGTTTTTTTGATTCTTAAAGAAGGTGCTTTAAACAGTGATACTAGAGATTCTGGTTTTATTGTTTACAAAAAATCAGATATTTTAGGCGAGATTTTAATTGAGGATATAAGTGATTATATTTCTAGAGGCATTGTAAAATCTTCTACCTTTTTAAAGGATTATGTTCAAGAAGGAGCCACTGTGCTTATAAAAAGATAGTTTGACACTTGTTGTTAATTTGTGATTTAATAATTCTAGTAAGAATAAAATCAAAAAATTGGAGGATTTTGTATGAAATTGGCTATTAATGGCTTTGGGCGTATTGGTAGAAATGTTTTTAAGATTGCTTTTGAAAGAGGAATTGATATTGTCGCAATAAATGATTTAACAGATCCTAAAACTCTTGCACATCTTTTAAAGTATGATTCGACTTTTGGAGTATATAATAAAAAAGTTGAGTCAAGAGATGGTGCCATTGTTGTGGATGGAAGAGAAATAAAAATTATTGCTGAGAGAGACCCAAAAAATCTTCCTTGGGCAAAGCTTGGAATTGATGTTGTAATTGAGTCAACAGGTGTTTTTTCATCAGCAACTAGTGATAAAGGGGGATATCTTGATCATGTGAATCATGCTGGGGCTAAGAAAGTTATTTTAACAGTTCCTGCTAAAGACGAGATTAAAACAATAGTTCTTGGTGTAAATGATCACGATATTAATTCTGATTTAAAGGCTGTGTCAAATGCTTCATGTACAACCAATTGCTTGGCTCCTCTTGCAAAAGTACTTCATGAATCATTTGGAATTGAACAAGGACTTATGACAACAGTTCATGCTTATACTAATGATCAAAGAATTTTGGATCTTCCTCATTCTGATCTTAGACGGGCAAGAGCTGCTGCACTTTCTATTATTCCAACTTCAACCGGTGCTGCAAAAGCAGTTGGACTTGTTTTGCCCGAACTTAAGGGTAAGTTGAATGGTACTTCAATGAGGGTGCCTGTGCCAACAGGTTCAATAGTTGACCTTACAGTTCAACTTAAGAAAAAGGATGTTACAAAAGAAGAGATTAATTCTGTGCTCAGGAAGGCATCAGAAACGCCTGAGCTTAAAGGTATTTTGGGGTACACGGAAGATCCAATTGTATCTTCAGATATAAAGGGGAATTCTCATTCTTCTATTGTTGATGGTCTTGAGACAATGGTTCTTGAAAATGGATTTGCAAAGATATTGTCATGGTATGACAATGAGTTTGGATATTCTACAAGAGTGGTTGATCTTGCTCAAAAATTGGTAAAATAAGTAAGCTTAAGGTAATAAAATGTCAATAAAAACAGTAAAAGACTTTAGTAGCTTTGCGGGCAAGCGAGCTTTAGTAAGATGTGATTTTAATGTTCCCCTAAAAGAGGGGAGCATTAGCGATGATACTAGAATTAGGGCAGCATTGTCTACAATAGAGTATCTAAAAGAAAGAGGAGCTAGGATTGTGCTTGTAAGTCATTTGGGTAGACCAGATGGAAAGAAAAATCCTAAATATTCTCTTAAGCCGGTTGCCAATAGGTTGTCAGAGCTTTTAGGCCAAGATGTCAAGATGCTTTCTGATTGTATTGGAAGTGAGGTTGTAAATAGTACCTTGCAAATGAAGGATGGGGATGTTGTATTGCTTGAAAATGTAAGGTTTTATGCAGAAGAAGAGAAAAACGATAAAAATTTTGCAAAAAAACTTTCTGAAAATGGAGATGTTTTTGTAAATGATGCTTTTGGCGCAGCTCATAGAGCTCATGCTTCAACTGTGGGAGTTGCTGATTATTTGCCGTCTGTTGGTGGATTTTTAATGGAAAAAGAAGATAAATTTCTTGGTGGAATATTAAAAAATCCCGAAAGGCCATTTGTTTCAATTATTGGTGGTTCTAAGGTTTCTTCAAAGATTGCGGTACTAGAATCACTTTTGTCAAAGTCTAATGTAGTTGTGATTGGCGGTGGAATGGCTTATACTTTTTTGCATTCCGAAGGATATTCTATAGGCAAATCTCTTTTAGAGGACGAATATATTGGTATAGCATCTTCTTTTTTAAAGAAAGCAAAAGAGCTGGGCGTTAAAGTAATTTTACCACTTGATCATATTGTAGCTGATGATTTTAACAAAAATTCAATTCCTGAGTATATTGACTCCTTTAATATTCCTGAAAACAAGATTGGCATGGATATTGGAGCTAATACTTTAAAAGAAATTGAAAATGTTGTGAAAACTGCCAAAACTATAATTTGGAATGGTCCTCTTGGTGTATTTGAATTTGATTCATTTTCAAAAGGGACTGCTAAGGTTGCCGAAATGGTAGCATCTTGCT
The DNA here is from genome assembly GCF_000008685.2 of Borreliella burgdorferi B31. Classification (NCBI taxonomy): domain Bacteria; kingdom Pseudomonadati; phylum Spirochaetota; class Spirochaetia; order Spirochaetales; family Borreliaceae; genus Borreliella; species Borreliella burgdorferi. The sequence goes on along the minus strand of NC_001318.1, from coordinate 51,407 downwards.
CAGGTTTAACCGTTGTTGGTGGTGGAGATTCTGTTGCAGCTGTTAATAAATTTAATTTATCTGATAAGATTACTCATGTTTCAACGGGCGGTGGTGCATCGCTTGAATATCTTGAAGGGAGAATTTTGCCGGGTATTAAGGTTTTGGAGAATTAAAATGAGAAAAACATTTTTAGCGGGAAATTGGAAAATGCATTATACAAGTGCAGAAGCTTCTATTGTTGCAAAAAAAATTGCAACTGAGGTTAAGACCTTAAAAGATGATGTTGTAATAATGATAACTCCCCCATTTACGGCTTTATCTAAGGTTTCAGAATGTATTAAGGGTAGTAACATTCTCCTTGGTGCTCAAAATATGTCTTATATGGAAAGTGGAGCAAGGACAAGTGAAATTTCACCTTCAATGCTTTTAGAATTTGGAGTAGAATATGTTATACTTGGTCATTCTGAATGTAGGTTGTATTTAGCAGAAACAGATGAAATAATAAATAAAAAGATTCTTGCAGGACTTAAGCATCCTTTCAAATACTTAATTCTTTGTGTTGGAGAAACTCTTGATGAAAGAGATTCTGGAAAAACTTTAGAGGTTGTTTTAAATCAGGTTAAAAAGGGGTTAAATTGTGTTTCTGAATCAGATATTCAAAGGATAATTTTAGCTTACGAACCTGTTTGGGCAATTGGAACGGGTAAAACCGCAACTAAAGAAGAGGCAGAAGAGGTTCATAAGGCAATTAGGCTTGAGATTACGAAGCTTTATTCAAAGTCAGCTTCAGACAATATTATAATTCAGTATGGAGGCTCTGTTAATTCAAACAATGTAAAAGAGCTTATGAATGAGCCTAATATTGATGGTGCGCTAATAGGTGGAGCATCTTTAAAGGCCGAATCTTTTTTATCTATAATTAACAATGTTCTTTAGTTGAAGAGGTTTGTTTTGGATTTAGTTAGATTTTTTATTTTTATAATTTTTGTTATTGTTTCGATTTTTATTATCCTTTTAGTTTTAATTCAAGATGAGCAGGGTGATGGAATAGGTGGTGTTTTTGGGGGTGGTAGTTCTTCTATTTTTGGGGCAAAGTCTTCAAGTGTTGCTGTAAAAATTACTGGATTTTTTATAGCACTCTTTTTTATCTTTGTAGTTTTGTTATCTTTTCTAAACACCAGAAGAGCAGATGATAGCTTTCTAAATGACATAAAGACTGAAAACAAGAATAGTTCAACTTTCTGGGATGATGAGAATAGTGAATCAGATGCTAATATTAATGAAATTAAAGAAAACAATTTGAAAGAAAAATAATTTAAATTGGTTACTGTTGTGTATACTATGAGTAGTATTTACTCAGAGTTTTTTACATAAAGGAATTTTAAATCATAACCATTATTAAATTTATTAATTTTATTGAAAGTTTATTATGTTTTTATTGTGTTTTTTTAAATAATCTAAAGCACTGCTAAAATGATTTGATCCTAAAAATCCATTGTTTGCTGAATATGGAGATGGGTGACTTGTTTCAAGAATTAGATGCTTTGTTGGGTCAATTAGCCCTTTTTTACTTCTTGCTAAATTGCCCCAAAGCATAAACACAATGTTTTTCAAATTTTTAGAGATTATTTTTATTACTTCATCTGTAAAAATTTCCCACCCAATAGCTTTGTGAGAAGAAGGTTTGCCTTCTTCGACTGTTAAAATTGTATTTATTAGAAATACACCTTGAATTGCCCATCTTTTTAAATCTCCGTTTGGGATGGTTTTTATTTTTAAGCTTTTTTCTATTTCTTTAAATATGTTCTGCAAAGATGGTGGAATTTTAATTTTTGAATCTACAGAAAAAGCAAGTCCATTTGCTTGGTTTTTTCCATGGTATGGATCTTGTCCAATTATTACCACTTTTATGTCTTTAAATGGTAAAGAATTAAAAGCATTGAATATGAGTTTTGGGGGAGGAAATATTTTTCCATTTTTTGTTTTATATTCATGTTTAATAAATTTCACGAGCTTTTTAAAGTACTCTTTGTTAAATTCATTGTTTAAAACTTCTTTCCAAGATTCTTCAATTTTTACTTTCATTTTTGTATTATATAAGAAATAGTTTGCAATTTGAAATATATTAAAGGACTGATTTGTTATTTTTGAAATTTAATTTTTATTATGGATGATGATGTATTAAAAAGAATAGGTGTTTTGTCTAAATTTATTACAGATGAAAAAAAAGCTAGGATTGAGAAAGTATTAAATCTTCGTACCAATTATTTAACATTTGTTCTAGAAGACATTTTTCAGTCTCAAAATGCAAGTGCTACTATTAGAACAGGCGAAATTTTAGGACTTAGTGATGTTCATGTCATTGAAAAAAAGAATAAGCATACTTTAAATCCAGATGTTACTTTAGGATCTTCACAATGGATAAATTTAAATAAGTATAAAAATGCTAAGTTTGCAATTGATAGGTTGAAATCTGATGGATATAGTATAGTGGCCACATCTTTGAATCCCAAATCAATAAATCTTGAAAATTTGACAATTAACAATAAAATGGCGATATTTTTTGGGACTGAATTAACAGGGCTTAGTGCAGAGGTATTGGGAGCTGCTGATTTATATGTAAAAATACCTATGTATGGGTTTACTCAAAGTTATAATATTTCTGTAGCTGTTGCAATAGTTATGTATTCTTTATTGATGCGCTTAAGAAAAAGTAGTATTGATTACTTGCTAAATGAAGCTGAGAAATCAAATTTGAGATTAAAATATTATAGACAAGTTGTTAAAAATTATCAATTTATTGAGAATCTTATTAATTCTTAAGCTTCTTTTATTTTTTTCCAAGAATTTATAAATAGGTAAAAAATGGTATCGATTGCAATTATTATTAATGTAATAATTAGAGAGCCTTTTGTAAGTTCGATATTTTTTGTTTCAGGGTAGAATTTAAGTATTGTATTTATAGATATTGAAACTAGAAAATTAGCCAGATATCCAGAAATTAGTCTTGATAGAGGATGAATGATCCATAAAGATTTTATTTTTATTTGCTTTAAATAATTATATAGTAAGATGTTTGTATATTGGGATAGAAAAAACACATACGTTCCAATTAATATTGTTAAAATGTATGTAGAGTTATTAAACAGTATTTTAAGATGAATATCTGCGGTGTCTAATTTATTATGATTGAATAGTATCGTAAAATAAAGCATAATTGTAAAAGTTATGTTTAGCAAAAGACTCAATACCACGGATTTTGTTGCTTCTTTTTTGCTGTATTTTTCTACCATTAAGTTTAAAGAGAATGCTGCTGATAAAAAGGTAATGCCTGATAAATTTAAGGACATTCCAAATATTTTTAAATTTCTTAATATTATAATGTTTGACATTGTTGAAATAATTGCATTGAAACAAAAAAGCCCAGATTTTCCAAAAAATCGGTAAAGAATTCCCAATGCTGTATATATAAATAGAAACATTCCTGTCCACAAGCTTAAATCAAACATATCCTTATTCATAACATTTAATTGTAGCAGATTGATTATCTTAGATAAAGTTTTTTATTCTTGCAAATAACTTTTTCATTTTTCAAGTTTTATATATTTTGCAAAATATATGAAAGGCGTTCCCAAGACACCTGCTACAGCTTTAATTACGTATGTGAAAATTACTATATTTAGGAAAGCTTGTTTTGGAAATACTTTGAAATATGTTGCTATGCCTACAAAAATTGTTGTATCTATTAAGCCACTTATTAATGTTGATCCATTGGTTCTGAAAAATAAAAACCTAGGAAATTTTTTTTTAATAAGCTGATATAGATAAACATCGTTTAATTGGGATATTAGGTATGCAACAAGAGAGGCTAGTAGTAAAGCTGGCATTGAAGAGAAAATGTTTCCTAAACTTTTAAAATTTTCTTGAGTCCTATTTGACATAAAGTGAATTTGCGCATTTGTTAATACTGCAAAGATAATAAAGCTGATAAATCCAATATAAACGGCTTTTTTTGAAGTTTTTTCTCCATAAAATTCTGAGAGCATGTCTGTTGCAATGTATGATGATGTATAAATAATGTTGCCCAATGTAGCATTAATTCCAAATATTGTAATTTGTTTTAAAACTTGAATGTTTGCTATAATAATTGCTACTGCAACCCATGCAAATAATCCGTTTTTTTTAAAAAAAATGGATACAATAATCAAAAATGAATAAGTGGTAAATAGCACGCCAAACCATAAAAATTCATTAAACATAAAATTACCTTTTACTGATATTTGATTTACTATTATAAAATTTTAGCTTAGTTTTTTCAAATAAGGCGGTAAGTATTGTTGTTTTCTTAAAATTATGCTATAATAACCTTTATATGAGGGGATGTTTTGGATTTGACTGAAAATGTTAATATTGTAAGTTGCAGGCAGAGGGAATCTCTTAAAACTTCTAAAATAAATGCAAAAAATAATAACTTTACAAGCTCAAATCTTGTAATGGCTGCTTAAGTTAGCAGAGGGTTTTGTTGAATTTGGCTTTGAGGTTCACTTATACTCTTTTCGACATCAAAGCTTGCTTAAAAATGTTTTCAAGTTGATTTTTAGGGACTTTTATACTTGAGAGCAATTTGGTGGTTTGCTAGTATTTCCAAACCATATTGCTTAATAAAATACTAGATAAGCTTGTAGAAGCTTATAGTATTATTTTTAGGACGCGGGTTCAATTCCCGCCATCTCCATTTATTTTATTCTTTTTTTTATCCTTTAAACATAATTCTTATTCCCAACAAGCATTGCTAAGCTTAGAAAATTTGTTGTCATTATTTTAAGCGTCCTATCGGAATCGAACCGACATCATTAGCTTGGAAGGCTAAGGTAATAGCCATTATACGAAGGACGCAATACAATAATTTACTTATATAAAAAAAATCAATTTATGTCAATAAGATTTATTGTAATGTTATTTTTAGCTAGCAATTTTTTTTTTAAATAAGTACAATTAATTTAGCTTAAATGTAGTCAAGTACAAAAACTTGTGTGGAGGAAATTGATGGGAGAGAGAGGGGAAGTATACTCTGAAAAACTATTTACAGAGTCTGAGAGAACTTATTTTTTTAATGTCAAGGAAAATAGAAAAGGAGATTATTTTTTAAATATTGTAGAGAGCAAAAGAAGTCCAAGTGGAGATTTTGAAAGACATTCTATTTTTGTATATGAAGAGAATATAAATGAGTTTGAATCCAATTTGCTTAAGGCAATAGCGGTTATTAAGCAGAAAGTATCTACGGGGTCCGTTGGCTCTTCTGCAAGGCATAATAAAGGGTATGGTGAATATGGGGAGAGATCTAAATTAGACGATTCTAGATTTGATAAGAAATCTCATTTATCAGGCGGGCGATTTAAAAAGAAGGATTATTAAATTTTATTATTTTTATTTTTTAAATTAGTTTAAAATTTTTTCTATGAAGGCTTAAGACCCCATATTTCTTTATTGCGTTTTTATGTTCTTTTGTGGGGTATCCTTTATTTTTTTTGAGTAAATACAATGGGTAAATTTTATCATATTTATCCATTAGTTTGTCTCTTTTAACTTTAGCAATAATTGAAGCAGCTTTTATTTCATCTATTATTGAATCTCCTTTAATTATTGCTTTAACATTTTTTGCTGTTATTTTGGGTACAAATTTGCCATCTACAAGTACTAAGCTGCAATTTAATTTTAGGTTTTCGTATGCAGTTTGCATTGCAAGAAGGGATGCGTTGTGAATATTTATTTTTTCTATTGTTATATTTGAAATTTCAGCAAATGCATAATATGAGTTTTCAAGTATTAATGAGGATAGGTACTCTCTTTTTTCTTTTTTTAGTTTTTTAGAATCATCCAATTCTTTTATAAAGCTGGGCTTTTTTTTGAAAACCACAGCAGCACTTAGAATAGGTCCAAAAATACAACCCCTTCCGACTTCATCTATTCCGCAAATCATAATTGACCTTTTTTTAAAATATTTTTATTTATTATAATATGAAATTGTAGATTTATCAGTAATTGGTTTTTAATTTTAATTGGGAGTTAGTTTGGTTTTAAAAAAAATAGTGCTTTTAGGGTTTAAATCTTTTCTAAATAGACAAGAGTTTGAAATAGGTGAAAATTTAAGTTTTATTGTGGGGCCTAATGGATGTGGGAAGAGCAATCTTATTGATGCTGTACGTTTTTGTATGGGAGAAGATAATTTAAAATTTTTAAGGGTTGAAGATATTTCTGATTTAATTTCTGTTTCAAAATCAGGAAAATCAAATTTTGCCGAAATAACTCTTTTTTTTAGCAACATTAACTCTGAAAAATCGACTTTAAAGGAATTTAATGAAGATTTTTATATTCGCAGGCGTCTTTATAAGGATGGTTCAAGTGAATATTATTTTAATAATAAAATTTTGAATTTTCAAGATTATAATAGACTTTTGAACAGTTTTAAGTTTAAAAAATCGCCTTATATGTTTATAACTCAAGGTAGGGTTGAGGACATTTCTTTGGAAAGAAATGTAAATCTCAAATCTTTGATTGAACAAGCAAGCGGAATAGATATTTTAAAAATGGAAGAAGAAGAGGCCTTGAAAAATTTTAAGCAATCTAGTCAAAATTTATCATCTTTGTTGTCTCTGCAAGAAAATTTAAGGCAAAAGTACGATAACATAAAAAATGTTTTCCTTTTGAGAAAAAAACATCAAGATTTAAGTCAAAAATTAGAAGCTTTAGAAAAAACAATAACGTTAAAAAAGCTTTTCAATATTAATTTTGATCTTAATGTCTTGAAGAGCGAATTAAATTTAGACGGTTTGAGTAAATTTTTGTCTTCTGGTTTTAAAGAAAAGTTAGAATTTTATTCATTTAGAGAAAAAAATGTTATTAATAATATTCAAGAATTAGAAAAAGATCTTGAGCTTATGAAGTCTAAAATTCTTGGGCTAGAGATTAAAATTCAAAAATTAGAGCAAGAAAAGACGTTAAAGATGAATTTGGAAGATAAGTTTGTCAAGAGCAAATCTGAGTCTGAAGAGAAAAAGAATTCTATAAATAATAATTTATATCAATTAAATAGTTTGCTTAAAGAAAAGAAAAATGATTTTTTTTCTTTAAGTGACGAGATTAATAGGTATACTAAAAGTTTTTTTGAACTTGTTGATCTAATTTTGTCTGTATTAAGGAGTGCCAAATCAGAAGAGTTTGTTTTATTAAAAGAGCATATATTAGACTCTCTTAAACTTTTTGAAGAATCATTGAGTATAAAATATATTAAAGAGATTAGGGTAAATTTAATCAAGTATATAAGCAAAGATGAGAATCTTTTGGCTTTATTGAGGGATAAAATTGAACCTATTTTTGATCAAAATGTTAATTTGAAAAAATTTTTGCTTGAAAAAAATGCTTTAAAATCAAATCTTGCTAAAGAGATAACAAATATCGAGAGATTAATCGAAGAAAAGACTCTTCAATTAAATGATGTATTGGGTGAGCTTGAGTATATAGAGCTTTCTAAGTTTAAAAATTTGGATGAAATTAAACTTATAGATGGTAATTTAGAATTTTTATTTGAATCTAAGAATAGCCTTGATGAAGAGCTTAAAGACTTATATTTAAAGCTTGAAAATTTAAATTTAGAAAAAAGCGATATTCAGCTTAATTTAAGCAATCTTATTGGTGCTTCAAAATTCAGTAGTGAGTCTTTTAAGGAGAAAGATTTTAATTCCTTAGTTTTTTTGAATGATTTTAAAAAAACTAATTATTATGAATATATAAAAAAACAGACAGAATACGAATTTCTTTTAAATTCTAATGTAAGCATTAAGAGCGAAATAGAAAATTTCAATGTTTCTAATGAAATGTCTGATAAATTTGAATTGGAAGAAGATCTTGCAACCAGAGAGTTGTTGCGCAAAGAGATAGATGCAATCAAGCTGGGTGATTATGTATTTTTCAATATTGATAAAGAGTTTGATGAAACTAAGGAGCGTTTTGAAAAAGTAAGTTTACAAGTAGAAGATTTAAAGCTTTCAAAATATTCATTACAAAAGCTTCAAAAAAAAATAAAAAATGAGATTTATAAAAAATTTAGAGAATCATTTGATGAGATTAATAAAAATTTTTCTTTCTTTTTTAAAAAAATTTTTAAAGGAACCGCTAGTCTTTTTTATAATGAAAATACCGATAATGTTGAGATTAGAATAAATTTTTCAAACAAGTTTGTCAAAAACAATAACATGCTTTCAGGGGGCGAGAGTACTTTGGTTAGTATGGCTTTTTTATTTGCACTTTATTATTATTCTCCTGCTTGTTTTTGCATGCTTGATGAAATAGATGCAGCTCTTGATTTTGAAAATAGCAAAAAACTTTCTTTACTTTTAAGAGAATTGGGTAAAAAGTTCCAACTCTTAGTAATAACCCATAATGCATATGTTTCTGAGGGTGGTGAAAATTTGATAGGTATTACACTTGATAATGGTGAAAGCAGGGTGTTTAATATATAATTAAGTTAGATTTAAGGAAATTAACATGCAAGATAGAAAGTTTAGTTTTAGAAAATATTTTTTAATTTCAGTATTTTTGATTTTTATTGTTTCTGGTATTACTTATTTCTATTCAACACAAATGTTGGAAAAATCTCAAAAGTGTGTTGAAGACAATTTAGACGCTAAGGTTAAATTAGTTGATATGGAAGATTTTTATTTTGATTTAAATGAATGTCTAAATATGGATGATTTTTTTATTCCAAGACCTGATTTTTTAAATGAAAATTTAAATAAGAATTTAGTTGTTGATGGATTGATTAAAAATAAATTTCTTGATGAGAATTTTTTCAAGGATCTTTGGATTAAAAAGGAAAATTTATTTAACGTTGATATTGAGAAGGAGAATGAAAAATTAATAGATAAGATTTTAGAAATTTCCAAATGATTAGAAAATATTTGATTTATATAAGTTTGCTATTTATTGTTTTTGAAGTTTACTCTAAGCCAGCTTTTATAAGTCAAGACGATTCGTATGAGCTTGATTTTAGTAGTGGAGAGGTAGATATTAGTGTAAATACCAATTCAAAATTTAATCTTTCTTTTAAAGATGAGTCTTGGATTTATATCAAAAGCATTGAAAATGAAGCTTTTATTAAGTTAATTGGAGAATCTTATGATAACGGTGCTGTTTTTACTTTTCAGACTTTTAAAAAAGAAGGCAAAATTAAATTGGTTTTCACTTATCAAAATGTTAAAGATTCAAGTGAATTTAATAAAATAATTATCTTGAAAATTACAAAGAATTTTGAAGTTGCAATTCCACAAGGCGTTGGTGGTGGCTCTAGCAGGGACAATAACATTGAAACTGGTAATAATCTTGAACTTGGGGGGGGGAGTATTAGCGGGGCAACTTCTAAAGAGATTATTGTTAGGGCTTTAAATTTGTCCTACATAAATGATTACAAAGGAGCAATAGATTTGCTTAATAAGTATAATTTCAATGACGATAAATATATTTTATTGAAGGCGGAAATTCATTATAAAAATGGTGATTATTTAAAATCTTATGAAAATTATTTGAAATTGAAGAGTAAATATTTTCAAAGCATTGTTTTTGATCTAATTAGGCTTGCTATAGAATTAAATATTAAAGAAGAGGTTTTAGAGAACGCTAGATATTTAGTTGAAAAGAATGTTGATTTTTCTGAGAGCATTTATCTTGAGATCTTTGAATTCTTAGTAACAAGGGGAGAGCATGAGTTTGCTTTAAATTTTAGCTCTCTTTACTTTCCTAAGTATATTAATTCAAGCTTTTCAGACAAATATAGTTATTTGTTGGGAAAACTTTATGAGTCTGAGAGCAAGCATAAAGATTTTTTAAAGGCTTTGCATTACTATAAATTGGTTATTGATAATTACCCTTTTAGTTATTATTATGAGAGAGCCAAGATAAGATATTTATTTTTAAAGCGGTTTTTTTAGGAGACATGATATGATAAGGAGAAAGCTTACTAAACAACTTGAAATAATAAAAGATTATCTTTGGGATATGAAAGAATGTGTGCTTAAGATTATCGATGATTCTTTAATAGCCTTAGAATCTAAAGATAAAAATTTAGCCAAAAAAATAATCAATGAAGATGAAAAAATAATAGATGATTATCAGTACGATATTGAAGATTTGTGCGGAAGAATAATTGCAACTGAGCATCCTGTTGCTACAGAGCTTAGAGAAATTTTAGCAATTATTAAAATAATAAGCTCTCTTGAAAGGATTGCAGATCATGCTACTAAGATTGTAAAGGTTGTTCTTCTACTTGAATCAGATTTGGATGATTTTGATTTTCTTAATTTATATTTTAAACCTTTAAGAGAAATGGCCGATACAGCTAAAGAAATGTTGTCTGATATTTTTGACGCATATTTTGATGGAGATTTTACCAAAATATTAAAGATAGTTAAGTATGACAATATAATAGATAAATTATTTTCAAAGCAGAAAAGTATTGTTATTGATGCAATGAAAAAAAATCCTGAAAATTTGGATTATCTTTTAAATATATTATTTTTGAATAGTTTTTTAGAAAGAGTAGGCGATCATGTAGCAACAATTGGTGAATTGCTCTATTTTATTAGAATAGGTGAAAAAGTAAACTTAACTTAGCAGTATTATTTTTAGACCTTTTAAGCTAAATAAATTTTGCATAATAGAAAATTTATTATAAAAAGAATTGATGCGCATAAGCATTAATTCTTTTTATAGGTGGCAGGCATTATGTATTCAAGATTTTTGTTTCCTCTGATTGTTTCTGAATGTCCAATTAAAAGATAAGAATCCTTTTTAAGGTAGGAGTTGAATTTATTGGCAAGGTTATTCCTAGTTTTTTCATCAAAATAGATCATGACATTTCTGCAAAATATTAGGTCAAATTTTTTGCTAAATGGAAATTTCTCATCCATTAAATTTAATTTTTTAAAGTAAACCATTTTTTTTAAAATTTCTTTAACTTGAAATTTATCATCTTGAAGTTGATTTAAATATTTAATTTTTAAATATTTGGGCAAATTTATTATGCGATCTTCAGGATAAATCCCTTCACGAGCCTCATTTAGAACGCTAATTGAAATGTCTGTTGCTAAGATTTTGACTTTAAAATTTACTCTATTATGTTCCATATATTCTTTTAGCATCATTGCAATTGTATAAGGCTCTTCACCACTTGAACAGCCAGCTGACCATATTCTAATTTCTGAGTTTTCTGAGTTTAATATTTTTTCAGTAAGTTTGGGTAATATTTTATTATTTAAAAAATCAAAATGCTTAGATTCTCTGAAAAAATAGGTATGATTTGTTGATATTTTGTCTATTAATTCGATTAATTGAATATTTCCAGTGCTTTTTTCTAAAAAGTTGATGTATTCAGTAAAATTTTTAAAACCTTTAACTTTCAGAAGAGATGATAATCTGCTTTCAATTAGCAGCTTTTTTTTTTCGCTGAGATTGATTCCAAAATTATTGTAAACTATTTTTATTAATCTTGAAAGTTCGTCCTTAGTTATATTTATATTAAGGTTGAATTTGTTTTGATTCGTGTTCATATACTTTTGATCTCATTCTCCTTTTTTATCCATAGCGATTCGTTTTCATACTAGAAATGTAAAATTTTTTTAGTTCTATAATACTTAAGCGTATAGCTTAAGTTAGATATTTCAATTGCAATAATTTTTCAATTGTGATAATTTAGTAGTTAAATTATTAGTATGCTTACTTATTAAAGGTTGTTTTATGCGAAAAAGAAGTAGAAAAGTCAAAAATGATTTAGTTGTGCTTGAATCTAAAGAAAAAAAAGTTGGTATGTGGGGTATTTTTGCTCTTATTTTGATTGTTTTCGGATTTATTATTGCACCTTTACTTCCAGGGATATTTGATAATGCTCATTCATCTGGTTTAAAATTTGGTTCTTATAAAGGTCAACCTATTTACTATAAAAAAGATAGTAAGTTTGCCAAGTATGTTAATTATTATTCAAATCTTTATTCTAGATTGCAGGGTAATGCTAAAAATATTAATACAGATTATAATGCCTGGTATTTGGCATTTATGAAATATGTTGAGGATGTTGCTTTTTTGGACCTAGTAAAAAAATATAATTTTTATATTTCTAAAGAAATGTTGAATAAAAATTTACTTAAATCTCCAGAATATTTAGACTCTAGTGGAAATTTCAGTTCTAAAAGATATAATAAAGCTTCTGATTATCAAAAAGTTAAAATTTATGATGATATGGTAGAAAATATATTGTTTTCTAATGTTAAAATTTTTTTAAATAGTAATTTGATATTTCCCGACTCTCTTTTTGATATGATTAAAAATATGAGTACTGTGGAAAGGCATATTTCATATCTTTCTCTTTCCTATCAAGATTTTTCTAATAAAGAGGTAATATCTTATGCTGAGAAGAATTTAAATTTATTCAAACGTTTATCGCTTGCATCTATTCGTTTTAAAAATATGAATGATGCTCGGACTGCTCATGATAAGCTATTAAACAAAACTCCATTCGAGGAGCTTGCTAAGCTTTATTCAGATGATATAGCCAATTTCAAGGGAGTTGTTTCTTTGGATAAGTATTATTTTGATTTAGATCTTAATGTTGAAAAGAAAGAAGATCTAAATTCCATTTTTTCTTTAAGAGAAGGTGAATTTAGTAAGCCTATTAAGATTAAAAATAAAAATGAATATCAAATATATAAGGCATTTAGTAATGTTCATGATTTTGATAAAAATTCAGATCGTGATATTAGTTCTGTTAAAAATTACATTGAAACTTATGAACCAAGTGTTATTGAAGGTTATTTGGAAAATAAGCTATCTGATTTTCTTGGTGATGTTAAATTTAGCAGTTTAAGCCAAGTTCTTGAAAAATATCAGCTTAGCTTAAAAGAAGAAATTGTTAATTTGTCTTATAATATTAATGTTTACCCCAATACTTTAAAGGAGTTGGTTGAGTTTAATAATAGCAAGTCTTTTTATGATATTATTTTTGGGTTAAAGGAAAATTCTTGGTCTAAGCCTTTTGTGGCAAATAAAAAAGTTTATTTATTTTTTCTCAATTCAGTTAAAAAAAGATCTAATCAGCTCAAAGACGAGATCAAAAATGAAAAAATTCTTGACAATTTTAACATTGCAAATAGTGGTTTGATTACAGATTTTTTACTGAATAAAAAAGATTTTGTTAATAATTTTAATGAGTCGTTTTTTGCTTTGCAAAACTTTAGTCAAAATTAAGAAATAAATGTTATGACAAAGGTTTTGGTTGTTAGTGCGATTGCTCTTCTGAGTAAGGATAAAGAATTAATCCCATTTTATAAATTTTTGTTTTTATTCTTTTTTTTTACATTACTTGCTTGTTCCAAGGTAAGCAAAGATTTTATTGTTTTTAACAAAGATGTAAAGACTTCTTCCAGGATCGATAATCCAAATTCCAATGTTTTAGAAGTTAATAAAATGGAAGATTTTTTTGGAGATATTATAGATTTAAAAGGTTATAAAATTCTTTCAGTTCAGCAGGAAAATTTAAATTTAGATGTGTATTTTGAGCAGGTGGTTTTAGCTCAAAATTTTTCAAATCTTAATGCATATTTGTTTATTATTGGTTTTGATCCTAAAATTAAAGCTGGAACGATTCTTTTTAAAACTCAAATAGATATTGATCCAAAAAATTCTTATAACATGTATCTTGAAGATATTACAGGTGATTATGATTTTAATATAGTTATTCAAGGATTTTTAAAAGATAAATCTGTTTTGTATGTTTTTCAAAAATCTGTTTTAAATGATGTGTCTTCTTATAGGCCTATATTTTTTGACAAAGTTAATGGAACTGTTCTTATTAATAAGTATGCAAGATCTTCAGCTTATGAAGAAAACAGATCAAGAGAAAGCTATCCTATTTCTTTAGAAAAATATGAAAAAGTGGGGGAAGATTTAATAATTAGCAAGATTGAAAAATATGAATATTCTAATGTTCAGGGTAGATATTGTCTTTCTTCTGTGAGCGAAAAAGTTGGTAAAATTGATAATAATATTTATAAAACTTTAAAGAATTTAAGCAAAGATGAAGTTTATAAATTTTTGCATGGAGTTTGGTATGATGTTCATGACTATAATAAAATGCATGTCAAAGATATTGATGAAGTTTTATTCTTGTCTTTTGAAAGGCAATCAAGCGAGATTAATCTTTTCAGGAAAAATTCTCAAGAAGTTGCAAAGATTGAATATATTTCAAAACCTGCTTACAATACTCTTAATGTTAGTGCAAAGTCTCTTTTTTCAGATTTGATAGTTTATAACTTTTGGATCAAAATTGTAGATAAAGAAAACATTGAAATCAAAATTGACACTAGCACAAATTCTTATGATAATAGTGGATTTTCGGGTACATTTAAGAGGTTTGATGAGAATGTCTTAAATGTTAAAAAAGGGAGTAGTGATATTTATTTTATTCCTAGTGGAAATTACGTGTATAAGGATAAAATTTATGATTTTTCTTACCCCCATTTAACTTATATTGATGAGAATAAAATTTATTATGGCATTTTTAATATTTTTCCTTTAAAAAATAATTTTGTTCTTGAATATGAGATTGACATGGGTAGTTACAAGCTTGTTGAATCTTTTTTCCTTGAGCATAGCGAAAGAATTGTTCAAAAGCAAAAATTTTCTACAATCATTTTAAATCCTATTAAAATTTTAAAAGATGATGTAAGCTTAGTTAAAGGGCAAAAATTAAAGCTTGAGCGAATAGAAAAAATATGATAATAGTTTTTATGAAAATATTGAGAAGTATTATAACTTATTTTAATGTTTTATTGTTTTTTTTGATTTTAATTTTTTTTTTATTTCCTTTTTACCTGGTTTGTAAAATTTTTTTAATTGAACGTTATGTTGTTAGGCTTAGTTTCATTATGATGCGAGCTTGCATTAAAATTAGCTTATGGCTTGCTGGAATTAAAATTATTGTTACGGGTTCTGAAAATATTCCTAAAAAAAGCAATGTAATAATAATGGGAAATCATATTGCGGCTATGGATCCTTTAATTTTTATTTATACTTTTGCCTGCCCATTTGTAATATTGGCAAAACATTCGTTGCTTAGGATTCCTTTTGTGAATATTGTTTTGATTGTTATGGGTGTTATTTTTGTTAATAGAAGGAGCATAAGATCTGCTGCTGCTGCTGAGGTTAAGGCAATAAAGGTTATGAGAGAAGGTAGATCTATTGGAATTTTCCCCGAAGGAACTAGAAATAGAGGGGGGGATACTAGAGTTTTTAAAAAAGGTTCAATTAAGATGGCATTAAAAACAGGAACATCAATTCTTCCTGTTACTCTTTATAATACTAATAACTTTTTTATTAAAAATATTATTTTTAATTCTGGACTGTCTGTTTATATTCATGTCCATCCTTTGATAGATGTTTTAAAATTAAGTGAGTATGAAAAAGAGAATCTCACTAGTATTATTAGAGATCAAATAGTTAAAAAGCTTGAAACTATTAAAATTTAATTTATAAAGCAAGGATTTAGATGAAGACTCAAAATTATGATGAAAGTAAAATAATCACTCTATCTTCTCTTGAACATATTAGATTAAGATCTGGTATGTATATTGGACGTTTGGGAGATGGCTCTAATATTGATGATGGTATTTATGTTTTAATTAAAGAGATAATAGACAATTCAATTGATGAGTTTATTATGGGTTACGGAAATGAAATTTTTATAAAAAAAGAAAATAATCTTATTTCTATTAGGGATTATGGAAGAGGAATTCCTCTTGGAAAAGTTATTGAGAGTGTTTCAGTTATTAATACTGGAGCCAAGTACAATGACGATGTTTTTCAATTTTCTGTAGGGCTTAATGGGGTTGGAACTAAGGCAGTTAATGCCTTAAGTTCAAAATTTTTAGTAAGATCAACAAGAAATGGCAAATCTTTTGAGGCTTTGTTTTCTAAGGGAAAATTATTGGAATCTAGAGAAATAAAATCTTCTGATAAAGATGGTACTTATGTTGAGTTTTTAGCAGATTCAGAAATATTCGGAAAATATTCTTATAGTGAAGATTTTCTCAAAAGAAGATTTTTCCATTATGCTTGTTTGAATAAGGGACTTATAATAAACTATAATGATCAAATTTTTGAATCTAAAAATGGTCTTTTAGATTTTTTGAATTCAGAAATTAAAAGTGATGATTTGCTTTATGATATTGTTTACTATTCTAGTAAAACTTTAGAATTTGCTTTTTCCCATACAAATAATTATGGGGAGACTTATTTTTCATTTGTTAATGGTCAATATACTAATGATGGAGGTACCCATCAGACTGGTTTTAGAGAGGGCTTTGTAAGAGCTATTAACGATTTTCTTAAAAAAACATATTCCTCTACGGATATTAGGGAAGGGCTTGTTGCAACTCTTTCTGTTAAAATTAAAGATCCAATATTTGAAAGTCAAACTAAGAATAAGCTTGGAAATATTGAAACTAGAGGCAATGTTGCAAAGGAAGTGCAGAAGATAATTTCTGAAATTTTATATAAAGATAAAATACTTGCAAAATTGATTGAGAAAAAAGTAGTTGACAATGAACGACTCAGAAAAGAATTAAGTAGCGTAAGAAAAGAAGCAAGAGAGAGAGCAAAAAAAATATCTTTTAAAATCCCTAAGCTTAAGGATTGCAAATTTCATTTTAATGACAGCAGCAAGCAGTCAGAACAAACTATGATCTTCTTAACAGAGGGGGATTCTGCAACAGGTTCAATGGTATCTTGTAGAGATGTTTATACTCAGGCTATATTTTCTCTTAGAGGAAAACCTCAAAATATGTTTGAAAAGAATAAATCTGAAATATACAAAAATGAAGAACTTTATAATATGATGGTAGCTCTTGGCATTGAAGAATCAATTGAAAATTTAAGGTACAATAAGGTTGTAATAGCAACCGATGCAGATTTTGATGGATTTCATATTAGAAATTTATTGTTAACTTTTTTCTTAACTTTTTTTGAGGATTTAATTTTAAATGGGCATATGTATATTTTAGAAACTCCTCTTTTTAGGGTTAGGAACAAAAAAATCACGACCTATTGTTATTCTGAGGAAGAAAAGCAAAAAGCCATTCTTGAGCTTAAGGGGGGATGTGAAGTAACAAGGTTTAAAGGCCTTGGTGAAATTTCTCCAAATGAATTTAAAGGCTTTATTGATATTAATAGCATTAAGCTTACAAAGGTGGACCTTTTTAATATTAAAGAAATAAAAGAGAAATTGGGTTTTTATATGGGGCAAAATACTCCTGAGAGGCGGAATTTTATTATGGAGAATTTGATTTAATGGATATTAGAACTGTACTTAAAGATAATTTTTTGCAATATTCATCTTATGTTATTAAAGATCGTGCTATTGCTAGTGTTGTTGATGGGTTTAAACCAGTTCAAAGGAGAATTATACATTCTCTTTTTGAAATGCATGATGGCAACTTTCATAAAGTTGCAAATGTTGTTGGTAATACAATGAAATATCATCCCCACGGCGATACGTCAATTTATGAGGCTCTTGTTAATATTGCCAATAAGGATCTATTTATTGAAAAGCAGGGCAATTTTGGCAATTTATTCACAGGTGATCCTGCTTCTGCTTCTAGATATATTGAATGTAGGCTAACTCCCTTAGCCTTTGATGTTCTTTACAGCAAAGAGATAACAATTTATGAATCTTCTTATGATGGAAGAAATAATGAACCTTTGCTTTATCCTGCCAAAATTCCTGTTATTTTAATTCAAGGAAGTGAGGGAATTGCTGTTGGAATGGCAGCTAAAATATTGCCTCACAATTTTAATGAGATTTTAAATGCAGTAAAGAGCGAGCTTCTTGGAGAGAGTTATGATATTTATCCTGATTTTCCAACGGGAGGAATAGTTGATGTTAACGAATACGCTGATGGTAACGGTAAAGTTTTAGTTAGAGCTAAGATTGAAACCATAGATGAAAAAACAATTGTAATAAGGGAATTACCCTTTGGTGAGACTACTGAGAGCTTAATATCTTCGATTGAGAAAGCAATTAGAAAAAATTATATTAAAGTTTCAAGCATTAATGACTTTACTGCTGAAAATGTGGCCATAGAGCTATCTTTGCCTAGGGGTGTTTATGCAAGCGAAGTGATTGAAAAGTTGTATCATTATACAAATTGTCAGATATCAATTTCTGTTAATTTATTATTGCTTAGCGAGAGATATCCTGTTGTTTATACTATTAAAGATCTTATCAAGTTTCATGCAGCCCATCTTCAAAAAATTTTAAAAATGGAACTTGAATTACAAAAAAGCAAGATTCTTGAAAAAATATTTTATAAAACACTCGAGCAAATTTTTATTGAAAAAAAGATTTATAAACTTCTTGAAACAATTTCTAAAGAAGAAAATATTCTAAGTATAATATTGTCAGAGGTTTTAAGGCACAAAGAATCTTTTTCAAGGGAAGTTTTAAAAGAAGATGTTGAAAATTTGCTTAAAATTCCAATTAGAAAAATAAGTCTTTTTGATATTGATAAGAATTCTAAGGATATTAAAATTTTAAATAAAGAATTAAAGAGTATAAATAGCAATATTTCTTCAATAAGAGGTTATTCAATAAATTTTATTGATTTATTGCTTGCAAAGTATTCTAAAGAGCATCAAAGAAAGACTAAAATTTCTTTAATCAAATCAAAGAATGTAAAAGAAATAGCTACAAAGAATATGAAAGTTTATTTGAACTTGGCAGAAGGCTTTGCAGGAAC
This sequence comes from Borreliella burgdorferi B31, assembly GCF_000008685.2. Taxonomy (NCBI): domain Bacteria; kingdom Pseudomonadati; phylum Spirochaetota; class Spirochaetia; order Spirochaetales; family Borreliaceae; genus Borreliella; species Borreliella burgdorferi. Next base: position 32,589 of record NC_001318.1, on the reverse strand, counting down.
AAGTCTTTTTGATGGTGAATTTATTGGAAATGCTAGTTATTATGATAAAATATTAGTTTTTAGAGAAAATAGTTATGTTCTTAAAAATATTGAAGACAAGACATTTATAGATAAAAAGAATGTATGTGCTTTAGTTTATGATATAAATAATTCAAAAGAGCAAATATTTTCAATAATTTATTTTAACAGGCTTGACAATTTTTATTATGTTAAAAGGTTTAAAATAGATAAATTTATTACAGATAAGGTTTATGAATTCTTGGGAGAAAATGATGAATTTGTCGATTTTTCATTGAATCCAGAATTTGTAGAATTTTCTACAAATAAAGACATTGTTAAAAGAATTGAAATTGATAATTTTATGGTCAAATCAAGAAGCTCTATTGGGAAGCGAATTTCAAGCAATAATTTGAAAAAAGTTAAATTTAAATAACTTTAAAAACCTTTTTTAAATTTCATTAATATGCTACCATAGTACCAGTTTTAATAAAGGGGTTTTTATGAATAAACTTTTAATTTTTGTTTTGGCAACCTTTTGTGTTTTTTCTAGCTTTGCTCAAGCTAATGATTCTAAAAATGGTGCGTTTGGGATGAGTGCTGGAGAAAAACTTTTGGTTTATGAAACTAGCAAGCAAGATCCTATTGTACCATTTTTATTGAACCTTTTTTTAGGGTTTGGAATAGGCTCCTTTGCTCAAGGAGATATTCTTGGAGGTTCTCTTATTCTTGGATTTGATGCGGTTGGTATAGGGCTTATACTTGCGGGGGCTTATTTGGATATCAAAGCGCTTGATGGTATTACTAAAAAAGCTGCTTTTCAATGGACTTGGGGTAAGGGAGTTATGTTAGCAGGTGTGGTTACTATGGCTGTGACAAGATTAACAGAAATTATTCTTCCATTTACATTTGCTAATAGTTATAATAGGAAGCTAAAAAATAGCCTTAATGTAGCTTTAGGAGGATTTGAACCTAGTTTTGATGTTGCAATGGGCCAATCCAGTGCTCTTGGGTTTGAACTGTCTTTCAAAAAAAGCTATTAATTTTATTTATTACAAAAATGGGTGATTGCAATTCTGTATTGCAATTGCTCAATTGTAATTAAAAGAGCTTTTACTTGTATTTTATTTCTCTACTAAGATCTTTTTTTATGCTTTTTTGCTTTAATATTTCTCTTTTATCATACAACTTTTTTCCTTTACATATTCCAACTTCTACTTTAATTATTGATTTTTTTAAATAAAAACTAATAGGAATTAAAGTATATCCCTCTTTTTCTTTAAATTTTTTTAGTCTTTGCAATTCTCTTTTTTTGATTAAAAGTTTTCTGGGCCTTAATTCATCATGATTGAAGATATTACCTTCTTTATATTTTGATACGTGCAAGTTTTCAAGCCACAATTCTTCTTTTTTTATGCTTGCAAAGCTATTGTTAAATGATAATTTTTTTGCCTTTATTGATTTTACCTCAGTTCCTTTTAGCACTATTCCACAACTTATTTTCTCTTCAATAAAGTAATTAAATTTTGCTTTTTTGTTTTCAAGAAGCAAATTGTTTGTGTTCAAATCTATTCCTTTTATTCCTTTGATACAATCAACCTAAAGCCAATGTTTGGAGAACTCCAGTTTTTCAAAAAAGAGGCTTTGGTTGATGCATTGAGTAAATTATTATTTTGCTGGGAATATGTTCTAATTTCTGTTATCAATGAGTAAAAATTTGAATTTTCGCTATAAAAATTTTTTTCATTTTTAAATATTGCGATTTCATTAAAAGATGAATTTTGCATTAAATTCCAAAATCCAACTTTTTTTGATATTTCATTAATATTTAATGGGTTTTTGTTTGGTTCTTTTTGGTACAATTCCCATTCTTGTGATATAGGCAGTCTTGCTTTGAACCCTGTGGGAAGTTTTTTAGAGTACCAGTTGGCGTATTCTATTGCTGAGAAATAAGATATTCCAGTGATGGCTTCATTTAAGCCTATTTGATTAAAATTTTTAAGATAATTTTCATCTACAAGTTGTTCTTTAATTAAATTTTCTTTATTATTTAATGCCCATTTTGGATTTTCTTTTAAAAAATCTTGATACTCGTATTTTGTAACATTTTGTTCTTGAATAAGAAATTCTTTTACGTTATAGGTAGATTTTAGTGAAATGTTTTTTGAATCTAATGAATTTAATTCATAATTTTGAATTTTTTCGATTTTATTTGAATTTATTTTTTTAAATCCAGGTAATTTTATATTGATTTTTTCATTTTTAGAAATTAATTGAATATTTTCATTGTCTAGAGTTTTGGCTAATGTTTTAACCCAAGGCGCATTTTTTGTTAGTATTTTTAAATCTTTATCTAAATTTTCTAAAAACCAAAAGATGGCTCTATTTTCTAAATCAAAATTTGTTTTTAAAGAGTTCCATATTTCTTCTTGATTGCTGTTGTCTTGGTCTATTGAATATATAGCTTTATATGAATTTAGAAAATCTTTAAACATTTCGGTTGAATTTAAGTAAGGTATAGAATCTTTTAGAAATTTTTTAATGTATTTGGGATGTTCTTTAAGTTCGCTAGATATTAATGAAAAAACAGGAATTAGTTTTGTATTTTCATTAATATTTTTTATTTTCACCATTATAGAGAGCTCTTTTTGTCTTTGTTTAATGATCTTTTCAGGATCAACCAGTTCTAAATTTATTTGCAAACTGTAGTTTCCAAAAAATTTGTTGTGAATTTTTATCCTTTGTTCGTAAGTTTTAAATCCCATTCTCTTTGCTCTAAGAACTCCTTCGGTGGCATTTATATATTTGTTAAGTGGGGTTCTACCGATATATTTTTCGTTTAAATATATGTAAGTGTTTTCAATATTGGAATTTATTTTTAAATATGCTCCTGGATTTTTAAATTTAGGTATGATTATTAAAGTTGATATTAAACTTAAAAGCAATATTATTGTTGTAAGAAATACGTAAACCTTAGGCTCTATTCCTAGGATTGGCTTTAATTTAACTTCAAAAAGCTCAACATTTGAATTCTCGTCAACCTCTTTCATCTTTTAAAGTATAGAAAAGTATTTAAATAAGTGTCAATATTTTGTATTATTTAATTCTTGAGGTTAGGTTATGTATTTAAGAAGATTGGATAAATTTGCATCTTTTTTGGTACACATTGTTGAGAAATATTTGACATATAGAAAAAGAAAGAAATATTTTTGCAAATTAAGGGCTAAGAAACGAGGATTTTTGCTTAACTTTTTATTTGATTTTGTAGCAGCGGCAATTTTTGTATTGGTGATAAATCAATATTTTGTTCAAGCTTATAAAATACCATCAGGATCAATGGAAAATACTCTTCAAATAGGGGATTTTTTATTTGTAGATAAATTTTCTTACGGTCCTGAGCTTTTACCAGGGTTATTTAAAATTAATGGTTTTAAAGCCCCAGAAGAATCCGATATTATTATTTTTGAAAATCCAGAGTATAAATCAAAGGGTGTTTTTTTTGATATCTTTCAAAGAATACTTTACATGTTAACATTATCTTTTATTGATCTTGATAGAGATGAATATGGCAATCCCAATGTTAGATTTCTTGTGAAAAGAGGTGCGTTTGCAGATGGTAAAATTGTTAGATTTAATAACGGTAAAGCTTATATTAAAAGAGAAGGCGAGGAAAATTTTATTTTAGAAGATTCTTATTGGGATTTGGTTGATAAAAATTTTAAAATTAAAAAAATTGTGGCAAATGAGGACTATGGGATTTATGGTGATTTTGCTATGTTTGTTGCTCTTAGCCAGTTAAATATAAATTTAAGTAGCACTCCCGATTTTTCATTTTTTGATGTTAGAATGATTGATAGGTTTGAGTTTGAAAGATTGGAATATAAGTATTTATCTGCTTTTATGCCTTATGTGGATTATTATATGGAAAAAGCTATAATGAGAGATTATGGTATTTATGTTCCTGATGGATATATTTTGCCAATTGGAGATAATAGAGACAATTCTCATGATGGTCGGTTTTTTGGAGTAATCAATAAGAATAAAGTACTTGGAAGAACCTTGATAATATATCTTCCATTTTCTAGAGTAGGATTTATTTAAAGTGGCCCCATATTTAACTTTCGAACAAAGGCTTTTAAGGAAAAGACAAAGAAAAGTTTTTTTTAAATATTTTTTAACATTTTTAATTTTAAATTTTTTTTTCACAAAGTTTGTTTTGCAAATTTTTATGATTAAAAGTAATGAGATGTTACCAACAATAACAAAAAATGCCAGTTTATTTTTTGTAGCAACACACATAACTTCTTTTTTTATTCCTTTGAAAATGAATGATATTGTTCTTTATGAGGATTTTAGGTTAAGTAATAATTTTTTGTTAACTTTAATAAAAGATTTCTTTTTTTTAAATAAAATTTTTAAAAGAGCAAGCTATAAAGTATCAAGAATAGCAGCTGTTCAGGGCGATTCTGTTTATGTTAGAGGTTTGAATGTCCTGGTAAATAAAAAGGATACAAATTTTTTTTATTTGAATGGCAATTTGGTTAGCTATTACAAGTTGAATGATTTTTTTAATACAGACGAAGTGATTAAATGTTTTACTTTGAAAAAAAATGAATTTTTTTTATTAAATGACAATTTAAGCGTTTTAAATGATTCTAGAATATTTGGACCCATTAATAAAAATGCTATTGTTTCTTTTTTGGTTCTTAAGGTAGTGGACTATAAGATTGTTAAGTAAAATTTTTGTTGATGCTGATTCTTGTAATTTTAAGATAATAAAATTTTTACAAAAATTTATATTGCACAATAAATCAAAACTCATTGTAGTTTCTAATAAGTTTTTCAGTCTGGAAATAACAGAAAATGTTGCTTTGGAAGTGGTAGACAATGTTGATTCATTTATTTTGAATTTAGCAGATAGATATAGCCTTGTGATTACTCGAGATATTTTTTTTGCCAAGCTTCTTTTAGATCTTGGGGTTAAGGTTATGAATGATGAAGGTCGAATTTTTGATATAAATAATATAAATTATTTATATTTTAGATCTAAGATTAATTTCAATTTGAAAATTAAGATTAAAAAATATTATGATGAAGATTTTAATAAATCTAGATATGAAAAATTTATAACGAATTTTTATTCTTTATTCTTTAGTTAATTTTCTGTTTTCCAATTTCCACAAACCCTTGCCCTGAGTTAATATGTAAATCGTGTTGTTTGATACAGGAATAATATCATTAAGGCCTGTTTTGCTTAGCTGAGATCCGTTATAAGCTCCAGGTTCTACAGATTTTGAGGGTGCCCGTAGGGCAAAAATTCCTTCTTTATTTTTTGTAAATTCTGCAAATCCATTATTACTTCCGATTAATATCGCATCATTAAATTCTCTTGCAAAGTAGCTGCTAAATTCGCCTACTTCGTCTTGAATAAATATTGGCGTTGTGTAATTATTTGTATTTGAGTAAACTTTAAATTTTGTATCTAAATTATTGTAACCACCAGTCATTACTAAAACTTCAGAAGAGCCCCTAATGCTTGTTTTAATGATAGGCATTATTTCTTTGGCCTGTTGATAGTCTATGTTTGTGTATGTATTGTTATTCATTTGCCATATTTTGAGTGAATTTCCTGTAATTAAGTTTTCTTCATTTGATATTTGATAAAATTTGTCATTTTCAGTAGCTTGTGGTGGTGTTTTGTCAGATCCTTGTAGATCAAAAATTTTCTCACGATTATTTTTATCTATAGCTAAAATATATGCTTCTTTTACGCCATCTCTTCCTACGGATTTTAAGAATTTATATGCTTTTAGCGGTTTTTTAAATTTTAATGTCCAATCTTTTCCATTTAGCTCGCAAACTTCTAATTCTTCTTCTTTGTTTTGCGCTAAAAGATAGGTTTTTCCAGATATATTTACAATGTCGTTTATAAACTCATAAGAATTGCTCAAATCAATTTTTTCAATCTTGCCGTTTTCTTTTTTAAATAAATGCATGGCTGCAATGTAGAGAGTTTCTCCTACTAGAGAAATTCCTCTTGGACTTGAACTGCCCAAAATATTGTATTCATGTTTTATTTTTTGCAGATTTCCTAATTGTGAAAATATGGATTCGCTTGAGCATGCTAGTAGTAAAAATATTAATAGGTTTAAAATTAATCTTTTTTTAAAATAGTTTTCGTATTTTTGTTTCATTTTTATCCTACAATTTATTTACATTCACTGTAACTGATAATGATACAAGTGCAAAATGTGCCATTTTAGCAGAATTTCCAAATTCAAACATCATCCACCAAGATGCTGTTGCTCCAAAAGCCCATTTATAGTTAAAGTTCCATAAAATTCCAGATCCAAAAGAGATTGTAGGGAGTGCATCAAAAGTTCTTAAATTTGTAATATTGTTGTTTCTATCTCCATATGTATTAAGAGAAAACCCTATATTTGTGAAGACTGGAATTTGAAATAATTCTCCTATATCAAATATATAATTTATTGAAAATGTAATAGGCACGCTATAAAAAATTTTACCTACACTTGAATCTGGATTTAATATATTAAAAGAATGGTTAATATCAAAGTTAAACATATACCTTAGTTCAAGTCCAATTGCTAAATTGTTTAAAATATGGTACTGGTATTTTATTGCCCCAATACCTCCTGGATATAAATTGGTAGGATAAGCTTTTGATAAGTCGTTGTAAAAAATAGGGATTCCTACACTTAAATCTATTCCTAAAGTGGAGTTTGTATGCCTATCAATATTGGCTGCGGCCGCAATTTTTTTTATGTTTACACCAATTAGCAAGACTGCAATTAGTATTATAAAAATATACTTTCTCATTATTCTCCATTCTTTTAAAATTATTATCCTTGTTTATTATAGTTTAAAATAAATTTAATTACAATTTGAAATTTGGTCGTTTGACTTTCCTTATATTGACAATCTAAGTATAATATTAAGGTAATCTTATTGGGGTTTAAGGGGTATATTTTGAGTATTGTGTTTAATGGGAAAGATTTTGCGAATAAGTATTATTTAATGCTCAAAGAATTCTTAAAACAGCATAACTTGAGAGATAAAATTGCATTAAAAGTTGTTTTAGCAAATGATGAGCCTGCAAGCAATCTTTATGTTTCAATTAAGAGTCGAGTTGCAAAAGAGATTGGCTTGAATGTTGAAGTAATTAAATTTTCTGCAAACTCTGTTCAAAGCGATATTTTAGAAGTAATTGATAGAGAAAATAAAAATTTAAGTACAGATGGAATTATTGTGCAATTACCCCTTTTGAAAGGTATGGATTTAAATTCTATTTTAAATAGCATAGTTTATTCAAAAGATGTTGATGGCTTATCTTTTGTTAATTTGGGAAAAATGATTTTGGGCGATAAAAAAGGGTTTATTCCTTGTACAGCTCTTGCTGTATTAAAGATCTTGCGAGATGAAGGGATAAAAACATTGGGAAAAACGGTTGTTGTGGTTGGTAGAAGTCCTCTTGTAGGAAGGCCTATTTCAATATTGCTTTCATCAAAACCTTACGATGCAACTGTTATTGTTTGTCACAGCAAGAGCATTTATTTAGATGTTTATTTAAGACAGGCAGATATTGTTATTTCTGCTGTTGGTAAGCCTAGATTAATAGATAAAAGCATGTTGTGCGGAAAGCCTTATGTGATTGATATTGGCATTTCTGAAATTGAGACTGACAACGGGAAAATTCTCTCAGGCGATACAGATTTTGACAATATTAAAGAGTGCGTTAAATTTATTACTCCTGTTAAGGGGGGGATAGGTCCTGTTACGGTTCTTATGTTAATGTTTAATACAATTAAAGCTCATTTGATTAATAATAGGATGTTTGACGTTTTAAATCGGTTGGAAAAATTGTTGGAGGTGTAAATGTCTGGTCACAGTAAATGGTCAACAATAAAGAGAAAAAAAGGTGCTCTTGATGCAAAGCGTAATAAAATTTTTACAAAGCTAATAAGAGAAATAACTATTGCAGCTAAAATAGGGGGTGGGGATATTGAATCTAATCCGAGACTAAGGGTAGCTGTTAATAAGGCTAAGGTTGCCAATATGCCAAAAGATAATATTGAGAAGGCAATAAAAAAGGGTATTGGTGGTAATGAAGGGGTTGAATATTTTGAAATAACTTATGAGGCTTATGCTCCTTATGGAGTGGCTCTAATGATTAAATGCTTAACGGATAATAAAAACAGAACCTCTAGCGATGTGAAAAGTGTTCTTGCAAAAGGTGGAGGATCTCTTGGTACCCCAGGTTCAGTCTCATATATGTTTTACAGAAAGGGTCTTATTGTTTACAATTTAGAAAAATATCTTGAAGATGAAATAATGGAATTTGCATTAGAAGTTGGTGCTGAAGATATTTTAGTTTCAAACAATGAGGCAGAGGTTATAACAAGTCCTGATGATTTTGACAAAGTTTTATCTTTTTTGAAAACCAAATTTAAAGAAGAGGTGGCAGAGATAGCTTTAATTCCTGAAAATAAAATTTCTTTAAACAAAGATCAAGCAGAAAAAATAATTCTTCTTGTTGAAAAGCTTGAAGATTTTGATGATGTTCAGGAAGTAATTCATAATTTGGAGATCCCAGAAGAATTAAGTTAGTTTTATTTAAATCTTTTCGTAGTAAACTCTGTATATTTTATTTCCAAAGTCATCTGTAAAAAGAATTGAACCGTCATAATATGTGATTATATCAACAGGGCGTCCAAATTTAGATTTGTCGTGCTTTAAAAATCCATATAAAAAAGTCTTGTAATTTCTTGCTGTTCTGGTTTTAGAATCAATGTCTAGTGTTGTTATTTTGTAGCCAACAGGAGAAGATCTGTTCCACGAGCCGTGTTCTGCTATGAATAATTTATTTATGTATTCTTTTGGAAAGTTATTTCCCCGGTAAAAGTGTATTCCAAGTGGAGCTACATGTGCGGGAAGTTCGTAAATAGATGGGATAAACTTAGTGTTTTTGGGTGCTTTGTTATAAAAACCGTAATTTTTTTGATTTTTTCCAAACACATAGGGAAATCCAAAATGTTCTTTATATTCGGTTATTACGTTTATTTCATCTGGGGGAATGTTGTCTCCTAATCCGTCTTGGCCATTGTCGCTAAAATATATTTCATTGCTAATTGGGTGAAAATCAAACCCAACTGAGTTTCTCACTCCAAAAGCTACTATTTCTTCTTTTTTTGTTTTTAAATTAATACTAAGGATTACTGCTTCTTTTTTTGGGGGAATTTTAACATTGTGCTGGGATCCTATATTTACTATTAATTTGTTATTTTTAGAATCTACTTTAATGTAACGTCCTGAGTGCATTTGAGAATTATTTTTTGGCAAAAGTGCAAAAATTTGCATTTTCCATGTATAGTCTTTATGTGATTTTATGCTTTTATTAATTTCTTCTTTTACATTTTTAACTACATATATTTTATCGACAGAAGATATGTAGAGTTTATTATCCCAATAATCAATACCAATAGGTTTTTGCAGGGTTTTTGCTATGGTATAAATTTTTCTGTTTTTTGTTACAAAGTATGCAAAAGTGCTTCCAGATCCTATGAATATATTTCCATCTTGATCGCTTGTGATTCCTCTAGGTTTTTCAATTGTATTGTTTAAAAAAATTTCGACTTTAAATCCATTAGGAACTTTTAGTGTGCTTGTTATTTCTTCTGCTGCAATAGTTATAGATGAGATTAAGAAAATAGTTGTAATTAATTGAAAATAGCTATTTAAAAATTGATTTTTCATTTAGTGTCCTTTTTTTACTTAAGGCTTTTGCTTTAAATTGTTGAATGTTTCTGTGTAATATAATTTATAATTTAATTATATGATAAATAAGATTCATGGTAAAGTTATAGAAAAAAAAGAATCTAGTTTAGTTTTAATGACTACTGTTTTTGAATTTGAACTTTTAGTTAGTGCATTTTGCCTTGCTAATTTTAATTTGTCAGACAAAGTTGAGTTATTTACTTATCTTTATACTAGAGAAAATGAATTAAAACTTTTTGGATTTTTGAATTCAGATGAAAGAGAGATCTTTAAGGAGCTTATTGGAGTAAGCGGAGTAGGCCCAAGGGCCGCTTTAAGAGTGTTATCCAATATAAGGTATAATGAGTTTAAGGAGGCTATTGACAAAGAGGATATTGAACTTGTCTCTAAAATCAAAGGCATTGGCAAAAAAATGGCTGGTAAAATGTTTTTACATCTTCAAGGTAAGCTTTTGATTAATAGCGAGCTTGAATCCACTGGTCTTTTTAGATTTAAAGAATTAGAAGAATCAATTGTTAGTATGGGATTTGATAGAAAAATTGTTAATAGCAAGATTAGAGAGGCTTTCAATTTAGCTGAATTTGCAAATTTAAAAGATTCTGAAAAGGAGCAGTTTTTATTTAAGGAGGTTTTAAAAAGAATATCGAATTAATTATTAGTTTTTTATAGTTATAAAATAGTTTTTAAGGAATATTTATGAAAGACGAAAATAGTATAAGCTTTTTAAGCTCTAATGAAAATTATTTATATGATAAGAGTGAAAATGAGCTTAGGCCTAAAGTTTTTGAAGATTTTAAAGGTCAGGTTAATGTTAAAGAAACCCTTAGTATTTTCATAAGAGCTTCTAAAGAGAGAGATGAGGCTCTAGATCATGTGTTTTTAAGTGGCCCACCGGGTCTTGGGAAAACCACTCTTGCAAGTATTATTGCCTTTGAGATGAATGCTTCTATTAAGATTACTTCAGCTCCGGCTTTTGACAAACCAAAAGATATTATTGGAATTTTAACAGGTCTTGATGAGAAGAGTGTTTTATTTATTGATGAAATACATAGGCTCAGACCAATAATAGAAGAAATGCTTTGCATTGCCATGGAAGATTATGAGCTGGATTGGGTAATAGGGCAAGGAGCCAATGCAAGAACTGTTCGAATGCCACTTCCAAAATTCACATTGATTGGAGCTACTACTAAACCAGGAAAAGTAACATCTCCACTTTATGCGAGATTTGGAATTACTGCAAGATTTGAACTTTACAGTGAAATAGAGCTTGTTGAGATAATAAAGAGAAATTCTCTTATTTTAAATATTGAAATAGAAGAGGATGCTGCTTTTCTTCTTGCAAGAAGCTCAAGAGGGACTCCTCGTATAGCAAATAGACTTTTAAGACGAATAAGAGATATTGCTCAGGTAACTGGAAGTTTGGTTATTACAAGTGATATTGTTTCAATTGGGCTTGAAATGCTTAGAATTGATGGGGAAGGCCTTGATGAGCAAGATAGAAATATTTTAAGAAGTTTAATATTGAAATTTAATGGAGGACCTGTAGGTGTTGATACTTTAGCTATTTCTGTAGGAGAAACAGCAGATTCTCTTGAAGACTTTTATGAGCCTTATTTAATTATGAAAGGATTTATCAGTAGAACTCACAGAGGTCGTAAAGCTACTGAGTTTGCATACCTTCACTTAAACTTAGAGATGAAAGAGGATGGTCTTAATGAAAACCAAAGAGTTTCATTTTAATTTATCCCATTCTTTAATAGAGCAATATCCAAGTGAAAAAAGAGGATCTTCAAGGTTAATCGTGCTAGATCCTCAATTGCAAAAAATTTACCATAAAAATTCTGTAAACAATATTTTAAAATATATAAATAGTAATATTTTTAATAACTCAAAAGCTAGAAAATCAAGAATATATGCAGAATCAGAGATGAGCAGTAATGTTGAATTTTTAATTTTGGATAGAATTGACACTAATTTATTCACTGCGTTAGTTTCTAAGTCAAAAAAGCAAATTATTGGCAATTTTTACAAATTCCCCGAAGGATTAATGGATGAAATTTTGTCAAAAAATAGTAGTGAGGTTGTTTTAAAATTTAACAATAATGTTGGTGAAGATTATTTTGAAAAACATTGTTTTGTGCCTTTGCCCTCTTACATTAAAAGAGATTATGATAAGATAGATGAAGATCGATATCAAACTATTTATTCTAAATATGTTGGATCTACAGCTTCTGCAACTGCAGGGTTACATTTTAGCAGAGATTTGTTTTCTGCCTTTGAAAATAACAATATTGAATATGATTTTATCACTCTTCATGTGGGGGCTTGGGACTTTTCTTCCTGTAAGATCTAAAAAGGTTGAAGAACATAATATGCATTTTGAAACTTTTTTAATAAAAGATTTTGTGGCTGTGAGATTGCAGAATGCAAAACTTCTTGGTAAAAGAATTTTGTCAATTGTTACCACAACGCTTAGGGCTTTAGAGTCATCTTATGATAATAACCTTAAGAAATTTAAAACAGGTCAGCAAAGTACAAATCTTTTTATTTATCCTGGCAAGAACTATTGTTTTAAGTTTGTTGACATGCTTTTTACAAATTTTCACACACCTCAATCTACTCTTTTGATGCTCGTTTCTTCATTTGCAGGCAAAGATTTTGTGTTTAGTTTTTATGAAGAAGCTATAAATAAAGGTTATAAATTTTTTTCTTATGGTGATGCTATGTTAATTCTAAATAATATATAGATATTAGTTGTGAATTATTTTAATATTTAATTTATGATAAAGGCTTATTTAATTAATTAGGAGGAAAATGTATGAATACTTCTCTTTTTAAGCAGGAAAGGCAAAAGTATATTCCCAAATTGCCAAATATTTTAAAAAAAGATTTTAATAATATTAGTTTAGTTTATGGAGAAAATACTGAAGCAATTCAAGATAGACAGGCTTTAAAAGAATTTTTTAAGAATACTTATGGATTGCCAATTATAAGTTTTACCGAAGGTGAGTCAAGTTTATCTTTTTCAAAAGCTTTAAATATTGGAATTATTCTTTCTGGAGGACCTGCTCCTGGAGGGCATAATGTTATATCTGGTGTTTTTGATGCAATAAAAAAATTTAATCCAAATTCAAAGCTTTTTGGATTCAAGGGAGGCCCTTTAGGCCTTTTGGAGAATGACAAAATTGAACTTACCGAGAGTTTAATAAATTCTTACAGAAATACTGGGGGTTTTGATATTGTATCTTCTGGAAGAACAAAAATAGAAACTGAAGAACATTATAACAAAGCCTTATTTGTTGCTAAAGAAAACAATCTTAATGCAATTATTATTATTGGTGGCGATGATTCAAATACCAATGCTGCTATTCTTGCAGAGTATTTCAAAAAGAATGGGGAAAATATTCAAGTTATTGGAGTTCCAAAGACAATTGATGCTGATCTAAGAAATGATCATATTGAAATTTCATTTGGTTTTGATTCTGCTACAAAAATTTATTCTGAGTTGATAGGTAATTTGTGCAGAGATGCTATGTCTACTAAAAAATATTGGCATTTTGTCAAACTTATGGGCAGGAGCGCATCTCATGTTGCTTTGGAATGTGCTTTAAAAACTCATCCAAACATTTGCATTGTATCTGAAGAGGTTTTAGCCAAAAAGAAGACTTTGTCTGAGATTATCGATGAAATGGTGTCTGTTATTTTAAAGAGATCTTTAAATGGAGATAATTTTGGAGTAGTTATAGTTCCTGAAGGTTTAATTGAGTTTATTCCAGAAGTTAAGTCCTTAATGCTTGAATTATGTGATATTTTTGATAAAAATGAAGGTGAGTTTAAGGGGCTTAATATTGAAAAAATGAAAGAAATTTTTGTTGCCAAGCTTAGTGATTATATGAAGGGAGTTTATCTGTCTTTGCCTTTGTTTATTCAATTTGAACTTATAAAATCAATTTTAGAAAGAGATCCTCATGGGAATTTTAATGTTTCAAGAGTTCCTACTGAAAAATTGTTTATTGAGATGATTCAATCAAGATTAAATGACATGAAGAAAAGGGGAGAATATAAGGGAAGTTTTACTCCGGTTGATCATTTTTTTGGCTATGAAGGCAGAAGCGCTTTTCCTTCTAATTTTGATAGTGATTATTGTTATAGCTTAGGGTATAATGCTGTTGTTCTTATTTTAAATGGGCTAACAGGCTATATGTCTTGTATAAAAAATCTAAATTTAAAACCAACAGATTGGATTGCAGGGGGAGTGCCTCTAACAATGTTGATGAATATGGAAGAGAGGTATGGAGAGAAAAAGCCTGTTATAAAAAAAGCTYTAGTTGATTTAGAAGGAAGACCATTTAAAGAGTTTGTTAAAAATCGTGATAAGTGGGCTTTAAATAATTTGTATTTATATCCAGGGCCTGTACAGTATTTTGGTTCTTCTGAGATTGTTGATGAGATAACTGAGACTTTAAAGTTAGAATTATTTAAGTAGTAAATTTATGTTTATTGTAAGCCTGTTGTTGCTTTTTAGTGTTTTAAATGTTTATTCAAATTCACTTGATTATTTCAAGTCCAATTTTAATTATTTAAAGTTAAGTGATGCTAAAAGTTTGCCATTGCAAGACAAATCGACTTCCAGTGGCAATTTTGTTTCTCATAAAAAAAATAATAATATGTCTGTTGCTGATAATGACGATTCTTTTCTTTATAAAAATATTCAAGAGAATAAGGCTTTGAATCTTGAGAATGATCTTGAGTCAAAATCAGCAAAAGATTTTTTTAGGTTTTCAGCTATTAGTATTGGATCTTTTCCAATAGTTTTATTTTTGAGCTTATTTTTTTTTGATGTGAGTTACTATTTTTATAGCGGAATGAATGCAAATTACGTTCCATATCCTTTTTCAAATGGTCCTAGTTTTTCAAAAGATGAGATTTATAAAAAATTTATTGTTTCAGCTTCTATTGGAGCAATAGTTGCATTAACCATTGCCTTGCTTGATTATTTTCTTTAATGATATGATAAGAGTTAAGAGAGAATTTACCGTTAAAGAAAATGCTTTAAGATTGGATCTTTACCTATCAGGCAATTTTGAAGTTTTTACCAGAAGTCAGATCAAAAGAAGAAATGTAGAAGCGTTTAAAAAGAGTAATGGTAAATTTTTAAAGATAAAATTATCCAAGCCTGTTTTTAAAGATGATGAAATACTAATTGAATTTGACGAGGAGAGTAGTCAAATTGATTGCCTTAGGCCGAGTAATATCCCTATTGCTATAATTTATGAAGATTCCAATGTTATTGTTTTGAATAAACCACAAGGAATTTTGAGTCATCCTGGAATATCACATTGGGATGATACTGTAGTGAATTTTCTTTTATATCATATAAAAAGCTTGAAAATTAATTTTAATGAAGAAAAAATTAGACCCGGAATTGTTCATAGATTAGATAAAGATACCTCTGGAGTTCTAATTTGTGCAAAAAACATTAGCACCTTAAGATTTTTAGCTCAGCAGTTTAAAGATAAAAGAACAAATAAAGTTTACATTGCAATTGTTAAGGGTAATTTTAATAGTTTTTTTGGAAGCATTGAATCTTTTATAGATAGAGATAAACACAATAGGAAAAAATTTAGTGTTTCTAAAGATAGAGGAAAAAAGGCATTAACAGAATATAGATTACTGCTCAATTTTGGGGAATATTCTCTTTTAGCTTTAAAGCCTAAAACCGGCCGTACTCATCAATTGAGAGTTCATATGAAATATCTTAATTTTCCAATATTGGGAGATGAGGTTTATGGCAGAGTAGATGGCAGTTTAAAAAAAATAACGCTAATGCTTCATTCTTATAAGCTTGAAATTGATGTTGGAAAAAATTCTTTTAAGAAATTTATTTCTGAATTTCCCAAAAGATTTGTTATTTTTTTGTCAAATTTTTACAAGAGTGATGAATTAAATTTGATTATTGATAATTTGGTTCTTTTTTTAAGAGATTTTTAATTTTAAATTTCTTGTTTTAATGAGATTGGGTCAGTTATTATTTTACCCCCAGTGATTTCATTAGTGTTAATAACGGTAATGAAACAATTTGGATCAACTTTTTGTGATATATATTTAATTCTTGATAAACGCATTATTGGAACTACTATAAATACTATAGTTTTTTCTGTTCCTGCCCAAGCACCTTTTCCGTCTATTAATGTAGCGGCTAATTTTAACTTGTTTGTAAGAAGATAAGCAATTTCTTTTCCTTTATCCGAAATGATTAATATTGCTTTTTGATTGCCAAATCCAGTACTTGTTTTATCTGTCATGATAGATGTTACAAATGATGCTATTAGTGTATAAAGAGCGATTTCAATATTAAAGAAAAAGGTTGCAAGTATTAATACCACAAGATTAACTACGAAGTTTGTTGTTCCAATGCTAATTGAATATTTTTCTTTAATGATCATAGCAATTATATCTGATCCCCCTGAAGATCCTTTGCCCTTAAATATTAGCCCAAGCCCAAGTCCAGAAATAAGTCCAGCTAGTATTGATACAAGCATCATATCATTAAGATGTATTTTATTTTGTAAAAACTGGGAGTGGTTTATGATAATAGAATATAATCCCATTGAAATCCAACTTTGAATTATAAATGTTAGGTTTAAAAATTTTATTCCAATAAGAAATAATGGTATGTTTAATGCAAATATTGTCCATCCCAAATTGAAGCTTAATAGGTAATGTAGCATTAATGAAATGCCCCCAATTCCCCCACTAAGAAGTCCATGAGGAATATACAAAACATTGGTGGAAATTGCCATTAGCGCAGATCCTAAAGTTATTTGTATTGTGCTATCAAATATTAATTTAGGATTTTTAGTTATAGTCTTTAATTTTTTTATTAGTATTAGTAATAATAGTTTGAGTTTTTTTTTAATTCTACGACAACGTATCTTTTTTTTCTTTTTCATCTTAATGTTAGAGCCACTTTTAAGCTACAAGCTAGTAATTTACTTGAATTCTATATTAATTTTGCAAAAAAAACAATTTTATTCACTTTTTTTATTTTTTTTGATATCATGTTCATGAAACTATGGCGATGAATTATGCAAGATTTGCAGTATTAATAGTTCTGCTTTTTTTTTATATTTGGTTTTTTATTATCCTTAGGATGAAAAGAACTAATCTGTTTTTGTTAGAAAAAATCCAAAATGGAGCAAAAATTTTGGATATTCGGTCTCCCAAAGAATATAGCAAGTCTCATTATTTGAAGTCAATTAACATTCCTTTTAATAATTTATTTGCTAAAAAGGATAAATTAGGTGATTTTGAGTCCCCAATAATTGTTTATGGTAAAAGTTTTAATAAGTCTTACGAGGCTAAAAAAGTTTTAAAAAGCATGGGATTTAAGAATGTGTTTGTTGCTGGAACCTTGAAAGACATGCCACAAGCAAAAAAAGAAGTTGGTTGATGGCTAAGATTATTGGGATATCTGGTGGTTCTGGAAGCGGAAAAACTACAGTTGTAAGCAAGATTAGTGAGTTTATTCCAGAATTTGTCCTTATTTCTCAAGATAATTACTATAAGAGTGTAGGCGATTATGAACATGAATTTTCTAAGGTAAATTTTGATCATCCGGATGCTTTTGATAATAATTTGTTTTATGAACATTTAAAAAATTTAAAAAAAAATAGTCCAATAGATATGCCCCTTTACGATTTTATTAATCATAAAAGACAACTTAAAACGGTTTTGGTTGTTCCAACTCCTGTTGTTATTGTTGAGGGTATTATGATTTTTGTTGAAGAGAGAGTAAGAAATTTAATAGATCTTAAAATATATATTGACACCCCAAATGATATTAGATTTATTAGGCGTTTAAGAAGAGATATTTCCAAAAGAGGACGTACTGTAGAATCGGTGATTGATCAGTATTTAAATACCACTAGATGGGGTTATTATAGATTTATTGAGCCTACCAAAGAATATGCTGATCTTATTATTCCCGAGGGAGGTCATAATGATAAAGCGCTTTATGTGCTTTCAACGTTTCTTAAGTCTTTAAGTAAAGAAGGGTTAGATTTTACCTAAATTAATGATATTGGGTAATAATCTATCTCAATATAAACAGTGCTTGTCATTTTTACCTTTTCTTTTGTCTTGTTAACTAGTTTTTCAAGCAGGCTGTAGGATTTTGACAAGTATATTATATTGTATCTGTAATTTTTAGATATTTTCTTCATAATAGCTTCTGATGGGCCTAAGTGTTCAATTTCTTCTTGCAAAAATTCTTTAGATTTTTCAAAAAATTCCCAACATTTTTGTTTAGCAGATTCTTCATTTTTGCTTCTAAATATTATTCTAATAATTTTGTTAAACGGAGGATAGTTCAATTTTTTTCGTATATCTAGTTCTTCTTCGTAAAATTGTTCATATTGATTCTTATAAGCATATTTTATGGCATAATAATTGGGATTTTTTGTTTGTATAATAATTATGTTGTCATCCTTGAATCGTGCGGCTCTTCCCATAATTTGTGAGAGTGTTGTAAAAATTCTTTCACCACTTCTAAAATCAGGCAGTCCCATTCCAATGTCAGCGTTGATTATACCCAGTGTTTTTATATTTTCAAAATTAAATCCTTTTGCAATGATTTGTGTCCCGATAAGTATGTCTATTTCTTTATTTTCGAACTTATTTATTGAATCTATATTTTCTATTTTTGTAATATCAGAATCTATTCTTGCAATTTTTGCATTTGGTAAAAATTTTTTTAGTTCTTTTTCAACAAGCTGAATTCCATAAGTTTTGTATTTAATATCTTTTGATTCGCATTGAGGGCAATGGCTTGCTGTTTTTGTTTTATAACTACAATAGTGGCATAAAAGTTTGTTTTCTTTTTTATGGTAAATCAAACCAAATGAGCAATTTGGACAACAAATTATATGCCCACATTCGTTGCATTCGAGATTTTTTAGATATCCTCTTTTATTAATGAAAATCAAAGATTGTCTTTTTTCATTTAAACTTTTTTGTATACTGTATAATAGTTCTGATGAAATTGTGCTAGGTTCTTTTTTCATATTTATTATTTTTATATCTTCTATTTTGCTTTGAGAGAATTTGTTTTGCATTATTATTTTTTTTATTTGGTTATTTTTCATTGCGTGGTATGCTTCAAGAGAAGGTGTTGCGCTTCCCATTACAAATTTAGCATTAAATTTTTTTTGTAAAAAAAATGATATATGTCTTGAGTGAAATCTTGGAATGTTTTCAGATTTGTATGTAGTTTCGTGTTCTTCGTCCATAATTATTAATTTCAATTTGGTGAAGGGCAGCATTAAAACGCTTTTGATGCCAATGACAACCAGGCTTTCTCCATTTTTAACTTTATTCCATATTAAATTTTTATCAGAATTTGGAACTTTGGAGTTATATTCATAAATTTTATGGTGCATATTTAATGCATATTTTATTCTTTTTATTATTTGATATCCTAATGATATTTCGGGAATCAAAAAAAGCACTTGTTGTTCTAGTGCTAAATAGTATTCACACAATTTGATAAATATTTCAGTTTTTCCAGATCCAGGTATTCCAAAAAGGTAAAAAACATTGGTTTTTTCTGACCCGATAATTTCTTTGTAAATATTTTGTTGTTCGTTGTTTAGCTCAAGGCATTTTTTATGATCCGGATGCTCATTTATTGAAGGTAATGTTTGATTTTTTTTAGCTTTTGAATTTTGGGGCAACCCAAAGAATAAAGTTTCTCCAAATCCCGAAAATGTTTTTTTACTAATCCAATGTGCTAAATCAATGTTATGTTCTGTTATTATTTTAGTTGTATCTATTATTTTAATAATTTCTTTTATTTTAAATTCAAATTTTTCTTTAAATTCGTTTTCAAAATATTTTTTAATAATTATTCCAATTTTATTGGAGCCATTAAAATTAACCATTACTCTTATTCCAATTTCTAGGTTTAAGTTAAATTTGTAAAAAAAAAGTTTATTTAAAGGAATATTTATTGCTATTTCATAGTAATAAGTTGAATGATAATGCTCAACCATATTTTATTATGCCTTTTATTATTTTTAAATCTTGCCATATTTCTTTTTTTAATTCTGGATTTTTTATTTGATTTGTAGGAAGATATGTAAAAACTAATGGAATGCCTTTAAATCTCAGCTCTATTCCTCTTACAATGTGAATTCTTAGCGGTTGATTTAAGAAAAAATCTATTTCTTCGCAAGATAAAATTGCTTTAGGATTTTTGTTGCTGATTTCTAAGTTAAGTGATTCAATAGTATCTATTATTTTATAATTGTATATGTTTATGCTTTTGCACCATTTTGTTATAATATCCCTTGAAGGTTCGTTAAGATAGTTTTTGTTTACATATATTATGATTTGATCGTTGATACCTTTTTCTTGTAAGCTATTATTTAATAATATGTTTTTTGAATTTTGGTTTTCCAAAGGTAATTTTGCAGGTTCTTTGCTATTTTCGTTTTTTTGATAAATTTTAGTGTTTTTAGCTTTTTCTATTTTTTGTTTAATTTCATTGTCTATTTCTTCAAAATTTTCGGTAATTTTGCCTTCTATATTATTTGTCAATATTTTAAGTAAAAAAAGTTTTTTAGTTAAAACGCTATTATTCATAGTAAACTCTTTCTAAAAATAAAGCATTTGCAGGTGCAGTTGTTCTTGCAAGGTTTCTATTTTTTGATTTTAATATTGTTTCAAAAGTAGAAATTGATTCGTTTTTTATTTCAATGTCCAGCATTGTGCCTATTATTGATCTTACCATTTTCCACAAAAAAGAAGATCCTATTATTTCAAAAATAATATATTTTCCTCTTTTTTTAAATTTGGCAAAATATATATGCCTAAATTTAGATTTGCTTTTATCTTTTATGCATGAAAATGTGGTAAAATCATGTTTTCCAATCAATGTTTTGGCCATTTGGTTTAAATTGCTTATGCTTAGTTTTTTATTTACATAGTGAGCTTGATAACCTTCCCAGGGATAGTAGTTATCGCTGTTTAATATACAATAGCTATATTTTCTTTTTTGAGCGCTAAAACGTGGATGAAATGAATTTTTTACATACCTGAGCTTTAGTATTTTTATGCTGTTTTTTAATAATATTGCATTTAAAGCTTTTTTTAGATTGTTTAGCTGAATATTGATTTTTATATCAAAAGTTATTATTTGCTTTTTTGCATGAACGCCTTTATCTGTTCTTCCGGATGAATGAATTTTTACTTTTTTTTTATTGATCTTCATTAGAGCTTTTTCAATTTCTCCTTGAACTGTAGGCTTTGTTGGTTGTATTTGAAATCCATGGTATATGGATCCGTCATAAGCGATTTCAGCTAATATTTTTTTCATTTATTTAAGATTTTTCATTTCCTTTGATATTTTAAAGTAAACTTCTTTGATTTTATCTAAAAGTATTGAAGGCTTTTCTTTTGAAAATTTACCCATGCCTGCTATTTTAGAAAGAGTGGTTTTTATGTCGTTTAATTGTTTATATCTATATTCTTTATTGTCTTTATTTCCATAAAAGTATTCTAGAAGGCCTGATAAGTATAGCACACTATCATAGCCATAATTTTTGTCTGTATCTGGGCCAAACATGGTTGATGCACTAACAGGTTCTGAATTGTCTTTATCTTTTTCAATAACTAGTTTATAAAGGTATGCAGCTTTGTGGTAAAATATTTTTTGAAGATAATTATAGTTTTTGTTTGGTTCTTCTTTTTCAAGGTCTTCGAATGTCCAAGCGGCTCTTATTGCTGACTTTGCTTGATTTAATGTGGGGTTATAATTCTTTTCCAGATGCTCATAAGACAGCATGGCAAGAATATAGCTTGCAGCTCCTTCTTTTAATGTCCTAGGTTTACTGAAGTTGAGCATGTTGTCAAAAATTGTATTTATTTTTTTTCTTTCGTATTTTTTGTTTTGCAAAATTTCTTTCTTGTTTTTAGGGATTGAATTAAATTCGCTTGGGAATGCTGCAAAGTAGCATTTTGGACATACTGTTATAGAATATATTCTAGGATAAATGTTGCCATATTTGTCGTTTTTTATATATTCTCTTTTTAGATCAATTTTTAACTCTCCGGCTATTAATCTACTACTTCCGGTCAAAAATTCTTCTTTTTGAAATTTAAAAGAGCATACAGGACACTCAATTTTTTCTTTTGTAAAATATGATATTTTTTTCATGAATTAATTTTCTACTATTACAAATGCAATAGCGTACTCCTTTTCATGGGATATTGTTAGGTATAGCTTTAAATTCATTTTTATTGCAAATTTTTCAACTTCATTATGCAAACAAAACTCCGCATTTCCTTTTAAAGATTTTATTACCTCAATATCTTTAAGGGTATAATTTATTTTATATTGCAACAGTGGACTTAATGCTTTAATTAAAGATTCTTTAGCTGCAAATTTTCCAGCTAAACTTTCTATAATGCTACCCCCTTTTAATTTAAAATTTTCAATTTCTTTATGTGTAAAGAACCTCTCCATTTTTTTCTTATTTTCTAAAAAATTTTTAAATCTTTCTACTTTTATTATATCACATCCTATTGACTTCATGGTTTGATCTCTGAGCTTTCAATTATTTCTAGTTTTATTTTTTTGGGTTCATAATCATATATTTCTGTTTCATTGATATTCTCTTTAAGAATTATATTTGCAGCAATGTTATAAATCCCGGGAGTTTTTATATCTGCTAAATCAAAAGCAAGGCTTATATTTTGATTGTTTATATGAGCTTTAATTTGTTTTTCAGAAAGTCTTGTTTTTATTTTTACGAACATTTTATTTTCTGAGTTTATTATTTTTTCTTTATCTTTAATTTCAAGGCCATTTTTAAGATTATTAAAAATAAGATTAGGAGATTTTATTGTTGTGTTTGAATATTTTTTGTTTAAATAAATATTGACTACCACGTGACTTTTTTCAAACATAACTAGAGGATTTGGTGGAACTACTTCAAGATAATCTGATACAAATAGAGTTCTTGTGTCAAACTCTTTTACGTTGGTTTGAATGGTGTTTATTTTTTTGAGCTCTTGCTCAGGTCCATATACTAATAAATTCTCAGGTAATATATTGTATTTTGCAATAAAATATTCTCCCTTGCCATCTTTTTCTATAAGTTTAAACTTGGGTTCTATTTTAACTAATTTAGAGACTTTGTTATCAAGATTTAGCAACACATTTGTTTTTGAAAGCTTATATTCTGCAATGTGTATTGAATTAAGATTTTTTATTTTTATTGGTAGCTTATAGCTTCCAGGAATCTTTATGCTTGATGCTTCAATAAATAATATTATTTTATTAAGATCAAGGTATTTTAAGTCATCTTTGTTGACTTTTATTGTAATCTTGATTTTGCTAAAGTCTGGTATTTTTCCAAGAGCTATTTGATCATTCAAGATAATTTTGAATTCTTTTTCAGTTGTTATTGATTCTATTTTATTAAAGTTAAATGCTACAAACATTAAAATAGCTATTAAAATGGAAATAGCTTTGTTTTGCCAATCATCAAATAGCAACTTTATTATATTTATTATTTTTTTGCCTATTTCCATTATTTTACTCTATTAGCTCTAGATTTAACTTATTTCTAATTTCACTTAAGCTTAAATTGTATTCCAATTTTGCATTGATTGTAATAGAAATAGATCCAGTCTCTTCGGAGGTTATTATTGTTATTGCATCAGAATTTTCAGAAATCCCAAGTCCTGCTCTATGTCTTGTTCCAAATGCTTTGCTAATAGAATCAACATTAGATAATGGTAAAAATGAGCCTGCGTATTTTAATTTATTCTTGCTAATTATTACAGCTCCATCGTGAAGAGGAGTTTCGCGCTCAAATAGTGATATTAGCAGTTCACTAGATATTAGCGCATCAATTTTAGTTCCTTTGTTTATTATTTGCTCCAACTGTATTTTTTTTTCAATGCATATCAAGCTGCCGGATTTGTTTTCAGATAGGTGTTTGACTGCTTTTAGGATTTCAGAAATAACTTTTAAAGTTTCTTCTTTTTTATTTGAAAGCTTAAAGGCCAAATTGAAATTTCCAATTTGCATTATTATTTTTTTTATTTCTTGATTAAAAAGTATGACTATTGCTATTGGTAATATATTGGCTATATAATTTAACAGCCAACTAATAGTATAGAGATTTAAATAATATGAGATAATTCCTACAGAGATAATGATCAACATTCCTTTTAATAGATTTGTAGAATAAGAATTGATTACGTTTTTATATATGTAGTATACTAGGATGCTAATTAAGCTTAGATCTAAGATTCTTGAAAAAGTATCTTTTATTTGATTTAAATCATTTATGTCTATCATAAATTTTCTACTCAATGTGAAAACACTGTACTTATTAACCTATATTAGTATAATATAAAATATATAAATAAGCACAGTTTGTAATTATTAAATTAAATTGTTTTTGAATTTATGAATGAAAGAGAAAATATTATAGCTTTAATATTTGATTTTGATAATACTCTTATTTATGGCAATATGCAGCAAGTACTGTTTGATGAGTATTGTGTTGATTCTTGTTCTTTTTGGAGAGAAGTTGAAGGTTTAGAGTATGTTTATAAGCAAAACGGTTATAATATAATTTCTAATGAAATGATATATTTATCCCATTTTTTAACCTACGTAAGGGAAGGGTTTTTTGAAAGTCTGGATAATAGAGCATTATTTAATTTGGGTGCTAAGTTAAGATTTTTTGAAGGGGTTATTGGCTTATTTGATGAGATATCTGAAATAAATAAGAAGTTGGAAAATAGCAAGTCTCAGATTAAAATTTACATTGTTTCAAGTGGGTTTAGACAAATGATTTTGGGAAGTAAAATTGCCCCTTATGTGAGTAAAGTGTGGGCATGTGAGTTTATAGATTCTTATTTAATGCCTTTTTACGAACTCAGAGATGATAAATTTTCTAAAAATAAGATTTTAAGCAGTGTTTGCTACTTTGTAGATCATACAATAAAAACCAGAGTTATTTTTGAAATCAATAAAGGGTCTTATGAGAAGATTAATGAGAGAGTGCCAAAGAGCAAAAGACAAATTCCTTTTAAAAATATATTTTACATTGCAGATGGATTTAGCGATGTTCCGGCATTTGAAATCTTGAATAATATTTTGAAACATTGTAGAAATACTTTGACAGTGTATCATGGAAATGATAAGAATGCAAAAAAATTGTTTTATGAGAATAGAGTTGGAGATTTTGCTGAGGCCAATTATACTAAGGGTACTAAATTGTATAATTGGATAATGGAGAAAATTTGCTTGAGCGTATGATTCATGTAACTTACTTTTGTTTAGTTGATAAAAGCAGTAAAAAAACGAAAAGAGGGGAATATGCTTAAAGATTTAAATACAAATCAAGGGTTAAAGCCTTGGAGAGTGGAATCTGTTTTTTATTGTATTGTTATAGTTTTAATATTTATTGGGGCCTTTAAAATAGCAGAAGCCGTATTTAAACCTTTGGCTATTTCCATAGTGTTGGGATTTTTAGTTTATCCTGTTTATACTTTTTTAGCAAGATTCAAAGTCCCAAAATTTTTAATAGTTTTTATTATATTTTTTTTATTATTTTCTTTTTCTTATTTGATTTTTAGTTTTGTTTATTACAGCGTTACTGTTTTAATGAAGCAATTGCCATACTATCAAAACCAATTAGCATTTATCATGAAAGATGTGCTTAGTCGATATAAAGTTGATAGTTCTGTTATTAATGATGTGAATTTTTCTGGTTACATTTATCCTTTTTTAACAAGAGCTTATAATGAAATTATTGGATTTACAAGCAGTTTGGTAGTAGTTTTTTTGCTGTTGTATTTTTTGCTTTCAGAAATACATGTTTTTGAAATGAAGCTTGATAAAGCTTTTAAAAAGCCGATATCTACTAGATTTATTGGGGCTTTAGATACCATTAATAATCAAATTGGCAAATATTTGGGAATAAAAATTCTTGTTAGTTGCTTAACGGGCATTTTAGTGTTTATTGGATTAACTTTGTTTGGGCAAGATTTTCCTCTTGTTTGGGCAGTTCTTTCCTTTGTTTTCAATTTTATTCCCAGCATTGGATCCATATTAGCTGTGTTTTTTATTGTAATAACATCTTTAATTCAATTTTATCCAAATTTAAACATAGTGCTTTATGTTTTTATATATAATACTTCTATTCAAATGTTGATTGGAAATATTCTTGAGCCAAAAATGCAGGGGAAAAGACTTGATATTTCACCATTTTTACTTTTATGTTTTTTGTTTTTTTGGGGATGGCTTTGGGGTATCGTAGGTCTTTTAATATCTTATCCTTTCACTGTGATTGTAAAGGTAATAGTTGATAATGTGAGTTGGCTTAAGTCTTTTTCTGTATTTTTGGGTGGCTCTGAGATTTTAAGTAATATTAGCCATATTTCAAGTAAAGATAAGGAGATTTGATTTTGAAAAGAAAGGTTATGCTTACGGGAGATAGGCCTACTGGCGCTCTTCATTTGGGGCACTATGTGGGGTCTGTAGTAAATCGGTTAAAATTTCAAGAAGAGTATGAAACATATTTTATTATAGCCGATTTACATACTTTGACTACAAAGCCTGACTTGAAGAGCATCAATACAATACCTTCTAATGTTAGAGAAATGGTTTTAGATTATCTTGCTTGTGGAATTAATCCTGATAAGGTTAGTATATATCTGCAATCAGCCATACCCGAGCTTTTTGAGCTTCATTTAATATTTTCAATGATTGTTACTGTTGCGCGCTTGCAAAGGATTCCAAGTATAAAAGACATGAGCATTGCAGCTGGACTTAAAGAGATTCCTTATGGCCTTTTGGGGTATCCTGTTCTTATGAGTGCAGATATTTTAATGACAAAAGCAAATTTAGTTCCCGTTGGGCGTGATAATGAATCTCATATTGAATTTGCAAGAGAGCTTGCACGAAGGTTTAACCATTTGTACAAAAATAATTTTTTCCCAATACCCGAATCTGTTTTCACAGATTCTCGTCCTTTGGTGGGTATTTATGGCAAAAATAAAATGAGCAAGAGCCTTGATAATGCAATTTTTTTAAACGACGATGAAAATTTATTAGAAAAAAAAATTATGTCTATGTATACAGATCCAAATAGGATAAGGGCAGATATTCCTGGCAATGTTGAAGGTAATCCCATTTTTATTTATCACAGTTTTTTTAATAGTAATCATGAAGAAGTTGAGGATCTTAAAAGTAGGTATAAGAAGGGTAAAGTAGGTGATGTTGAGGTTAAGAAAAAATTGTTTTTAGCTTTGAATAGTTTTTTAAAGCCAATAAGAGATAAAAGAAGTTTTTATGAAGCCAAAAAAAAAGATTACATTGATGAAATTATTTTTGATGGTACAAGCAAGGCGAGGTTTATTGCAAATAAAGTAGTAAAAGATGTTAAGGATTTAATAGGGCTTTCAAAAACTTGGAATGGAATAAAATATAGCGCTGAGAAAAAATTAAAAAATGAAGAATGAAAATTATTGATTTTATGCTAGACTTATATTAGTAATTAACTTATTATTTAAATCAAACAATATTAATTATTAGGTAGATTTGCCTTTTTTATTAATTTTTTGTTAAATTCTAGTAGCTTGAATAAAATGTTTCTTTTTGTGTAAATAACTTCGCTGAGCACTCTTGTTACTGGTTCTGTCTTTGAGATTCTCATCCATAAGGTTGCAACAATTTCTTTATTAGTTTTTAACAATACCTTTAATCCTCCCGAAGAATCTCCTGTTCTAATCTTAGATTGTCTTTTGCCTTCATAGTTAATGATTTCATAATCAACTACTGATAATTCTTGAAATAACTTATTACTTTTTATCTCTTTAATCAATAGATTTTCATAATTGCTTTTTAAAATTTCTTGATTTTCTATTTTTAGATTTGTTAAATTGGCTTTTTTGGATGATACTATTACATTACTATAAAAATTTGTTGTATTTAAAATATCTTTTAAGTCGTACTTTTCTTTATAGTGGTTTTTAGACAATTTACACCATATTTGGTAAAGTTCTTTCATTTTTAATAATTTTACGATACTAAGTAAAGTAGTAATTGGGTCTCTTACCCTTGAAGGATGAATTATGCATCCCCCATTTGATCCCTCTCCTGAGATTTTTACAATCAATCCCTGGGCTCTTAAATCATCTGCCATCTCTGTTAAATTAGCTTCTCCAACCTCTACTCTATAAACTTTGGCGTTGAAAAAATTTGCAATTTTTTCAATATTTAGAGATGTTGCATCATTGGTTACTATTGCTATGTTATTTTTTATTCCTGTATAATAAAGATAGCTAAGTTCTGAAATGACTACAAGTGCAAATATTTTTTGTGCTTCGATGATATTTGCAGTGTTTGTGGCTTTATCTATAAACACCAGATTGCCCCTATCTCCATCACAATCTGGTACGTATCCTAGCTCAAAAGAATTGTCTTGTATATATTTATTTTGTAGCAACTTTTTACATTCATTTAAGGATTTTCCTTCAGGAATAATA
Source organism: Borreliella burgdorferi B31 (assembly GCF_000008685.2). NCBI lineage: Bacteria > Pseudomonadati > Spirochaetota > Spirochaetia > Spirochaetales > Borreliaceae > Borreliella > Borreliella burgdorferi. The sequence continues at coordinate 4,224 of NC_001318.1, read as the reverse complement.
CTGTGCTTAAAAATACCTATTTCGTCATTATATAATTTTACTTTCAATCCCAAAGATTCTATCAATTCTTTATCTATCGAATTGATTCGGGAGCTTCCGTTCATCTCTGCTATTATTCCAATTGGATTTTTTAGTATTCTTTTCTTTAAAATTTCGATATTTTTATTGTTAATATCGTTTTCATATGCTATTTCATGTATTAATGATTTATATGCTTCATAAGATTGGTTTTTATTTTTTCTTTCTAATTTTATTATTTTATTATAATATTCTAAATTGGATTTATCTTCATCAAATTTGTTTAGAGTGTTAATTAAATGGCTTATTAGCTTTTCATTTTGGCTATTTTTTTTAATTTGCTGTATTATTTCATTAGCTTTTGCGGAATTTAGTACGCCACCATCGTTTAACCCTATTTTTATCCCATTGTATCCTATTGGATTATGGCTTGCGGAAATATAAATAAAGCCCTTTGAATCTTTGCTGTTTTTTGTATAAGCTAAAATTTCAGTTATTGGAAGTATTCCAAAAAATCTAATCTTTTCTTTGTTTGTTATTAATATTTTTATTGTTATTTCTGCAATAATGTTGCCAGTTGGTCTTGAATCTAATCCCAATCCAATATAGGGCTTAGATTCATTTTTAAAATAATTTGATATTGTGAAGATTATTAGTGCTATTAGTGCTTTATCTTTATTGTTTATTTCATTTTCTGTTGAATCTTCATTTTTTGATTTTGCAAAAATTTTTCTAAATCCTGAAGGAGAAAATATCATCTCATCAAAAGCTTTTTTAAAATTTTTCATGTTAAGTGAATATTGTTTAAGCATGTAAATTTCTTCTCATTGATATTCTAGTCATATTATTGCTATAATTTTAATAATCAATAGTATAGCCACTTATGTTATTATACTTAAAAATTTGTTTTTTTGCTTATATTAATAAGCTTTTCTTTAAGGGTTTTGGTTTTAACTTATGAATGTTAAAGTTGATAAAATTTTTTCTGAAATGATACTTGAAAAACTTAATTCTGGCAAGATTTGTCCTAATACTTTTGAATCCATTAAATATTTTCCTTGCGATACCATGAAAATATTTTTAATATTTCGGATGAAATTTTGAGGTTTAAGTTCAACAAAGGCTTGGTTGAAGATAATTTAAAAAAATATTTTCATGATTTTTCTAAATTTTTGCAATCAGAAGAAGGTGATTGTTATATTTTTTCTTCTTGTGATCTTGAAAATTTGGGTCTAATGCTTTTCCCATACCTTTCTTTTGGAATCTTAAATGGTGGCTCTGCAACAAGTTATTTTGATTTAGCTAAAAATAGGGCGTTAAATGAAGATTTATATATGTTATATGAATCTAAAATACTTGAATTTAAAGAAAAATTTGGAGAATTTCCAAAGGGGATAACACCAGCTTATATTAACAAAGATGGTAGTTTTGGATTTTCATTTTTGGCTTTGAAAATTAGGCATCTTTTAATGGTTGCTAAAAGATATGAATCTTTTTGTGGCAAAATGATCAAGCCCTCAATATTTCAAATGACTAGTTGCAAAACGGATGAATTTATTTCAAAATCTTTGGACGATTTATTTGCAGATGACTTGATTAAAAGTGTAAATTTTTGCAATCTCAAAAAAGAAGATGTTTTCACAGCTGTTCAACCTTTAGTTTATTGTTATGAAAAACTGAATAGCTCCAATTATCAATATTTTACTCTCAAAGATAATAAAAATGCTAATTCTATTTTGGCTTTGCCTGCCGGTCATGGTCAAAATTTTAAAATTTTAAAAGATATTTATTTAAAGCTTTATGAATCTGGTAAAAGATTTATATATATTGGTAATGTTGATAATATGGGCTTTACAATTAATTTTAAAGCACTTGCTTTAATGGCTTTGACTAATTGTTCTTCTGGGTTTGAATTTAGTTTTAAAAGCAAAGCGGATTTTAAGGGAGGGATATTGGCAGTAAATGGTGAAAATCGTTTAACTTGTGTTGATATTGGCGGGGGGATTTCTTCAGAGATTGTGCAAGAGTTTGAAAATAAGGGTAATAGACTGCTGTTTAATTGTGCAACTGGACTTTTTAATTTAGAGTATTTGATAAAAAATATTGATGAAATAATAGAAAAAATGCCCATTAGAATTATAGAGCAAGATAAAGAAATTGGTAAATATATTTCGGTTGAGCAAATAACGTGGGAAGTGTTAAAATTAATAGAAAATCCATTAATTTTAACGGTTGATAGAAATAGAAGATTCCTTCCTGCAAAGTTATTTATTAACATGTTGCTTAATAGTAATCTTGAAGATATATGTGGATATTGTTGTAAAAAGGGGATCGATAATTCTGCTAAGAATTTTAGCGCTCTTCCTGATTTGTTATCAAAAGATTATGGTTTGCTTTGTGGGCTATATAAATGGACTTTTTAAAAACCTTTTCTTTTTTGTTTTTTAGCTTTTTTTGCTTAAATTTAATTGCGATAGAATCTTTACCAGAAATAGATTATGAATATTTTAACAAGGATAAATCAGATCTTGTAGATTTGATAAAATTCTTAGGTGAATTAGATTTTCAAACTATTTTAAAAGATAGAAATTTATTTATTGGGATTAGAAATTTAACAAATTTTAAGAATGTTCAAGAGCTTAATATCGATGATATTAATAGAATAAAAAAGATTAATCCAATTGGTATAATTTTATTTAGAGAAAATTTAAAAGATGCGGAGCAGACAAAGGGATTGATTAATGCAATAAAGAGTCATATTGGACATGATATTTTTATTGCTATTGATGAAGAGGGGGGAATAGTTAGTAGAGCTAGTGAAAATAAAAAAATGGGGGTTTATAATTTTCCGGCCATGGAGCATGTGGGGGGTGTTAAAGATTTGCATCTTATTTATAAAATTGGTGAAGTTCTTGCTAAACAATTGCGTAGATTGGGTATTAATTTAAATATGGCTCCAGTTGCCGATATAAAATTTGCACCACATACTCCTTTATTAAATAGGACATTTGGAGGATATTCCGCTTATAATATTGGACTTATGGTAGAAGCTTTTATTGATGGTATGCAGAATAATGGAGTATTTTCGGCAATCAAACATTTTCCTGGATTAGGGGGAACAACTACAGATACACATAAATATTTAGCATTTTTGCCTTATAGTAAAAGCTTTTTAATGTTAAATAATTTTGTTCCATTTGTTTTTGGTAGAGCTGCTAAATTTATTATGATTGGTCATGTAAATGTTCCTAAAATTTCTAAAGATATAACTAGCATGTCTAAAAGTATTGTTAATATTATAAGGGAAAATTTAAATATTACTAGTATTATGATGACAGATTCTTATGATATGGGAGCAATTACAAGAAGTTTTTCTAATATTGAAAATGCTATTAAAAAGTCTTTGAGTTCGGGTGTCAATATAGTACTCATTCCTTAGTGAAATTGTTTTGAAAATTTGTTTTTGGTCTTTTTACAATTTGTGTTAAATAATTTATACCATAAAAAAAGTTCTATAATAAAAAAAGGATTATATAAATATAGAAATTCCTAGATCTAAAAGGATAAATTCTTTAAAAGAAGTCGATAATTTATAGTAAATACTATAGTTATTAGGTATGAAATCAATTTCAAATTTGAAGGTAATTATGGGAAGAATTGGATAGAGAAATGCATGAGTTGTTTTTCCTGTAAATATAGTAGTTCTCAGAGTTAAATCGATTTGGGTTCCAATAAAAAATTTTATAGCAAGTGTATCAGTTAAAATTGAATACTTGGTAATGTAAATAGTGAAAGCTAAATTGAAATAAGTATTTGAAATAAAATCTTTATTTGTTGGGATAGTAAAAAAATTTATGGGGCTAAATTGTATTTCAATCCATTCATTATAAGATGTCAATATTCCGATAAAGGCAATGTATTTATAATTTTCATTGTAAAAGATAGAATTTATGTAATTATGGTAAATTATGCCTATTTTTATTTTTTTTTTAATTAAATCTTCTTTAGGGAATTCCCATCGAGAAGTAGTTAATTTATTTTGAAAACAAAATAAATTAACGCTACATATTAATAAAATAGCACTATACTTCATTAGTATCATAGTAGTTGCTTAATATTATATATAATAATATTATATTATACAAACAGTTTTTTAAACTATTATTAATTTGATTTAATTTTTTTTATACTATTAAATTATATTTA